>CALXIZ010000092.1 GCA_944388495.1 uncultured Clostridia bacterium | reverse complement strand
TCTGACAGAAACGTCGCCGTTTATCTCGGCAACGCCGGTGCGGTCCGGTGACCGCTACAAAAAAGCCGGTTCTGTCGGTATCTGCATCGCCGACGGCGAGGTAAAGATCGTCCGTCCCAACGAAGACGGCATCGGTGAGATCTGCTACAGGGGTCCGAACATGATGCTGGGCTATTTCAGAATGCCGGAAGAAACACAGGCTGTGATGGAGGACGGCTGGATCAATACCGGGGATCTCGGTTTTCTCGATCCTGACGGCTGGCTGTACATCACAGGCCGCAAAAAAAATGTCATCGTCACCAAAAACGGTGAAAATATCTATCCGGAGGAGATCGAATGCGTGGTGAACAACAGTCCTCTGGTGACAGACTGTATGGTCTACGCGGTAAAAAAAGACGACAGCGAAATCGTAGGCATTCAGATTATACCTGATTTCGATTATCTCGCCGATACCGGAAAAGAAGAGCTGACATCACAGCAGCTTCAGAAAATCATGAAGGATCTCATCGCCGACATCAATGAGAATCTTCCGAGTTACAAGAGAATCCGCAGTGTCATCGTGCGCAAAGAGGATTTTGCACGAACAACTACACAGAAGATCATCCGGCAGAAAAACGTCTGAAAAGATCCGACGGCAAAAAGCATTTTTTCTCTCTGTTTTCCGGTTGACCTTATGATGGCAAAGTGATATATTATATAGGTAATTTTCAGATCGGGCTTTCCGATCTGAATCTGAGGAGAAGTATCGAAGCGGTCATAACGAGCTGCACTCGAAATGCAGTTGCCCTCCGGGGCACGTGGGTTCGAATCCCACCTTCTCCGCCATTACTGAAGTACACTTTCCTGTCGCAGCGGAAGTGTACTTACCGGAATATCGGAGGATACCGTCTGTTTTTACAGGCAGTATCCTTTTTCTTTGCCTGCGCTTCCATACCCTCTCGTCTTCTTTCCGTTTTTCAGCCTGCTGGACACGGCCGGATTTCAGCTTTTTCCTTTTTCCGTGCGGTATACGTTTCCCGCAGCTGTCACATAGATGATAGGTATAAAAATATACGATAAAGTATTTTTTCCGCTGCCATATTTATGTTACAATAGCATGAAAGAACATTTTTTTCAGAAACATGTTTTCCGGATAATATCAGATCAACATAACGAACGATATCAATGTGAATGGGTGAGGCAAAATATGCAGGAAAGCAACAACACCTCTCAGGACAGCCTGGCTCTTGAACAGGAATTTGAAGAGCTTCAGGAACGCGCTTCCAAGGATGCCCTGTCCGGGCTTTTAAACCGGGTTACCGCTGAACAGTATATAAATGAACGTCTGCAGAGTATGGGAGAAAACGATACCTGCGCCATGTTTATCATCGATGCGGACGATTTCAAGCGGATCAACGACTCTCTCGGACATCAGGCCGGAGATCAGGCAATCCGCCGTTTTTCCCAGATTCTTTCATCACAGTTCCGCGCGAACGATATCGTCGGACGTCTGGGAGGCGACGAATTTCTCGTATTTCTCTGCGGACAGATGACGGAACATACCGTAAGAGAAAAAGGACGCCGGCTGTGCCAGTGTCTGCAGATCGTCGTCGGCAGCAATCCCTCCGTCGCCCTCACGGCGAGTGTCGGTATCTGCTTTACAGCCGGAAATACCCATTCCTTCGACTCTCTGTATCAGGAGGCTGATCTCGCTCTTTATCAGGCGAAAAAGAACGGAAAATGCGGATTTTGTCTTCAGTCTGACCTCGACACTCCGGAAGACGAGACCTTTACTCCCGTCAATACGATACCTCTCACCGGTCTTCTGGAATATATGGACAGCGGCGTGGCTCTCCTGGAGATCGGCGAACAGCTGCGTCTTCTCTACGTCAGCCCGAGTTTCTGCCGCATTATCGGAGCGGATCCTCTTCATTACACGCTTCCGCGCTGCCTTTCCGACTGGGTACACCCGGACGACTGGGCCTCTCTTTATGCCGCATATCAGACAGGCATAAAGACAGGAGAAATCGTGGAACACGTTCACCGCATCTCCATCACTCATTCCGACTGGTCCTGGTGGCATGTGCGGGCGGTAAAAATCGATTACGACAATCCTCTGCCTGTCATGCTCGTGACCACTACGGATATCACGCGCTTCAAAGAACAGGAGCAGCGTCTCTCGGAGATCAATGAGAGACTCGAAATCGCCTTTGAGCAGACTTCTCAGAGCCTGTGGGAGGTCGATATCGCCTCCCGCACCGTGCAGTTCTTCGGAAGCGAAAGCCGGTTTTACATTCCGGAGGAATCGCATCTTGAATTTCCCGATGCACTGATAAATACCGGCTGGATCCATCCCGATTCCGCATCCCGGTTCCGTGAATTCTGCAGAGAGCTTCTGCGCGGAAAAGTACAGGACTGCGGGAATTTCATCATCCGCTCACAGGATACCGGCTGCTACGGATGGGCTGCCATGTCATACCGGATACTTTTTGACGATACCGGATACGCTCTCAAAGCGGTCGGAATCATCGAAAATCTGCCGCACAATTTTATCGGTGAAAAGACGAGATCCATTCTCAAAAGGCCTCTGCCGCCGGCGACATCCTCCGATCTCATCTTCGCCATGCGGGCCGACCTCACACAGGATACGGTGCGGGAGCTTTGGATGGACAACAGAGATATGAGCGCTCAGCTGAACGGCGAGCTCTGTTCTCATCTTCTCTTTCAGGAAGAATCGAAAGTCTCCCTCTGGGACAGCGATGAGAATCTGAACGACCTCTTCGACCGCCGGCGTCTTCTGCAGAACTTTGATCTCGGAAAACGCTGGCTGACCGCTGAATACCGGCGCGCTTCCGGTAAAAAGAAGACTGAATGGGTCTGTCATGTCGTCAATCTCTCCGAGGATCCGCTGACCGGCGATATCTATCTTTTTACCTATGTTCTCCGTCTCGGTCTTCGCCGCGAATGGGAGCACAGGCTCAAGGCCGATATCGGCTGCGATCCGGTAACACACCTCTATAACAGAGAGACTACACGTTCTCTTTCAGAGGTCATCATTGCGGATGACAGCAACGCCTCCTGCGCTATGGCTCTGATCGAACTCAACGGCCTGGCCAGACTCTATGCCGATGATGCGAAGCAGCTGGAGAGGAAGCGGTACCGCATCGCCTCCGTGCTGACTGTCGCGCTCGGTACGTCCTGCATTATCGGCCAGTACAGCAGCGACAAAATCATCGTTTTTTTTGCTGATGTCCGTTCCCGCTTTGATATCCGCAGGAGGATGGAAGATTCCTTCTCGTTTCTGCGGCTGGTGCTGGAAGAGGAAGATCTGGAATCTCTGCGTTTCGTAGCTTCCGTCGCCTGCGATAACGCACATAATATAAATTACGATAACATGCTGAATGATACGATCAGGACCTGTGCTCTCTGGCATAACTCCGCATCCGATCTGGTGATCTTTTCACAGGAAAACAGCGATCCCGGATGGACGCAGATCCAGTCGTACGACCACGATGACAGCATCCGGACCCTGCAGGAAGAGATAAAGCGCCCTCTTTCGGAGGAGGAAAAAGACGTGGCTTTTCACTGCCTTTCCTCCATGCTTTCTTCTGATTCTCTCGAGTCCTCGGTTCTCAGCGTACTGAGCTACATCGGAATCTACTATCAGGCTGACCGGGTATACGTGCTCACGCTTGCGGAAAACCGTCATGTCGTCACGATGCTTCATGAATGGACAGATCCGCAGAAGCCGAGCATCCAGCAGGCGGTCTCCGGCATGCGCACAGATCGCTTTCCTCTTCTGAAGAGATGTATGCAGGAACGCTCTCCCGTCTTCCTGAAGCGGACTCACAGCGTTTTGAATGATACGTATCCCGATACCGGTCATCCGTGGTACTTCACTGTGTTTCCCCTGGTCATCAACGGAAGTATTCAGGGCTTTCTCTGCGTGGAAAATCCCCGGAAGCATGCGGCTGATGCCGCGCTGTTCAGCACACTGGTCCCTTATCTGCTTCAGGAACAGGACCGTTTCCGGGCGAAACCGGTTCTGCCGGGCGATCTGTCGCAGTCTCTGCTGACAGATCTTCCGAACCTGCGGAGCTATCAGAACGTCATCCGTTCCCTCAATTCGGACACTTACTATTCGCTGGGAGCCATCTGTCTCGATATTCCGGATCTGTCCGCGATCAACAGCAGTCTCGGATTCGAATACGGCAGCAAACTCCTGTGGTATGTGTCGAAGACACTTTCGGAGGTATTCGGAAACTCGCTTCTTTTCCGGACCTGGGATGCGGAATTCGTGGCTCTGTGTCCGAATACCACACGGCAGGTATTCACGGGCCGCTGTCTCCGTCTGATCACGATGATCCAGAGACAGTATCCGCCGAAATATCTCCGGACCGGCTACACGTGGGCGGAAGGTTCCTTCGACGGGCAGTCGCTGGTGAATGAAGCGCGGAACATCATGCACTCCGGATCGGCGGAAAACAGAAAATCCTCCGCCGATCCGTTCGGAAGGAATAATATTTCCATGCACAGAAATTCTTCCTATTCCAACGTTGCAGAGGCTGCCGGCGCAGGAAAACTGACTGTTTTCTTCCAGCCGAAGGTCGATATGACCACCGGAAAGCTTTCCGGCGCCGAAGCTCTGGTCCGGGGAATCGGTGAAAACGGAGAAATCATCACACCGGATCACTTCATCGCAGATCTTGAAAAAAGCGGTGCGATCCGGGATCTCGATCTGTATGTGCTCAACAGGACGCTGTTTCTGATGGATCAGTGGCGCGGAGAGGGAATCACGCCTGTCAGAGTTTCCGTAAATTTTTCCAGAGTCACTCTGTTTCACGCCACCACGCTGGCCTCGATTCTCGCCATCCAGAGCAGATATCCGCTTCTGCCTCACGATCTGCTGGAGCTGGAGATCACGGAAAGCGCCGGAAATATCGAAAAGACGGCGCTGAATGATATCATGACGGAATTCCGTGAGCACGGCATCACTTTCAGCCTGGATGACTTCGGCTCCCAGTATGCCAATATCTCTGTCTTCACAAATGTCAGGTTTGATGTGGTCAAGCTGGACCGCAGCATGATAGCTGATCTGACGGAAAACAATATCAGCCGCATGCTCGTCAGGGATATCTTAAAAATCTGCGAAACCTACGGTATCGATTGTGTGGCGGAGGGAGTGGAGACTGCGGCGCAGGAGAAAGCGCTTCTCGAAGCCGGCTGTACCTATGCGCAGGGATATTATTACGACCGTCCGCTGCCGGCCGAACAATTCAAAGAAAAATATCTGATCCGGGATCAGTGACGGACTGTCATCCTGTCCGTCGTGAAAATATCCGCGATCTTTAAAAAATCCGGCACAGCGGAAAAAAGGTACTCTCGCCTTTTTCCCGCCGTGCCGGCACGAAACAGCCTGACGCTTTTCTCCGGAAACCCGCCGGGTCTGCATTTCATGATAAAACTTTAGGAGGTTTGTCGTACATGAATCAGGAAAACGAAGTCCGCTCTGTCTCGCCGCGGACATCTCAGACATCGCCGCCCGATTCGCCGATGATCATAGGAATCGGCGCTTCTGCGGGCGGTCTTGAGGCTCTTCAGCAGTTTTTCAGCTGCATACCGAATCATACCGGCCTGGTCTTTGTTGTCATTCAGCATCTTTCGCCCGACTACAAAAGCCTGATGGCCGACATTCTCGGTAAATACACGGATATGACAGTGCGTCAGGCGACGGACGGAATGAAGGTCTCACCGAATACGGTATATCTCATCCCTCCGAAAAAATATATGTCTCTGAAGGGAGATATACTGCTGCTGTCGGATTACGCTCCGGGAACGCTGAACCATCCCATCGACATCTTTTTCTCCTCTCTCGCGGAAGAGCGCAGAGAAAATTCCATAGCCGTGGTATTTTCGGGAACCGGCTCCGACGGCACTAACGGCGTCAAAGCGATCAAGGAACGCGGCGGCCTGGTCATCGCTCAGGAACCGGAAACCGCCAAATTCGACGGCATGCCGAAGAGTGTCATCAACACAGGGCTTGCGGATTTTATTCTCTCGCCGGAGGAGACGGCGGAGGAAATCCTCAATCTTTCCAGCTCGCAGACACTGATCCGCCCGCACCGCAGCGACAGCACCTTTGCCGATGAGGATAACCTCTTCTCCGATGAAGAGACGCTGTCGCATATCTACACGATCCTGAAGAATGCCAGCGGCATCGACTTCACCTACTACAAACGCTCGACGATCCTGCGCCGCATCGAACGGAGAATCGTCGTCACGCACAGTCCGAACCTGACGGAATTCGCCCGTCTGCTCGGCAACAGTCCGGAGGAAGTCAATACACTGATCAAAGAAGTCCTCATCGGTGTGACGAATTTCTTCCGCGATCCTGACTTTTTCGAAAAGCTGAAGTACAATGCGATCTACAAGATCATCGAAAGCACACAGGAAGGCGATGCTGTCCGTATCTGGAGTGCCGGCTGTTCGACCGGAGAAGAGGCATATTCTGTGGCAATTCTGTTCAGAGAAGCCATGGACGAACTTCATGCAAAGCGCGACGTGAAAATATTCGGCACTGACGTGGACAGCCGTGCCATTGAGCAGGCCGGCAAAGGCATCTTTTCAAAGAGCATCATCGACGACGTATCTCCTGACCGTCTGGCCAGATTTTTCATGAAACGAAACGACTATTACGTGATTTCCAAGGATATACGGCGGATGATCGTCTTCGCGCCGCATAACATGCTTTCGGATCCGCCGTTCGGCAAGCTCGACATGATCATCTGCCGTAACGTCATGATCTATTTTCAGCCTGTCCTGCGGAAAGGCCTTTTCGCCATTTTCCACTCGGCGCTGAAAAACGGAGGATATCTGTTCCTCGGAAAAAGCGAATCCGCCAGCGAATATGTCAGCGTATTCAAACCTGTCTGCAGCACAGAAAAAATATATATACATAAAGGAGAAGGCAAAGTGGAAGATCTTACGCCGCCGGCTTTCAATATTCCGAACATTCAGGCTATTTCCCTGCGGAGCTCGCACTCCGGAAACAGCCAGATCGATGATTCCATACCGGAAAATATGTATACAAAATTTCTGGAGGCTTTCCTTCCGGCTTCCGTGGTTCTGGACGCAAACGACAATGTCGTCCACTTCTTCGGCAATTACGGAGATTTTCTCTCCATCGCCCCGGGAAGAGCCAGCCTGAACTTTTTCAACATGCTCGACAAGAATCTGCGGCTGGCTGCCTCCACCGCTCTCAACAAATGCCGCACGCAGCACCAGAGCGTCACCTACACCGATATCATGGTCGACTGTCCTTCCGGATCCAAGGTGATCGACCTGCAGGCGCAGCCCATTTCGGATCCTCACAACGGTGACAGCGATCTGACGGCGGTTCTGTTTCTGGAACACAGAAGTACTGAAACCGGCGGCATTGTCGAGAAGTACGATATCGACGCTACCGCCGCGCAGCGTATCGCTGATCTGGAACGCGAATTCCAGGTATCGCAGGAGGATCTGCGCTCCACGATTCAGCGGCTTGAAACGGTCAACGGCGAACTACAGGCGGCAAATGAGGAACTTCTGACGGCGAACGAGGAGCTTCAGAGTTCCACGGAAGAGCTGCAGTCCGTCAACGAGGAACTCTATACCGTAAATACGGAGCATCAGCTGAAGCTGGACGAACTGACGATGATGTCAAACGACCTGTCCAACTTCCTTTCCTCCACTATGATCGGCATTCTGTTTCTCGACAGCAATCTCAATATCCGTAAATTCACAGAATACGTGGGTCGGGAATTTCAGCTGATGGAGCACGATATCGGCCGTCCGATTCAGATCTTCGCCCACAGTTTTCCGGACGAAGACATCGAGGCGGATGCGAGACATGTCCTGAAGGACCTGATCTCCATCGACAGAGAGGTGACAGCCATGAACGGGCGCTTCTATACGCTGCGTATCGCCCCTTACCGCACGACGGAAAACAATATCCGCGGTCTGGTCATCACGATCATCGACAGCCTCGGAACAGATCACGAGCCTCTTCATCCGGCGGCGGAAACTCCCGATGGCGAAAGCGGCGGAAATCCGGGCGCTCACCTTTCCGATTGACGTGAAACGCCGCATTCCGTATAATAAATGATAATATCTCATTTATCTTATCATTTACCGTACAGAATCATACCGACACTGAACAGGCCGTGACGCCGCGCACAGACGCGCAGCACGGAGCCGGGTCACAGAAGTGACAGCGGATTTATCACCCGCGGGACAGTATGTAAATTACTGTTTCGCGGTTTTTTTCACCCTCATCTGCTTCCCGCTTTCCGGGCCGGAACCGGGATCCGCCGGCGATAAAAGAAAAACGGTAAATGAAAGGACAGACGGAAACAGAAAAGAAACAGGAAGGAAAATTTTTATGACGGAACTTCTCTTACGGCTCTTCGTCCGGGACTATCAGAACTGCCAGTCTCCCTCCGTTCATTCCGCCATCGGAAAGCTGGCGGGAATCACGGGAATTTTATGCAATATTCTGCTCTTCTGCGGAAAACTGGCCGCCGGTGTTCTCTCCGGATCGGTCTCGGTCATCGCCGATGCAGTCAACAATCTTTCAGACGCCTCATCCTCACTGGTGACGCTGCTCGGTTTCCGCATGGCGCAGCAGCCGGCGGACAGAGATCATCCCTACGGCCACGCCCGCTATGAATATATCTCCGGTCTCGTCGTCGCCGCCCTGATCCTGCTGATCGGAGCGGATCTTGCAAAATCCTCCGCGGGAAAAATCCTTCATCCTTCAGAAGTGGAATTTTCCGCCGTTACGATCATCATTCTGCTCTGTTCGATAGCGGTAAAAATATGGATGTCTGTGTTCTTCGCCTCTCTCGGCAGACGCATCGATTCCACCACGCTGCGGGCCACCTCGGTTGACAGCAGAAATGATGTCGTCGCTTCCGCAGCCGTGCTCGCAGGTTGTCTGGCCGGATATTTCTTCGACATCAATATCGACGGTTTCGTAGGCCTCGCGGTCGCCGTCTTTATCCTCTATTCCGGCGTCAGCATCGCAAAAGAGACGATCTCGCCGCTGCTCGGCCAGCGCGCGGATCCCGGACTGGTAGAACACATTAGCAATCTTGTGCTGTCTCACGACAAAATTCTCGGCATTCACGACCTGCTGGTACACGATTACGGCCCCGGCCAGTGCTTTGCGTCTCTTCACGCAGAGCTGAGTGCGGAGGAAGATCCCCTCGTCTGTCACGATATTATCGACGAGATCGAATGCGAGGTGCTCGAAAAGCTGAACGTCCATCTCGTCATCCATTACGATCCCGTCCTTCTTGACGACGAGGAATGGAACGAGATGCACCGCATCGTCGAAGAGATCATCCGCAGTCTCGATCCCCGTCTGTCCATGCACGATTTCCGCATGGTGCGGGGAGCGAAGCAGACAAAGCTCGTCTTCGATCTCGCGATCCCTTATTCCATGACAAAACAGTGCCGCCGGCTGAAAGACAGAATCGACGAAGAGCTGGCCCGCAGAGGCAAGAAATATCTCACCGTTATCCGCTTTGACGGAAAAGACTGAAGGAACGGAAAATAATCCCGTTCCTTCAGTCTTTTTTATTTTTCCAGAAAATTCCATACAATGCGGTTAAATTCCTGCGGTTTTTTCGCCGCGATAAAATGATCCCCCTTAAGAATCGCCAGCTCGGCCTCCGGCAGACTGCGGTAAATCAGCCGGGTATGACTGTCTTTCACCATGTCCCGCGTTCCGGCGATCACCAGCGTCCTCACGGAAAGCCGCGACAGCTCCTGCGGCGAAATCCGGGGCTCGTCCGTCATCAGCCGCAGAAGCTCCGCGTTTTCCTTCGCCCGTCTGCTCACCGGAGCGAACAGAGAGAGAAAACGGCAGGCGATGATGATGGGAAGCAGAATGTGCAGCTTCATTCCCCGCGGAAAGATATTCGCTCCGTTGAGGATAAGCCGGTTTACCCGCTGCGGATACTTCAGCGCAAATGTCACGGCGATATTTCCTCCGTCGGAAAATCCCAGGATATTCGCTCTTTCGATTCCGAGCCCGTCCATAAAACCGGCGAGATCCTCTGCAAACTGCCGGATCAGGAAGGGAGCCTCTCCTCTCGGCGACTGTCCGTGTCCGCGCGTATCCACTGCGATGACACGATACTTTTCCGCAAAAAAATCCGTCTGATTCACAAAATACCGCCCGTTTTCCCCGTTGCCGTGAAGCAGAATAAGCGGTTCCCCGCTGCCCTTTTCGGTATAATGAAGTCTGATATCCATATTATCCCCTTTTTTCCGATTCATCACATTAACCACTTTCAAAACATTTCTTCAGAAGAAGCCTGAATTTTTTCAGAGCAGGATTCCGGTTTTTCTTCTCATAAAAATATCCTTAGGAAAAGACAGGCGCACTTTCCACAGAGAGATAACGCAGATCTCTGCGCCGCAGCAGATCCGGCTCCGGCATCAGCAGGAATCCCGCTCCCGCCTTCACCAGGCAGAAAGCCGCTTCCGCATTATCACAGAAAACGGTATAGCGGCTGCTGAAAACAGATTCCACGGCCGCAAAACAGCTCTGATTTCTCAGCGCCGATTCCAGATCGGCAAAGGTCAGACGGCAGGCCGTGCCAAATCTCTGTTTCATTTTTTCGGGTTCAAGATCATCCGCTGTGAGCACGATATCATCCTCTTTCCTCTCTTTTTCATCCGGACTTCGGAAAGCCCCCGGCGGAGAAACACCTGACAGAGAAACTCCCGCCGTCTGTTCTCCTCCTGCCTGCGGCAGAATACAGCGCACCGGCGCATCCGCCAGTTTCTCAAAGCTGCTCTCCCCGTTTCCCTGCCTCGCATCGAGCAGCTGCTTTGTTCCGATCACGATATCCATGGAATGAGATACGAGCGCGTTTCGCAGAGACTGGTAAGGCGCATTGATGATATCCGGACGCAGATTCGGCATCTCCCGGAGCATGGGAGAGAGAATTTCCGCAAGATACGAAAAAAGCTCCATGCCGTAGCTGCCTATGATCAGCGGCTGATCGGCGCAGCGCTCCATATCGCGCAGATTTTTCACGGCTTTCTGTTCCTGAATCAGAATTCCTCTGGCATCCGGGAAAAAACGCCGCCCGGCGTACGTCAGAGACACGCTGCGCGTACTCCGTTCAAAAAGACGGACGCCCAGTTCATTTTCCAGCGACTGTATCTGTTTGCTCACCGTCGGCTGCGACAGATGCAGATTCTGCGCCGCCTTTGCAAAATTGAGATGCTGCGCCACTTCAATAAAGCAGGCCAGCTGTGTCGAATTCATTTTCTTCTTTCATTCCTTTCT
>CALXIZ010000091.1 GCA_944388495.1 uncultured Clostridia bacterium | reverse complement strand
CCCTGGAAGTATCCAAAGTCACTTCATCAAGGCAAGAATGAGAAAAACGGCATAGCCGAAGCTATACCGTTTCTCTCTTGCCTCACGATGTTTTCTTATCGGGAGGCACCTTTCTGTCTTCCCGTTTTTTTTATCAGCCGCATACGGGAAACCGGCTGTTCACCATCCCTGTGCGGGCACGGTTTACCGGGCTTTCGTGTAAGAGGTGAGTCTCTGATTCCCGCTGCGTCTGCGGGAGCAGATTTGCTGCATATGCAGGAAAAAATTCCGGTTTCGCTGTCTGCTCCTTTGTTACTTATCTTTTGCGGTTTTACAGGAGGTAGAAAAATGCTGAATGATGTAACCTTTTATTATTACAGTCCTACAGGAGGAACAAAGAAGACGGGAAATCTTTTCTGCCGGGAAGCGGCAAAAAAGACAGAAATCATCAATCTGACGCCGATGAGCGGCCGTGTGAAAAAGAGCGAATCTGATGCGCCGGCGGTTATCGCCGTGCCGGTTTTCGGGGGCAGAGTGCCGGAAACGGCCGCCAGACAGCTGCGCACCGTGGAAGGAAGAGGAAGGACGGCGGTGACGATCGTCGTCTACGGAAACAGGGCTTATGAAGATGCGCTGCTCGAACTGAACGATATCGCTGAAGAGTGCGGCTTTCGGGTTACGGCTTCCGGGGCTTTTATCGCACAGCACTCCATGGTGCCGGAAGTGGGAGCGGGCAGGCCGGATGACGCGGATGCGGAGCAGATCAGGGAGTTCGCGCGCAGAGCCGTACAGAAAATCGAAAGCGGCGACGCGCAGCCGCCGGAGGTTCCGGGAAATCGTCCGTATAAAGAAGGGATGAACATGCAGATATCACCTGTCTGCACATCTTCCTGTACGCTTTGTGAAACGTGTGAGGATGTCTGTCCGGAAAATGCGATTCTGATCCGGCAGGGTGCTGTCAGCACGGATCCGGCGCTCTGCACACTCTGCATAGCATGTGTCGCCGCCTGTCCGGTGAAGGCGAGAATACTGCCGCAGCCGCTGCAGGAGCGCACGGAGAAAATGCTCAGCCCGTTCAGACAGATGCGCCGGGAAAATGAGACGTTTCTGTAAGTCTGAGATTTTTCTTTCACACAGATGAAACCTCGCTGTAATAGATATTCCGGCGGATTTGAGATATAATACTATGGAGTTTCGGACCGGACGCGGACGGGAGAAATTCCGCACGGCGGTCCTTCTTTCCTGCTGCACGGAAAAAAAGCGGGAAACGAAGCAGAAAAAAGAAAAATCGGAGGGTAAGACGTCAGATCGGAGGAATTATGGCAGAAGAAAAAGGAACGATCGTACTGGTCGGTTTTTATAATATCAAAGCACTGGGAGTCCGCTATCTCGAATCGGCGCTGAAGAAAAAGGGATGGCGTGTCGTGACGATTTTCTATAAAAATTTCAACAGTGTCCGGCCGAAGCCTACGACGGAACGGGAACTTGAACTGTTTATAGAACGGGTGAAGAAAGAAAATCCCGTTCTGGCAGGTCTTTCGGTCATGAGTTCCATGTATCTCGAAACGGTGGACCGGCTCGTCGATATTCTGCTGAAAAACGGGATTGAAGTCGCCTGCGGCGGCGCTTATGCCACGATGTTTCCCGATTATTTCCTGTCGCGCGGCGTAAAATATGTCATCCGTTCTGACGGAGAGATTCCGCTCCCGCTTCTGGCGGAAGCTGTAAAAAACGGAACTTCCGTAGAGGAGATTCCTTCTCTTTGCCGGATGGAGAACGGAGAAAAAAAGGAAACGCCGATCACCGGACTGGAGACAGATATCGACAGATACGGCCTGCCTGCCATCCGCTGTGAAAATGCGTGCTATATCGAAAATGACACTCTCACGGAAGGAGATCCTCAGCTGGGAACGCGTTCCTATGAGATCATCGCCTCCAGAGGATGTCCGTTTACCTGCTCCTACTGCTGCTGCATCAACCTGAGACGTCTGATGCCGAAGGGAGCGGGCGTGCGCACGCGCTCGGTGGAAAGTGTCATGGAAGAGCTGAACGAGGCGAAAAAACAGTGTAAAAAGCTGGTGTTCATGCACTTTTACGACGAGATCTTTCCGAATCTTCCGGGCTGGGTGGACGAGTTCTGCCGCCGCTATCCGAAAGAGATCAACATGCCGTTTACGATCTGGTCTCATCCGAAGATGGTGAATGCCGAAATGCTGTCAAAGCTGCAGAAAGTGGGCCTGACGGAAGTCATCATGGGTATTCAGTCGGGTTCGGACCGCATCCGCCACGATGTGTTCCACCGCTATGAGACGAGAGAGGATATCATCGAGGCGACGCGCATCATCTCGGAATCCGGAGTATTCTGGGCGAGTTATGATTTCATGGTCCAGCATCCGTTTGAATCGACAGAGGATCTGAAAGACACCTACCGTCTGGTCAAAGACATGTACGGACCTTTTGAGCTGCAGCTGCACGGTCTAAACTTTCTGCCCGGGACGGATATCGTGCCGATGGCCGTCGAGGCCGGTTACTTTACGGAAGAGGAAATGGAAAAAGTTATGTATGCGCCGATGGATGATCAGTTCGGGACATACTGGCAGCGTACGGGAGACAGAGAAAACATGCTCTGGTATAAGATGACATACTGTCTGCAGTTCAGAAGCCTGCGCGACAGAGTGATCCGCTGCGAGGAAGATCCGCTCGCTCACGGAGACGAGATCGATAAAATGTATGCAAAGGCACAGCGTATGGCGAAGCTCCGCTATTATTACAAAAAAGCCCGCGTTGTGCTGAAGAGTGTCACGATGAGATAGGATAAAAGCCGAAGAACCCGGAATCTGTATCTCTGAAGATTTTCTTTTTCCGTCTTTTCCGCAGCGGCTTCCGCTGCGGAAAAGAGCGATGAAAGGAAGTAGGGGTACGCTGTTGACAAACAGCGGAATCGCGCTATAATATACAGCGTGCTGTATATTGAAAAAGAAAAAAGCCGGAAGAAGAGAACCGGAAAAAGCGAGCCTGAGAGAAAGGAGCGGAAAAAATGGCTGATACCGAATATATGCTGGCCAGAAAAATACTGAAGCTGGCTAATATGATCGTGAGCGGCCGGAATGCGGATATACGGGATCTCGGTCTTACCGCGTCACAGGCGGACAGCCTTATCTATTTTATTCATAATGAAGGAAGATCAGCGGTGGATCTGAAAGAATATCTGGGAGTGACACATCAGACAGCCAGAGGCATTACAGAGCGCATGGCTGACAAGAATCTGATCGAAATTCTCCCTTCTGAGGAGGACGGCAGGTACAGAAGAATCTTCGTTACGGAAAAAGGAAAAAGGATGTACCGGGAGATGGAAAAAAACGGGGCACATACGGGAAACAGACTTCTGAGCGGCATGAACCCGGAGGAAAAAAGGCAGTTTTTCTCACTGATTTCTCTGGCGCTGAAAAATATGGAGAGGTGATTTTGTATGGTAAAGAGAGCATTATTATATATTCTCGGGCTGAATCTCATCGCTGTGGCAGTGGTGCTCAATATCAGGTATGCTGTCGGAGTGGCGGCATTCAGTTCTGTCATGTATGCGATTTCGGAGATTTATTCTATGTCTCTGGGAACGGCATCTGTCATCTGTTATCTTCTGTTTGTTCTGATCCAGTGTATTCTCTCAAAGAGGATTACGCTGGCTTATGCGCTGGAGATCCCTCTGTCTTTTGCCTTCGGGATACTGACAGACGTCTATGATTTCATCATTCCGGAATTCAGCCTTTCTGTCGTACTGCGCTATCTGCTGTTCTGTCTGACTATGGCGGTTACGGCGATGGGAGTGTATCTCTGCGTGAAGACAGATCTTGTCCTGACACCGACAGACGGTATCGTAAAGACGATTTCCGAGGTGTTTCATATCGTCTTTTCAAAAGTCAAGAATATCTTTGACATTTCGCTGGTCATCGTCACCGCTCTTCTCTGTCTGGCAAATCATACGCAGTTTTACGGCATCGGCGCGGGAACCGTACTGTCTGCGGTCTTCATCGGGCGGATCATCCGGATTTATGAGCAGCGTCTGCCTGTTTCTTTTTTCACAGGTCCGCATGCGGCGCAGACGAGATGACGGTATGAGGAAGAACGGGGCGGACTCTGTTCCTTTGGGACAGACTGTTTTTCTGTTTGAAACAGAAGACCGTTCTGATATCATAAAAGGAAAAAAGAGGTTTGATTTATGGATATAAAATATCAGAAGCCGGAAGAGATCGAAAAGAGAAGCATGCAGATCATCGAATCGGAGATGACGACACGGCCGCCGCGGTATCACGCGCCGGTCATCCGGCGCGTGATACATACCACCGCCGACTTTGAATATGAGAACAGTCTCGTCTTTTCGGAGACGGCGGTGGTCTCAGCGCTGGCAGCGCTGCGCGGCGGCCGGAAGACGATGATTGTCACGGATACAAATATGGCTCTGGCGGGCGTCAACAAGGGCGCTCTGAAGCGCCTGGGATGCCGTGCGGTATGTCACATGGCGGATGCGGATGTGGCCGAAGAGGCGCGGCGGCGCGGTATAACCCGTGCGGCTGTGAGCATGGAAAAAGCGGCGAAAACTGCGGCCGGCGGAGAAACGCCGGAAGAAGGACAGAGTATGATGCCGGAAAAACTCATCTTTGCCGTCGGCAACGCGCCGACGGCTCTGCTTCGTCTGAAAGATCTGATCGAAGAAGGAGCTCTGAAGCCGGCTCTCATCATCGGAGTGCCGGTCGGCTTCGTCAACGTGGAGGAATCCAAAGAACTGATCATGACGGCAGGCGTTCCGTACATCGTCGCCCTCGGACGGAAAGGCGGCAGCACGGTGGCGGCCGCCATTTGCAATGCCCTTCTTTATATGGCGGAGGATCCTTCTCTGTGATGTTTTATCCGGATCCGCTGTCCTGTCCGGGAAGAGATCAGAGAGAAAAGAAATCTCTGACTTCGTTGAATCCGAGCACGGGCGGCATCGGAGAACGGTGCCGTCCGATTATTTTTTCCATCCAGATCATATCGTACCAGTGACCGAATTTGTACCCGCACTGTGAAAAACGTCCGACCATCCGATAGCCGAGAGCATCGTGAAAACGGGTGCTGTCATTTGTCAGCGTCTCGTCTTCCTTTTCCGAATAAGCGATGCAGGCTTCGAGATTGGTGATATTCATCTTCTGAAGGATCTGCTCCATCAGGCGGTACAGCGCCGTTCCGATTCCGAGTCCGCGGGCATCCTGCGCGAGATATATCGTCATCTCGGCTGCCCAGTCATAGGCCGCCCGCTCATGAAACGGAGAGGCATAGCAGTAGCCGAGGAGAATGCCGCTGCGTTCGGCGACGAGATAAGGATAGCGGTTCAGTGTATGAGAAATCCGGCGGACGAACTCTCCGGGAGAAGGAACGTCATATTCAAAAGTGATCGCCGTCTGTTCCACGTAAGGAGCGTAGATCCTGAGCAGTTCGGGAGCGTCGCCGGGAACTGCGGCACGGATATGAACGTTTTCCTCCGCAATGGCTCCGGATTCTGACGCAGATTCACCGCGGGACGCGGTCAGAACAGGAGGAATGACGGTTCTGTAGCTGTGATTGAGAAAAATTCTTCCCAGATCGGCAAAGATGTTATGAGGAAGCATCACTGTCTCGCTGATGCGGCGCGAACAGCGTTCGGCGGCCGCGCCGTGCAGCCAGACGGCACAGATAGCTGCGTCGAGGGGCGCCATTCCCGTGGCTGCAAAAGAGGCCATCAGTCCTGCCAGAATATCGCCGCTTCCTCCGCGGGCGAGACCGGAGTTTCCTGTGGTATTGCGCCACAGCTCGCCCTGCGGTGATGCGATCAGCGTACGGTGTTCCTTGAGAACGACGATACAGTTGTGCTGTCTTGCGAAGGAGAGCGCGATCCGCTCCCGGTCCGCTTTTACCTGCGCAATGCTGCAGCCGCAGAGTCTCGCCATCTCGCCGGGATGCGGCGTGATGATCACTCCGGCATCCGGAGATGCGGGAATTCCCGTGTCAGCGACGGCGTTGAGCGCGTCGGCGTCGAGAATGACGGTGCATTCCGCACTGCCGGCGAGCCTGAGAACGAGCTCTTTTGTGTCAGCCGTATTTCCCATTCCCGGACCCATCAGGAGCGCCTGATAATCCTGAGAGAGCTCTTGAAGGAGCATGTCCGCGTTTTCCGCGGAGATACCGCCCTCCCGGTCCGGAGTACAGGAGAGTAGAATACACTCCGGGAGCCGGGCCTGGACAGAGGCAAAGACGGGCTCCACGCTGGCCAGTGTCACGATGCCGCAGCCGCCGCGAAGCGCGCCTTCTGCACTGAGAGCGGCCGCTCCGCGGTAACGGGAACTGCCTGCGACGCACAGCAGTTTGCCGAAGGTTCCCTTATGGCTGTCCTGAGGGCGTTTCGGCATGCGCGGCCAGACGGTATCGGCTGTAATATCCTGTATTTTGTATTCCTGACGGTATTCCTGTTCCTGATTCTGATTTTCCGGCTCCTTCTGCGGATCTTTGTGAGCGGATGACGAGCCGGAAGCGGACGGACGTGTCAGAGAAGATGTCTCTCTGTACCGTTCCGTCTGCTGCTGTGTGATGTTTTTCATTATTCTACCCCTTTGTCGTCTTACTTCTGTGCGGCAATCTGTTCGGCAAGGTCATTGAGATAGACCCAGCGTTCCGTTTTGTGCTCCAGTTCTGCGTTCAGCTCTCTGCGTTTTTCGTCGAGTTCCTGCAGCCTGACATAGTCTTCGGCTGCGCCGGCCATCTCTTCCTCTGTTTCACGGATCTGCGCTTCGAGAGCAGCGATATCATCATCGATGGTTTCAAATTCTTTCTGTTCCATGTAGGTAAATTTCAGCTTTTTCTGTCTCGCAGGACGGCCTCCGCGGGATTTTTCTCCGGCGTCCGTTCCCGGATCACCGCAGGTGCGGCTTCCTGTCCCGGCGGCTCTGACGCCGTTGTGTGCGTTCATTTCTTCGGTGAGCGCGCGCAGTTCCTGAGCCTTGACGGTATCCGTGTATCCGCCCGGATACTGTCTCACCGCGCCGTCCCCTTCGAAAGCGAAGGTTCGGAAGCAGAGGCGGTCGAGAAAGTAACGGTCGTGAGAAACGATGATAACAGCTCCGCTGAAATCATCCAGATAGTCTTCGAGTACGGTGAGGGTGGCGATGTCCAGATCGTTGGTCGGCTCGTCGAAAATCAGAACGTTCGGCGCCTGCATCAGGACGCTGAGCAGATACAGCCGGCGCTTTTCTCCTCCGGAAAGTCTGCCGATGGGAACGGAATGCTTGCTTGTCGGAAAGAGAAAGCGTTCGAGCATCTGAGATGCGGAAAAAGAACCGTCCTCCGTGCGGACATTATCTGAAATTCCTTCGACATATTTTATGACGCGCTGATTCGGATCCCAGACCTGTGTGTCCTGAGAAAAATAGCCGATCCGGACAGTCTGGCCGATTTCGATTTCGCCGGAGTCGGGCTCGACTTCTCCCAGTATCATCTTAAGAAGCGTCGTCTTTCCGCAGCCGTTTTCACCGATGATGCCGATGCGATCTCTGCGAAGGACGGTGTAGCTGAAATCGCGGATCAGCGTTCTGCCGCCGTAGGATTTTGTCAGGTGACTGATCTCGATGATTTTCTTTCCCAGCCGGCTGCTCAGCGTGCCGATGGAAAGAGAAGAATCCTCGATGATCAGCTTGCTGTCTCTCAGCTCCTCGAAGCGTTCGATGTGGGACTTCGCTTTTGTGGAACGGGCTCTGGCTCCGCGGCGGATCCAGGCCAGCTCTTTTTTGTACAGCGCAGCCCGTTTGCGTTCGCTGGCGAGAGTCATCTCCTCTCTGGCGGCTTTTGCTTCCAGGTAATAATCGTAATTTCCTTCATAAGTATAAAGACGGCCTCCGTCGATCTCGAAGATTTTTGTTGTGACCCGGTCGAGAAAATACCGGTCGTGTGTGATCATGAAGACAGCGCCCTTATACCGGACGAGAAAATCTTCAAGCCAGGCGATGACGTCGTTATCCATGTGGTTTGTCGGTTCGTCCAGTATGAGAAGATCGGCCGAGGATGCCAGCACACAGGCCATGGCCACCCTCTTGCGCTGACCTCCCGACAGCGCTCCCATCACAGCGTCAAAGTCACGGATTCCCAGCTTCGTCAGCATGGACCGCCATGTAAAATCAGGCGTGTCCGGTGCGATCTGCGCGATATATTTTTCCGCCTGTTCGTTTACGGTCAGTCCGGCGTCAAACGGCGGGTGCTGAGGCAGATAGGCCTTTCGGATGTTATTGGTATAGATGACGCGTCCGCTGTCCGGTTCCTCCGCCTGCGCGACGATCCGCAGCAGCGTGGATTTTCCGGTGCCGTTGACGCCGATCAGCCCGATCTTTTCCCCTTCGTGGATGCTCAGGCTGATGTCGGAGAGCAGCGGTTTTTCGGTATAGCTTTTGTTTATCTTATCTGCATTTACAAGTATCATGGATATCTCTTCTTTTCTTTTTCTTTTTATTCTAACATAAGACGGACAGAAATTCCTGTACTTCAGCAGGTGATAAGCGGAAACGGCCGCAAAATAACCGAAAACAGCCGGAAAACAAAAAATGACCTGCGCTATGCCCGTTTCGGCCCGGCGTCGAAGCTGTCTCCTTTCCTTGCTCCTCTTTTCCGTTTGTGATAAAATTAACCGGTTACAGAACCGCAGCGGAAAGCAGCCTCCGGATGTGATGGGGACGGGACGCCGGGATCGTATGCGCAGGAAGAAACTTACACAGAGAGGTGTGTTTCAGGAGAAGAAGGCCGCGGTATACTGTAAGACGGGAAGATGTCTCCGGCTCTGCACGGGGATATAAGGACAGTAAATTGACGAAACAGGAAACAGACTATGAGAGACGATTTTGGAAGAGAAATTAACTATCTGCGGATATCCGTCACAGACCGATGCAACCTGCGGTGCAGGTACTGCATGCCGGCGGCCGGCTATGCCGATATCATACCGCGGGAGGAGATTCTTTCCTTTGAGGAGATTGTGAGAATCGCACAGGCAGCCGCAAAGCTGGGAATACGCAAGATCAGGCTGACCGGAGGAGAGCCGCTGGTGCGGCACAATGTGCTGGATCTGATTTCGAAAATACATGCGATCGACGGCATCGAGGAGATCGGAATCACGACGAACGGCATTCTTCTGCCGGAGATGGCGGAGGATCTGAAAAAAGCGGGTGTGACGAGAGTCAATATCAGCATTGATACCATGAAACCGGAGAAATATGCCCGGATTACCCGCGGAGGCGATCTTTCGCGCGTTCTGGCGGGCATTGAAGCGGCGAAAAAAGCCGGGCTGACGCCGGTCAAGCTGAATGTGGTGGCTCTGGGCGGATTCAACGAGGATGAATTCGGCGACTTCATCGAGCTGACGCGCCGCGAAAATTATATCGTACGTTTTATCGAGCTCATGCCGATCGGCCATGCGGATGTGGGAGATTCCTACGGATTTATCTCCAATCAGGAGATCCTTTCGCGTTTTCCGGAGCTCGTTCCGGTGGAAAACGAAAAGTTTTCCGTATCAGACGACTACCGGCTGCCGGACGGAAAAGGAAAGGTGGGATTTATCAGCGCGCTGAGTCATCATTTCTGCGCGTCCTGCAATAAGATCAGGCTGACCTCTGACGGAAAAATCAAGCCGTGTCTTCACTCAAACGAAGAGATTGACATGAAAGGGCCGCTGGCCGTTTCCGACGAAGAGGTACTCGCGACGCTCGGCAGATCGATCCATCATAAGGTGGAGCATCATCTGCTGAATGAGGGCGCGGCGCCGATCGAACGGGATATGAATAAAATCGGCGGCTGACCGCGGCAGACGGAAAACGGAAAGCAGGCTCAGGCGCAAAAGCGGCCGCAGGAGCCGGACAGAACAGGAATATACAGGAGGAGAATGAGATGGAAGACAGGCTGACACATATCGACGAAAACGGAAGACCCAGAATGGTCAATGTCGGCGAGAAAGCTGATACAAAGCGGATCGCCGTGGCAAAGGGAAGCATCTATATGGCTCCGGAGACGCTGAAGCGCATAAAAGAAGGCTCCATCGCCAAGGGAGACGTTCTCTCTGTGGCGCAGACGGCAGGGATCATGGCGGCCAAGAATACATCGTCGAATATCCCGATGTGTCATAATATTTTCATCACCGGTGTCGACATGGATTTTCAGCTGGATGAGGAAAAGTCGGCGGTGCATATCGAGGCGCAGGCATCGACCATCGGCAAGACGGGTATCGAGATGGAGTCTCTCAACGCGGTAGCTATTGCTGCGCTGACGATCTACGATATGTGTAAGGCCATCGACAGAGGCATGCGGATCACCGATATCCGCCTCGTTCGCAAGGAAGGCGGAAAGTCGGGCGTTTTTGTCGCGGAGTAGAAGCTGCGGAAACGGCAGCCGGGCCGTACGGCGGGAAAAGAGACCGGCGTTACAGAGAATTTCGCGCAGAACCGCGGAACGTAAAAAAGCGGACAGAAGAAAAGAGTGAACAGCGGAAAGAGCGCGGCGGCGGAAAGCAGCTGCGTTTTTCCGCTTTTTGAGCGGCGTCCGGCCGGAATCCGCCGGTGCGCGCGGCGGATTTTAGCCTGCGGAAGACCGGACTGACGGCGATATGTATTTTTGCATATGCAGAAAAATCTTTTCGGTATTTTCTGTTGCATAAATATAAATAGAAATGTATAATTATGAAAACGCGGCGGCAATGATGTGATTTTGTGCAGGAACCGTACCGGAATTCCGGCGGGAGCTGCCGGAAGATCCGCGCATATGGCATATACGGAAAACTGACAGAATGATCAGGCGATGAGAGGATGGCAAGATGAAAAATACAGGTGAGACGGTTATGAAAAGAGAAGAGATACTGATAGAGGCACTGCCGTATATAAAGCAGTTTACAGGCAAGACGTTTGTCATAAAATACGGCGGAAGTGTGATGGAAAATGATGTACTGAAAAAGAAATTCATCGAGGACGTGGCGTTGCTGAAGCTGGTGGGAATCAATATCGTCATCGTACACGGAGGAGGCAAGAGGATCAACGCCATGCTGGATCAGGTCAATCTCGAGGTCAGGTTTGAGCAGGGACAGCGTGTGACCGACAAGAATGTGATGAGAATCGTGGAGATGGTTCTTTCCGGCCAGATAAACAAAGAACTGTCGGCCTGCCTGAGCGCTCACGGCCTGCATGCGATCGGTCTGTGCGGAAGGGACAGCAATCTTCTGAAGGCAGCCAAGAGCTATGCCCAGGGAGAAAATGGGGAACCGCTGGATCTGGGCTATGTCGGCCGGGTTACGGAAGTCAATACGGTGGTTCTCAACGATCTGATCGATGCGGGATATGTTCCGATCATCTCTCCGGTGGCCTGCGGAGAAAACGGAGAGACCTTCAATGTCAATGCGGACTTTGCCGCAGGAGCTGTCAGCGGCGCGCTTCAGGCGGAAAAACTGATTCTCCTTTCGGATATCAAAGGACTTTACCGGGATATCAGCGATGAAGAGTCCTTTATTCCGGAGATTCACTGTGATACAGTAAAAGAATACATCGCGGACGGTACGATCGCGGGAGGTATGATTCCGAAGATGCGCTGCTGCATGGACGCGATTCAGAAGGGGACGAAAGAAGTCGTCATTATCGACGGACGAGTGGAGCACAGTCTTCTGATCGAAATCTTCACCAATTCGGGCAGCGGCACGATGGTGAAAAAATAGAGCGGAATGTGACTGCCTGCCGGAAAGAAAAATGTCGGCAGCGGAGGATATTCGAAAAATATACAAATAATATACAAATAATATGGTAAAGGTATGCAGAGGAAAAGAGCAATGAAGATAACAGAAGGAAAATCCGTTTCCTGCGTCAGAGGAATAAAAGCGGCAGGCTGTGCGGTCGGTCTGAAAAAGAGCGGAAAAAAAGATATGGGCCTGATTTACAGTGAGGTGCCGGCAGTGTGTGCGGCCGTCTTTACAAAAAATGTCGTCAAGGCGGCTCCGGTGCTTCTCGACATGGAACGCATAAAGAATCCTGTCACGCGGGCGCTGATCGTCAACAGCGGAAACGCAAATGCCTGCACGGGAGAACAGGGCATGTCGGATGCCCGTGCGACGGCGGACCGTGTCGCAGAGCGGCTGGGCATCGCGCCGGAAGAAGTTATGGTATTTTCTACGGGCGTCATCGGGCAGCCGATGGATATGGAAACGATTATCGGCGGCGTGGATATCTGTGCGGAGTCGCTGTCTTCAGACGGTGATGAAGTGCACCGCGCGATCATGACGACGGATACAAAGGAAAAATGTTTTTTCGCGGAGACGGAAATCGGCGGCAGAACGGTCAGTCTCTGCGGTATCGCGAAGGGCTCCGGAATGATTCATCCGAATATGGGTACGATGCTCTCCTATGTCGTGACGGATGCGGCGGTAACCAAAGATGTTCTGCAGGAGATTCAGGAGAAAGTGGTTCATACTACTTTTAATATGGTCAGTGTGGACGGAGATACGAGCACGAATGACACGGCCGTTCTTCTCGCCAACGGCTTCGCGGGAAATCCTGTCATCGACAGAACAGAGGGCGGGGATTATGAAAAATTCCTGGCTGCCGTACATGAGATCAGCGAGCTTCTGGCGAAAGCCATCGCGGCTGACGGCGAAGGCGCAAGCCGGATGATCGAAGTCGATCTGAAGGGCGCGGATACGGAAGAGACAGCGCGTCTGTGCGCCCGTTCCGTCGTCTCTTCCAGTCTCGTCAAGGCTGCGGTTCACGGAGCGGATGCCAACTGGGGAAGAGTGCTGTGCGCCATGGGCTACTCCGGTGCGGCTTTCGATCAGGCAAAGGTGGACGTGGCTTTTTCCAGTGAGAAAGGGCATATCGACGTGTTCCTGCAGGGCGTTCCGGTAAATTTTGATGAAGACAGAGCGCTTGAGATTCTGAGCCGGGATGTCATCCGCATTGAGATCGACATGCATCAGGGTGATTTTGACGCAAAGGCCTGGGGATGTGATCTCACAAAGGAATATGTCGCTATCAACGGAGATTATCGTTCCTGACGGCGCAGAACATCGTTGAAATAAAAGAGAAAGGACAGAAAAAACATGGTAAAGACAGGTGTAATCGGTGCGACGGGTTATGCGGGCCAGCAGCTCGTGAGCCTTCTTGTCAATCATCCGCAGGCGGAAGTGACCTTTGTTTCCTCAAATTCCTATGCGGATCAGAAATTTTCAGATGTATATCCTCAGTTTTATCAGATACTGGATCAGGAACTGCTGAGCACGGAAGAGGCAAAGGCAGCGATCGGCGATGTGGATGTCGTGTTTACTGCGCTGCCGAACGGACTCGCTTTCGATATCGCACAGACCGCTCTCGGAAAAGGTGTAAAGATTATAGATTTCAGCGCCGATTTCCGTCTGGATGACGCGGTTGTTTATGAAAAATGGTATAAGACGGAGCATACTGCAAAGGAACTGATACCGGAACAGGTCTACGGCCTTCCGGAGCTGTGGAGGGATAAAATCAGAGATGCGCGCCTGATCGCCAATCCCGGCTGCTATACGACGGCCAGCATTCTCGCAGTCTCCGCGCTGCTCAGAGAAGACGGTCTCATCGATCCGGACCGGATTATCATCGATGCAAAGTCGGGTATCACAGGATCCGGCAGAAAAAAGGATATCTCTCTGCTTTATGCGGAGGCGGGCGAATCAGTCAAGGCTTACGGAATCGCGAATCACCGTCACACACCGGAGATCGAGCAGGAGCTCTCAAAAGTGGCGGGCAGAGAAATCTGTCTGCAGTTTACGCCGCATCTGATGCCGATGAAGCGCGGCATCCTGGCGACGATTTATGTCGATCTTCTCCGCGGTGCAAAAGAGGAGGATCTCTATCAGGTATATGAAAAATATTACGGAAACGAGCATTTCGTGAGAATCCGCGAAGGAATGTGCGAGACTCGCTTCGTAGTCGGTACAAATTACTGTGATATCAGCGTCCGCGTGGATCCGCGGACTCGCCGCGCCATTATCACATCCTGTATCGACAATGTGATAAAGGGTGCGGCCGGTCAGGCTCTGCAGAACATGAACATCATCTGCGGCCTCGAGGAGACTGCCGGACTTGACAGACTGCCTGTCGTAGCTCCGTAGCTTCTTACGGCTCGTGAACAGAGCTTCGGAAACGGAACACAGGGAAAAATACGGACAGAGAAAGGGATGATATGACCGGAAAAGGCATATCATCCCTTTTTTCGATCGGTGCGATGATCGTATACGATCATCATACGATCACCGCACGCCCGGCTTCCGACCGTTTTTCACTGTATGTGTGCGGCGTTTTCCGTCCGGATTCCTCTGTCGCGCATCTGTACGGCGATACCTGCGATGATCAGGAGCAGGCCCAGCAGAGTGTGGAAATCGAAAGGCTCCTTCAGAATCAGGCAGGAGAGAATCATGGCCAGAAACGGCGTGATATAGGCCAGGTTGGAGATCTTGGCGGTATCACCGCGGTTGACGGCGAGACACCAGATGAGATAACCGAAGGCGCTGACGACCACACCCATCCAGAGAACACCGCCGGCCTGGAAGGCGGTGAGGCTCAGAGAGGCGCCGGACAGCAGGCACCAGACGCCGGAGACGGCCGCCGTGGCGGTGAAATAGACAAACATGGCTGCCTCCTGGTCGTAATCATACTTTTTATTCAGTGCGCTGAACAGACCGTAGCTCACCGCGGCCGCAAGGCAGGACAGCACACCGGTGAAGTCGATGCCGGCGATTCCGGAAAGATCGCCTTTTGTCGCGACGATGACCACGCCTGCCAGGGAAAGAACGGCGGCAGACAGCTTGAAGATCGTAAAGCGTTCTCTCAGTATGATGCACGAAAAGATGACTGTCATCAGCGGCCAGAGATAATTGATGACACAGGCATCCTGTGCGCTCAGGCGGGTAAGGCCGAAGAAATAGGCGGCGTTGTAGACGAAAAATCCCAGTACACCCATCGCTGACATGCGCAGATAATCCGCCGGCCTCAGCGAGCGCAGCTTTTTCATATTGCCTCTCACCGCATTGTAGAGAAGCAGCGATGCTGCAGCGACGGCTGTCATCAGAAAGAGAACCGTCTGATTGGCCATATCGCCCAGCAGAAGTTTTGTGATCGGTGCGACACTGCCCCAGCAGATGACGGCAGCGCCTGCGTAGAGGTATTCCTTTTTCATTTAAATCCTGTTTTCCTCCGTCATTTCCGGGCCGGGCGGATATGCCGCGGCTCCGGCTGCAAAGATAGCGGTAATAAAAATCGGTCGACCGGCAAAAGAAAGAGCGCTCTGTCGTTTTGCAAGCCCTATTATAGACACATTATTTCCCGCTGTAAACGGGAATTCTCAGGGAAAAATATGCGCCGCGCCGGATGAGAAAAGGCGGTGCATCTTCATGCGGAGAAGAAAAAATCAGATAACGGAAAAAAGCCGGATCGGACGAAAATCGGACGAGCGCGGAAACGGAATAAAAGAAAAAAAGAGACGGTTTTCACCGAACATGAATAAATATAAATTTTTATGAATAAATATAAAATTTTCGGTTGAATTGCGAAAATGCATATGGTATACTCTATGCATTGAAAAAGAAAGAAATATCCTGTCGGAAAAAACATACGGAGGGAAAAGATATGGCTAAGGAAAAAGCGGTTCTCGCCTATTCAGGCGGACTGGATACATCGGTAATTCTCACTTATCTGAAAGAAAATTACAACTATGATGTCGTTGCGGTGTGCGTCAATGTGGGTCAGGATGAGGACTTCGATGAAATAGAAAAAAAAGCATATGCTACGGGAGCGGTCAAGGCATATATCGTAGATGTGACGGAGACACTGGTTACAGATTACATCTGGCCTACGCTCAAGGCCGGCGCAGTCTACGAGAATGACTATCTGCTCGGCACATCTTTTGCGCGTCCGCTGATCGCAAAGGAGCTCGTGCGTATCGCGCATGAAGAGGGAGCGGTTGCCATCGCGCACGGATGCACAGGCAAGGGAAACGATCAGGTGCGTTTTGAATCCAGCATCCACGCTCTCGATCCGTCTCTGAAGATCGTGGCTCCGTGGAGAGAATGGAATCTGAAATCGCGTGAAGACTGTATCGCTTATGCGCAGGAGCACAATATTCCGATTTCCCAGACGCTGAAGAAAATCTACAGCCGTGATCAGAATATCTGGCATATCAGTCACGAAGGCGGCAATCTGGAAAACCCATGGAATGAACATCTCGACGATATTCACGTGATGAGCGTGACGCCGGAGCAGGCTCCGGACAAGGCGACATACGTGGAGATCACCTTTGACCACGGCTGCCCGGTGGCTCTGGACGGCCGGGACATGAATCCTGTAGATCTCCTGAAGGCGCTGAATAAAATGGGCGGAGAAAACGGTGTAGGCACTATCGATATCGTGGAAAGCCGTCTCGTCGGCATGAAATCCAGAGGCGTATATGAAACGCCGGGCGGTACGATTCTCTTTGCGGCGCATCAGGATCTGGAAAAACTGGTTCTCGACCGCGACACGATCAATTTCAAGAATCAGGTAGCTCTGAAATATGCGCAGCTCGTCTATGACGGTCTCTGGTTTACGCCGCTGAAGGACGCGCTGGACGCTTTTGTCGATTCCACGCAGGATGTGGTGACAGGCGTCGTCAGAATGAAGCTCTATAAGGGCAGTGCTGTTCCTGTAGCGTCCAAGTCGAAATATTCTCTCTTTAACGAGGGATTTGCGACTTTCGGAGAAGATGACGTGTACAATCAGTCGGATGCGGAAGGATTTATCAATCTCTTCTCTCTGCCGATGAAGATCCGTGCGATCAACTGCAAAGAGAACAATATTCCTTCGAAATATTAAAACGGAAGAGAGCGGGGGTATGTCCCCTCTCGGAAAAAGCCGAAAGATGCGGGAGGGCGTCTGCGTACCGGAGAAAGGTGCGCAGACGCCCTTTTTTTCAGTGTCCCGATGTGATTTTCAGACCGATGATACCGGACAGAAGCAGAATCACAAAGAAACAGCGGGCGGGAGTGAACGCCTCCTTAAACAGGATGATGCCGGCGATGACGGCGCCGAGAGCGCCGATGCCCGTCCAGATCGCGTAGGCCGTTCCGAGAGGAATCGTTTTCATCGCATGAGACAGCAGCAGAAAGCTGGCGATCATGCCGATGATCGTGAGAACGGAAAATTTCATTACGGTAAAACCGTGAGAAAATTTCATGCAGGTTGACCAGAAGACTTCGAGAAAACCCGCGATAACCAGATAAATCCATGCCATAGAAAAAACACCTCCGTGAAAACGATGCTGAAAACAGCTTCACTGTTGTATGGAGTATTCGGCTGCTTTCAGCAGAAAAACGCCGGAAAACAAAAAAGGCATTTACCGGATGCATCTCCAACGGCCTAAGGATGCATCGATAAATGCCGTTTACCTACTCGGCAGCAAATAAACTGGAAACAGAATAACAGAATTTTCGGAAAAAGTCAACTTTTGACGCCGTACGCTTCGGCGAGCATAACGGTGACGGCAGCCCAGTTATGATGTGTCTTGAATTCGTTCATACGTTCCTTTGAGGTATCTGACGCGACCAGTCTCCCGCAGCTGTCATCCCAGCCGAGAATCGCCTTTGCGTCGTCCAGCTCCTGCTGCGGAACTCTGTATGCATCCTGTACCACTCCGATCTGAGCCGGATGGATCACTGTTTTTCCGATAAAGCCGCACAGACGGTCCTTTTTCAGCTCACGGATGAGACCGGAACGCCAGAGCGGACCGCTGTAATATTCCCATACGGGACCCGATACCACGTAATCTGTGCCGAAGACTGTGACGATATCCGAGAGAACAGAAGCGACGGGGAGAATATCGTATATTGTCTCGTCGCCGCGCCGGCGGAAACCGAAAAGATGGCAGAGATCATTGCCGCCTACCCGTATGTTGAGAATCAGAGACTCTGCATCGTCCAGCTTTTTTCGGATAGAAGCGAGAAAACGGTGCCGGTCCGTCAGCGAGATGAGATCCGGACTTTCGAGAATCGGCATGGCATAGACCGGACGCCGGTATATCCGTCCTGCCGTTTCAATCTGCTTCAGGTAGTCGTCGGCATTTTTTTCCGAGAATTTCGGAAGTGCAAAGCCGCTTACGACGGATTCCGCCTCCCCGAGTCTTTCCAGAAGAGATAATATCTGTGCGCAGCGGCGTACCCGGATAAAGATTTTCGGAAGATAAAAATCGAGGTTTTTCTTTTCGGTATACAGCTTTTTCAGCGTAGTGATCAGCGTTTCCTCCGCCTTTTCGACTCTGTCATCACGTATGGTATCCTCGAGACACAGTGACAGAGAATAACCTGTACCGAACTGTCCGGATACGAGCGAAGCTGTCAGATCCGCGCGGTCTGCGGGGCAGTACAGCAGAGGACCGACGCTGTAATAAAGAGAAGAATTTTTCATATTGTCTGTATCATGCTCCTGTCTGAGATATTTCCGGAATGTCAGAATGTCAGCACACGAACCTGTAAATGTTTTTCCGGGAGCGGATCAGGCAGATGATAAGTATCTCCTGAAACGCGGCCGACCGGAGGCAGGCTGTGCGGACAGAACCTATTATATCACGATTTCGTGTCTGTGTCCGAAGATTGACAGCTGTCAGAGATCATATGATAATAGAAGAAAAAGCGGCCGGCAGTGAGACGGAAAACACGGCAGCGAAAAGAGAAGCGGGTGATGAAGATGATGGAAAGGAAAGCGGGAGAAATAAGATATAATGCGATGAGTATTACGTCGTCGGCAGGGTTTGCGCGGATCAGGGGAGGCGCTTGCGGAGGATGCACCGACGTATATTTCGTCAGGCTGACCGGAGCAGACGGCTCTTACGGGGACGATATCGAAAAGATGGACCGGCTTTTGTCTGACGAGTCGGCGCGGGGAAACTGCATTTATGCCAGAATTTCGGAATTTCCGAAGCTGTCGGAACAGCGGGATATCGAATATTACCGGCAGCGTTACGGGGAATGGAAAGACTCGGGGTTCGGAAGCGTACAGACACGGAGCATCCGGGAAAAAGACGGGATACCGGCGCGCCGGACGGCTGAAATGTGCAGAGAAGTCTGCAGGATTTACCGCTCATTTCACAGAAATGTCAGCGAACATATGGAGCGGAACTTTGTGATAAAGCTTCTGTTCTGGCTGGATGCGACGGCGACCGTTTTTTTCCGGGACTGGGATATAAAACGGAAAATGAAATTTGCCGCACAGAATGTGACCAGGGAGCAGGAATATCTTTTCTGTTATCTGCTGACGGGACTGGGAATCGACGTTCTTCTGCTGCAGTACGCGGAGGACATCGCAGAGGATCTCGACCGTCTGAACCTGTCGGCATCCTTTTCTCTGGGAGAGAAGAGATCCTTTGTACTGAAGCCGTACGATAAAGAAAGATACAGACCGCCAAAGGAGAATCGAAAGACGGCGCCGGAAGCGTCACGTGCCGGCTCGCCGGCGACTTCCGCACCGCCTTCCGCCGCTTCCGCACCTGTCTCCTCCGCATCCGCCGCACCGCCGTCTTCTGCGGCGCGTTCCGCGCCGTCATTTTCCACGGCCGGAAGCGTCACGTCCTCTCCTCTGCGGCCGCCGGCGTCCGCATCACCGTCCGTCTCTTTCGCCGGATCAGGTGAAAAAGATTTTGAAGAGCTTGCGCTTCTCGCGTCTTCGGTGGTCATGATCTCTGTCTGCGATGTCGCCGGAAATGTCATCGCTACAGGTTCAGGCATCATGATCGGCGAAAACGGCTATATTCTGACGAATAATCATGTGATCGCGGGCGGAGGCGTCTATTACTCCGTGCGCATCGAAAACGAGAACAGGACCTATGAGACAGATCAGGTTGTGAAGTATAACGGCGTCCTCGACCTGGCGATCATACAGATTGACCGCAGGCTGAAGCCGCTGCCGGTATACGGCGGAAAAAAAGCGCTGGTCCGGGGACAGAAGGTGGTGGCTATCGGCAGTCCGCTCGGAATGTTTAACTCTGTATCCGACGGAATCATTTCCGGGTTCCGGGATTTTGACAGTGTCAGTATGATTCAGTTTACCGCTCCGGTGTCTCACGGAAGTTCCGGAGGGGCGCTGCTGAATCTGTACGGAGAGGTGATCGGAATCATAACGGCAGGTATCGATCAGGGGCAGAATATCAATCTGGCGGTAGGCCATGAATTCATCCGGATGTTTACGCGCGGATTCCGGTAAAATCTGCGCAAAATATATGTAAAAAATGAGAAAATTCCGCGGAAAGCGGGAAGAATTCCGGCTCTGCAATTTCCCGGAATTTCAACAGGAATAAGGAATGTATCATTTTGTGCAAAGCATGCCTTGCGTCTTGAGAGGAAAAGGCAAAAATGTTAAAATGAATACATTGAATGTGTACAGAAAAATCCGGCAGAGCAGGCGGAAAAGGGCAGCGAGGTGTGATCAGGGTATGTTTGAGCAGAAAGAAATTCAGAAACTGGATGATTACTTTTTGCCGTTGAGCAGACGGCCGGGAGGCGGCTGCACTTTCTTTTACCGCATCAGCGGCTACAGCAGCCGGATAGAGGAATTTACGGTCTCCTATTTTCAGGCGGCTGTGAAAAAAGGCGCCGCAGTCGAAGGCAGAATACCGAATCCGACGGAACAGAATCTGTCTTATTATGAAGAAATCATGGGAAACAGAGCAGGCTCCGACGTTCCATCCATCACGTCGGATCTGAAAAAGTGGCTTCCGAGGATGGCCGACCTTCCGCGAAACAGTGTGGCCTCGGCGCTTGCGGACGTTCTGGAACAGATGAAGCGGAAGGGAAAAAACGAAAATATGCTCCGCAATGCATATATCAAATATATGTGCTGGCTTTATTACCGCTTTGAACAGG
>CALXIZ010000090.1 GCA_944388495.1 uncultured Clostridia bacterium | reverse complement strand
CTCGCCGCGGAAATGACCGACAGCATACTCTTCCGTCTCTCCTCCGTTCGTCCTGCGGAAACGCTCCTGCGGCAGGCTGTCGATCAGTTCCGCCGACCCGATATCCGACCGCTGAAACTCACAGCTGTAAAAAGCCCCTTCGATGCGCACATTTTCTCCGTCCAGGTGAAACTCCACCTCCGCTGTGCCGAAAACCGCTGTGACAAACAGAAGCACCAGCACACAGGATGCGATCAGCAGCGCCGTCACAGTCAGAATAACCTTTGAAGCGGGATGAGCCATGTTCATGGAATAATTGAGATCATTCATGCGATCCTGCACGAAAAGCCTTCTGTCATACGGGTTGCTGTACCAGCCTTTTTTCCAGAACTCATCGTCGTCCGCCGCGACGGGTTTTGGGTCTGAGGAAAGCAGCGCCGCTTTTTTCGACCGTGCATAAAACAGTATCGCCAGCAGCAGGAGAGCCGATAACATCTGCCCCGCGATATACACGATGAGCAGCGCTTCCGAAATCCAGGCGAACCGGGCCAGAAAATACACGGTAAACGCCGTCACGGCGCAGGAGATGATGCTCGAAACGACCATTCCCGCTGTCATAGCCCGTTTCAGAGCTCTGTTCGCTTCGAAATTGATCCGGCTGTCACCGCTGTAGACTGTATTCGCTCTGCGGGCGATCCACAGGTGCATCAGGAAAAAGAAAAGCGCCTCGGCCGCTCCGATCAGAAGAAACAGGAGCATTTCTCCCGCGGCAGACGAAATCTGCGAAACACCGTCTGCATAAGTCCCTCCCTGCGGGCTTCCGGCGGAAAAGACAGTCTGAAGGAGGATCGCGGCGGAGGCAGCGAGAAACGCAACGGAGATAAGGTGCCATCTCCAAGAAACCGGCATTTTTCCCGAAGCTGCGGAGGTCCTCAGATCCACCTGCACCGGCGCAGCGGCCGGCGGATTATGCCGGATCCATCCGTTTTTCTGTTTGATCCGGTACATCTCTCGATGATAGTGTATGATGAAATAATAAGTACCGCAGAGATATTCCGCGAACCAAAGGCACCAGATCAGCAGAAACATCGTGATACTGGCAAAGCAGAGAAAACAGACCGCGCATCCCGTGGCCAGATTGAGCCACTGAAAGAGATTTCCCCGGCGCCGGTAATTTCCGCACAGCGTCCGTATCTCCTCTTCATCCTTCGCTTCTTCCGGTACATGCACACCGAGGATCATTCCCCGGTTGTAACGCTCTTTTTTCCCGTAAGTAATTTTAACAGCCAGTACAGTGATCAGATCTGTAGCCAGAAAAATAAAAAACATCATCCATGTCATTTCTGCTTTCCTCCTTCTTTCCTTTGATTCTCTGTTTCTGACGTTTTCTCTTCCGGATATTCCGGATGGACAGCATCCGCCGTCTTTCTGCAGAGCGCGAGAAATTCCTCTCTGCAGATGCCTTTCAGGCAAGCTTCCGCCGCCAACAGTTCCAGACGTACTCCGAAATCCTGCAGAAGCGTCTCTATTTCCCCCTGTACCACGGGACACGCTGCGGCGCCGTGTCTCCGGTCGATGGTGATGATACCTTCCCGGCGGAGCATCTGATAAGCCTTGTTCACTGTCATGGTGTTGATTCCCGCATCCTGTGCCAGCTGACGCACTGTGGGAAGTTTTTCTCCTATCCCGATCTCACCGCGTCCCATGCCTCTGATAATCTGATTTCTCAGCTGCAGATAAATAGGGACCTCTCCCGTCATATCCAGCGATATTATCATCCGCTTCTCCTTCCTTTCCGCACGTTCCGGCACCTGCAGAACGTTTTCTCTCCCGTCTCCTTCGGTCAGTCCGCATGCCGCTGCTTCTTCCGCCCGCCGTTCGTCCTTTCTGCGCTCCGCTTTATGTCATATTTGTATTATATATTATAATACTTAATAGCGACTATCTACCCTAAAATCCGTGAACGGCGAAAAGAGCCTCCTGCAGATCATTCCTCAATCCGCGCGAGGCTCTTTTCCGTATGAAAGGAAAAATATCAGAAAAGCGGCAGCCGGACCGCCGCTTTTCCGCGAAAATTACAGCTCTACCTTCGGCAGCCGGTCGAACGACTGCTGCAGTTCCTCATCCGTCGGAACATAATCACTCATCTCGCCGTCATTGTATCTCTGATAAGCCACCATGTCAAAATAGCCGGTTCCTGTGAGGCCGAAGACGATCGTCTTCGCTTCGCCCGTCTCCTTGCATTTCATAGCCTCATCGATAGCGACCTTGATCGCATGGCTGCTTTCCGGCGCCGGAAGAATACCCTCGACACGCGCAAAGGTCTCGGCCGCCCGGAAGACAGAAGTCTGTTCCACACTTCTGGCCTCGATCAGCCCCTGATCGTAAAGTTCGGATACGGTGGAGCTCATGCCGTGATAACGCAGGCCGCCGGCATGATTTGCGGACGGAATGAATCCGCTTCCCAGTGTGTACATCTTTGCCAGCGGGCATACTTTTCCGGTATCGCAGAAATCGTAGGCATAGATTCCTCTCGTCAGACTCGGACAGGAAGCCGGTTCCACAGCGATCAGCTTATAGTCAGCCTCTCCTCTGAGGATCTCGCCGGCAAACGGAGAAATCAGTCCGCCGAGATTTGAGCCGCCGCCGGCACAGCCGATGATCATGTCCGGCTTTATTCCGTATTTGTCGAGCGCAGTCTTTGTTTCGAGACCGATGACGGACTGATGAAGCAGAACCTGCGACAATACCGAGCCGAGAACATAGCGGTACCCTTCCTGACTTACGGCAGCTTCCACCGCTTCTGAAATCGCACAGCCCAGACTTCCCGTCGTTCCCGGGAACTGTTCGTTGATACTGCGGCCCACATTTGTGTTCATGGAAGGCGACGGTGTAACCTGAGCGCCGTAGGTGCGCATCACTTCGCGCCGGAACGGCTTCTGCTCATAAGAGCATTTTACCATATATACCTGACAGTCCAGGCCGAAATAAGAGCAGGCCATGGACAGAGCCGTTCCCCACTGGCCGGCTCCTGTCTCTGTCGTCACGCCCTTCAGTCCCTGCTGTTTCGCGTAATACGCCTGCGCGATGGCGGAATTCAGCTTATGACTGCCGGAAGTATTATTTCCTTCGAATTTATAGTAAATATGCGCCGGCGTATCGAGTTTTTCCTCCAGACAATAGGCTCTGACCAGAGGAGACGGACGGTACATCTTGTAGAAATTCCGGATCTCCTCCGGAATATCGAAATACGGCGTCGTATCGTCCAGTTCCTGCTTAGCGAGTTCACGGCAGAAAATCGCGGAAAGCTCATCCACAGTCACCGGACTGAGCGTCTCCGGATTCAGAATCGGCGCGGGCTTTTTCTTCATATCCGCCCGCACATTGTACCACTGCTTCGGCATTTCATTTTCTTCGAGATAGATTTTGTAAGGAATATTCTTTTCCATTGTCTTCACCCTGTTCCTTTCCTGAAAAAACAAAACTCCTGGCCTATCATTTTTCCGATAGGACAGGAGTAATATTTCCTTCTGCGGTGCCACCTAACTTCATTCTTCCGAATGCACTCTCTTCCGCGTACCGACATACGCGTACCGCTGTAACGTGCGGACACGTCTCTCCTACTCGCGGTCTCCTCCGAAGATCCGGGATGCGCCGGTCATCTGCCGCCGGCCGTTCTGCTTTTCTTCTTCCGCAGCCGCTTTCAGTTCGCCCTCACGGGGCCATTCGCCTTTCCTCCCGCCGCCGCGCTCACACCGTCCGCAGCTCTCTGAAGACTTTCCGAAAGGTTACTCTTCCCGTTCACAGGTTTTTCTTTTCGGGTTTTATCCCTTTATCGTTTTAATTGAGCAAAGTATAACGGATTCTCTCCCCGATGTCAAGACAGGATCTGAAATTTTTTTTGAATTTCTGATATCCGGCAGAGACGTCCGCTGAAATTTTTCGTCTCTTCTTCCGGAATATCCCGCGATTTTACAGAAGCGAATATACGCTGACTCCGTTCTCATCCGCCGAACACCGGATGCGGTCTCTGAGCGCCAGATATCTCAGCGTCATACAGGTCGGAAGGAAGAAGAACCACTGGGAAACGTGAGACAGACTCGTGAGTTCCCTCGGAATATCGTCTTTTATTGTATATTCCGCTGCCTGCCACGCGGTCAGAGGACCGTGCTCCTTCAGAAGGTCCAGTATCCGGCTGCATTTCTGCCCGTAATGCTCGCGCAGCTCCCGGGCGCGCTGATATACGTCAAATTTTATGTCCGCATGACCCGGCAGAATCGTTTCGATGTCCAGCTTTTCGATCAGGCCGAGACTGTTCAGATATTCGCCCAGCGGATCCTCCAGCCCTTCATCAAAGAAGAGAACCGGCGCCGCATTCGTCAGTATCATATCGCCGGAGAGCAGAAGTTTTTTCTTCTCATCGTACAGACATGCGTGCTGCGGGGAATGACCCGGCGTCAGGATACAGCGGAAATGATAATCTCCGATTTCCACTTCACAGCCTTCCTCCACGATCGTAAAATCGACGGGAACGTCGGAAAAGTACTCACAGGCCGGATGCGAGCCTGTGAATTCATCATAGCTCATCGGCAGCCCTTCCTTCCGATACTGCTTATATCTTTCTCGCCAGTATTCGTCCGTGCGGAGTCCGTTGGCCGCCTTTGCCTCTCTTTCCACGGTATATACTGTATTTTCCGGAATTTTCAGCTTCGCGAGAAGGCCGCTGTGATCCGGATGCATATGCGTCATGAAAATATCCGTCTTTGTGAGATCGACGCCAAGCTCTTCAAAATCTTTTTTCAGCATATCATAATATTGTTCTTCATTCATGCCGGTATCAATCAGCAGATCGCGCTCTTTTCCCCTGATCACGTACAGCTTTATCTCATCGATCGACTTCACCCGCCTGCGCGGAAACGGAAGCGCGATCATGTAAATTCCCTGCAATACTTCAGAAACCATTTCTTTTTCCTCCTGTTTTTCCCGTGCCGAACCGCCCGTCCGCAATGGCCGGAAACGCAGTTCCTTCATTTTCAGAATCCGATCCGGTTCTCCGCTCTCTGACGGACGTCAGCATTCTTTACCGTTCTGCTGTGTCCAGCATATCGCGACAAGATTATTATAGGTGATGCGCTTTTTCTATGTCAACATATAGTTTCATCCTATATCAAACTGTATTCCATATATTTACATAAAATATCATACTTTTCATATTTTTAACTTGCTTCTCATAAAATTTTTCGATAACATTGAATCAATTTAAACTGCAGAGTGAATTCTTTCTGTCCCTGCCGTTCCGAAAAACCGGACGGGCATCAGTATCAACAAGGAGGTAAAAATATGAAGTGTCCTGTATGCAAGGATATCACGCTGCTCATGGCGGAAAAAAACGGCGTGGAAATCGACTACTGCCCGGAATGCCGCGGAATCTGGCTGGACCGCGGCGAGCTGGAAAAGATTATCGAACGTTCCCGGAAATATGAGACCGCGCCGTATGAAAGCAGCGGTTACGGCGGCAGATCTTCCTCCGGCCGCGAAAAATACGACCGCGAAAAATCTCACGGTTCAAAAAACGCTTACGGATCCGGGCAGAAGAAAAAAAGAAACTTCCTCGGAGATCTCATGGACATATTCGGCGGAGAAGACGACTGAAAAACAATAATTTTTTCATACAAAACAAAATCTCCATCCGAAATGCAAAAAAATCCGGCAGCCGGGAAAAATCCCCGGCTGCCGGATTTTCCTGTTTTTTTCCGCATCTCAGCAGTGATACAGTCTCAGCATGGTAATGACTGACTGCTCACGCGTATAGGTGCCCTGAGGATCAAATACTCCTTCGGAAACTCCCAGCATCACACCCAGATTGCTCAC
>CALXIZ010000089.1 GCA_944388495.1 uncultured Clostridia bacterium | reverse complement strand
CACCCTGTTCAGTTTCTGCAGATTATCATGAGCTTGCTGACGAGTCTTTTCATTCAAATTTTCGATGATATTCTGCCGTCTGCTTCCTCCGTTCCCGCACGTCTCTTTCTTCTGCTGCTTGCAGTCGTCATCACGGGCATCGGTGCGGGACTGACCGTCGGAATGAAAATTATCCCGAATCCCGCCGACGGTATGGCTGATACGATCGGAAAAAAATGCCGGAAAAACCTCGGCTTCGGAAAAAACTGCTTTGATTTCATCAGCCTCGGCGTCTCCTGCCTCGTCGGCCTTCTCTTCTGCGGCCGGATTGTCGGCATCGGTATCGGCACGATACTCTCCATGCTTCTGACAGGCAGAGTGATTGCTCTCTTTCAGAAACACATCGATCGTCTTTACGCATATACCGCCGCTTCCGCCCGCGAAGCGAAAGACTGAGACATCACATCGACGGACGGCGCCGGAATGTTTAAAAATTCCGGCGCCGTCCGTTTTATTCAGATTCTTCTGACGTCTGTATTTCTTTTTTATTTCTCTGTATCGCGCCTTTTCTCTGTCATGGTCGGATCACTTCGATGACACCTTTTTCCTCATCGTAGCGCAGCCGCGTTCCGTAACGTGCGCTCTTTCTGGTAAGCTCTGAAGCGATTCTGTGTCCCGTCTGTGAAGAAGCGATCTCCGGCAGCCCGCGATGAAGCGGATTTTCCCTTTCCATTCCCAGATCGAGCGGAATCAGGCAGAACGAAAGCTTTCCATCGTTCAGATCAAACTGTACCATGCAGTTTTCCGAAAAGCGCCGGTCCGCATTAAATCCTATGAAATTCCCGTTGCTGTCCTTTGCCCGGTTGGCGTGCAGGTCGGAAGGGCGGCTGTCGATATCATATCCGTAGCTTTCGTACATCTCAGGAGCGATAATCGATTCTCCCGCTTCGAATTCCATCAGCAGACTTCCCAGATTGTAAAAAACGGGACGTCCGTGATAGATTTCCACTCCGCGCAGGAAATGAGCTCCGTGTCCGATCACCGCATCGGCTCCCGCATCGATCGCTTCGCGTGCGATCTTTTCGATGAATTCCGGAGGCTGCTCCGCATACCAGTTTTCCGCCGTACCTTCATGAGTATGGAGACTGAACAGTGTAAGGTCCGAACGCCGTGAAGCGTCACGGATGCTTTTCAGTATCTCTTCCTCATCTTTTTCGTTCATATGAGTACGTACATAAGCCCTGTCGCCTTTTTCGATCATCAGGCCCTCTTCATACATAGAACCGAAACGGAATGTTCCTTCCGCAAAAGGCTTCCAGGTCTCCACCCGGATTCCCTCCTGCGCGCTGTCGTACGTACCGAGCATACGGTCTATTTTCCGAAGCTGCTCATATTCTTCCGGCGGCAGCACATACGAACGGAACCAGCGCAGAGGATTTGAACCGGGTCTCGCCGCGACACCGGCTCCGGCGTCGCTGGCCGCAAAGACTTCCGACCGCGTCGAGGATGTCGCTACGATACCCACGCGCCCGGAAGGAGTATCCAGAAACTTAGGCAGACGCGCCTCTCTCAGACTTCTTCCGAGTCCGCACTGGATCAGCCCTCTGTCTTCCGCTGCTTTCATCGTGTCGAGTACGCCCTGCCATCCGTAGTCGCCCGTATGGTTATTTACAAAAGAAAGCATCCTGATATTCAATGACACGAATTCATCAAGAAGCGACGGACGCACAGACGTCATATACCCCCGGCCGGCAGCCGGCGGCGTCGATGGTTCCGGAGTGCAGAATTCCGCATTGGTAAAGACTCCGTCCGCTGAAAGTAACTGTTCCACAAGTCTCTGATCCAGACGTCTTCTCAGATTCCTGCTCGAAAACAGTGAATCTCCGCAAGCGATAAAACGCATTTTTTACCTCTTTTCCCGAAAAGGAAAACGGCCGTCCGGTTCCGGACGCCGTTTCCTTTTTTCTCTTTTTTTATCCTTTGATTCTCTGAAGAAACTGCTGAAGAAACTGCCTTGTCCTCTCTTCCCGCGTATGAAGAAAGATTTCATCCGGCGTTCCGGATTCCAGGATAACTCCCTCATCAAAAAACGCTACCTGATCGGAAACATCTCTGGCAAAGTTCATCTCATGTGTGACGATGATCATCGTCATGCCCTCCCGGGCGATCGATTCAATGACTTCCAGAACGCCGCCCACCATTTCCGGATCCAGCGCGGAGGTCGGTTCATCAAACAGCATGACTTTCGGTCTGATAGCCAGTGCGCGTGCGATTCCCACCCGCTGCTGCTGACCTCCCGACAACTGATGCGGATAATATCCTGTCCGGTCGCTGAGGCCGACACGGTTCAGCTCCTCAAGGGCGATTTCCTTCGCCTCCTGCCTGCTCTTTTTCTGTACGACCGTCAGCGCTTCCATCACATTTTCCAGAGCCGTGCGGTGACGTAGCAGATTATACGACTGAAAGACCATCGCGGTATTGCGCCGCAGCTTCAGGATGTCCTCCTTTGACGCTTTTGCGGCACTCACCGAAATCTCGTCCAGTGTAATTTCGCCTTCATCGGCCGGTTCCAGAAAATTGATTGTCCGAAGGAATGTCGATTTTCCCGAGCCGCTGGCACCGATGATACTGACGACCTCGCCGTCCGAAACGGTGAGATTGACGCCTTTGAGCACATGGTGGTTTCCGAATGATTTATGAATGTTCCTGAGCTGAATCACTCAGCGTCACCTCCCGTTCCAGAATATTAAACCGTTTTTCCAGTTTGCGGACGATAAATTCGAAAATCAGGCAGATGATCCAGTACAAAAGGGCCAGACCGATATATGCTTCGAAAAAACGCATATTATTTCCGGCCGTGACTTTCGCCTGTCCCATCATGTCCATCACGCCGATCGCATAGGCCAGTGAAGTCGCTTTTACCAGATTGATGAAGCTGTTTCCGAAATTCGGGATCGCCACGATCATCGCCTGCGGCAGAATGACGCGGAGCATCGTCTGCGCTCCCGTCATCCCCATCGAATGTGCCGCTTCGATGTCCTTTCTGTCCACAGACAGAATCGACGCCCGGATCGTTTCCGCATTATATGCAGCCTCATTAAAGGAAAAGGCCGCAAAAGCGAAGACGATATTCGATATACTGCTGATATCAAAGTCCGTATTGAAATTATAATTTATCATCCTCAGAAACATCGGTATGCCGTAATAGGACAGAAACAGCTGTACCAGCAGCGGCGTGCCTCTGATAAAGGAGATATACAGCGTAGCCAGCTGAGCCAGTACCGGTATTCTGCGAATTCTGATCACGGCCAGTATAAAACCGAACAGCAGTCCCAGAATGCCGGCGACCACAGTGATCGCCATCGTGATCGGAATGCTCGGAATGATGGCGAGAATCGATTCCCATATAACCGAAGGTTTAAATATCTGTTCCATTTTTCCTTCTTTCTGTATTCTTTCCCGCGTTCTTTCCGGAGCTTATGCTTCCGGGATATAGTCTTCGCCGAAGTATTCGACGCTCAGTTCGGACAGGGAGCCGTCCTGTTTCATCGCCGTGATCTGCTCATCGAAGAAATCACGCAGACCGGTATTCGTCTTCGAGAATAAAATCCAGGCTTCAGGTTTTTCGATCTCGTCGGCATTCGGAATATCATAGACATTGAAATTGTATCCGTATTCCTTTGTCAGACTCGATACGTAGGTCGTATTGTAAATGCAGGCATCATAACGGCCGTTGCTGAGGTCGATCAGTGCCGCGCTGGCATCCGCATCAGTATACTGGATGTCGATCGGATTGTCCGGATGTTCTTCATTATAGGATTCCATAAACAGCGCGTTCGCTCTTCCCGCTCCTGCCGGTACCTTCTTGCCGCCCAGATCTTCGACAGACTTGATATCGGTATTGTCCTCCGCCGTGATCAGTGCGATTTCACTCTTAAAGTAAGGTTCCGATGTAAACAGGTATTTTTCCTCACGTTCCGGCTTCTTTGAGATATTGCCGATGATAAGATCGTAACGTCCCGCATCGAGTCCGACAAACATGGATTCAAATTCCGTGATCTCATAACTGAGATCGATGCCGTTTTCCTCCGCGATGTGGTTGAGCATGTCCACTTCAAGACCTGTCAGCTCACCCGTTTCATCCTGATAGTTAAAAGGCTTCGGAGATGCGCTGATTCCTACGACGAGTGATTCCGGCACTCCGTCCGCCGCTTTGTCCGCAGAACCGCCCGAAGATCCGTCCGGACTGCCGCCTCCGCATGCCGTCATGCCGAACGCAAGCACCAGCGAAAGAGCCGCCGCAAAAATTTTTCTGCTTTTCTTTTTCATGATTCTTCTCCTTTCTGAAGGTACGGTCTCATTCTGCCGAATCGGAGACACAGAACCCCGGATCCGGAGACAGAAATTATCTCCGCCCGGTCCGGCTTCCTTCAACAGAAATGTGTCCGCAAATTAATTCAAATTATACCGTTTTTCTTTAGTACTGTAAAGTGCGATTAAGAATGAATAAATATCCGGCGCAGCCGGCGGCTGCGCTCTGTCCGCCGGCGCCGGACGGAAATGACAAAAAAGACGGATGTTCTTACAGCGTTTTAAATACTGTAAGAACATCCGTCTTCATGGTGCGGTCGATGGGACTTGAACCCATACGTCTGTTGACACACGCCCCTCAAACGTGCCTGTCTGCCTATTCCAGCACGACCGCAAACAACAATAGTTATATTACCCTATATCTAAGGATTTGTCAATCCTTCTCCGAAAAAAACTGTATTCATTTTCTCGAAATTTCCGAATATGTATTATTCCGGATCACCCCGCTCCAAAACGGACGGGATGATCCGGAATAGTCTCACCGATAAAAGCTAAAATCCGGGCATATTCAGACCCAGACTGTCGCTCAGCGGAGTGATCTTCTCCTCCGGAGCGCCCTCCGGTCTCATCTCGTTATAATATTTATTAAAGGCCTGCTCCGCATCATATTCATCCTTTGCGGTATAAAGAACAGCGATATGCTCCGGATCATCATCGTAGATGAAAGTGATCTCGTTGCACAGACCGTAGTCCCACACGAGTGTTCCCTTTTCTCCCTGATAGACTGCTTCTCTTTCCGCCACGATCATGCCGATATTCGGCGCGGAATCCATCAGCTTCTGATAGATGATGGAACGGTCTCCGCCTCTCTTTTCGACGATCATCTCCATCGCCAGGCGGTAAGCCTCATCGAACTCTCTGTCGAAATCCTCTCCCAGTCCGGAAGTATATTTCTTTACCTCATCGTTTTTTTCCGACATGTCTCAAAAAACCTCCTTATAACCCGATATGCCCGAAAAGCATCCGCTCACGGTCTCTCGCGTCGAACAGAATCGCTCTGCCGGTATATTTCTGATCGATCGGCATCTGCAGATTACATGTGCTCACGCCGGCTTCCACAAAATCGAGCTCGGAAATCGGCACTTTTTTTCCGTCCACGATCCGGTAGAGCTTGTCTTCACCGCGCATGCCGATATTCTTGATTACCACGCAGGCGAAAGAAAGCTCCAGGACCAGCACCTCCGCCACATCAAAATAGCGCGTATCCGGCATACAGAAATGGTAT
>CALXIZ010000088.1 GCA_944388495.1 uncultured Clostridia bacterium | reverse complement strand
CATCTCTTTGACCGTCTCCACAGACTCCTCTTCTCCGGGCGGCCGGTATTCTCCCCTGAGATACATCTGATAAAGTTCCGTACGGCGCAGCACAACCGTCGGATAGATGCGCACCGCGCAGGGACCGGTCTGTACCGCTCTGCGCGCGGAGACGATGCATTTTTCCCGGCTGTCTGCCGGCAGGCCTGTCATCAGCTGGATCCCCAGATCTATGCCGGCCTCTTTTATGAGCCGGGCGCTGCGAAAGACGGTCTCACTGTCATGACCTCTGCGCGAAAGCTTCAGAACTTCATCGTCGAAAGACTGAACGCCCAGTTCGATCGTGTCCACACCGTATTTTTTCATGCGTCTCAGAACTGCTTCGCTGATATAGTCCGGCCGCGTGGACAGGCGGATGCGGCCGACTCTCCCGGCCTCTTTATACTCCTGCGCGATGCCGAGATACATTTCCTGTTTTCCTGCCGGAATTCCCGTAAAGCTTCCTCCGAAAAATGCGATCTCCCGCTCCGTGATGCCGGGATTTTTTTCGATCGTCGAAAGATGCGATTCGATCAGACTGCGCGTCTGCGCCTCATCCGGCGCCGCATCTCTCGCGGTGATGGAACGCTGATCGCAGAATACACAGTCATGAGGACAGCCTTCATGAGGAATAAAGACGGGAATGATCGCGTGTGTCTTCATGTTTCTGTTCCGATGCTCCTTTTTCTGCTCTTTTTCCCGCTCCGGTCCCGTGCCTCGTCAGCGGCGACAGCTTTTTCAGCGGCCGCCGCACACAAACCGCGCGGGACAGAATCTCTTTACGTCACGGCAGCCAGATCACAGAACCGATGTCTGTGAGCTCTTCACCCGGAAAATAACGGACGCGGTATCCGCGCTCTTCGATAAAACGTACGATTTTCCCGCAGTCAGGATGCTGCGAGAGATCTCCGTTGAAATAGACAGTATCCCCGACACAGCCTGAAGCTCCGCCGAGAAAACCGTATTCAAAGCCTTCGAGCTTCACATGTCCCTTTTCAATCTGCAGGACGTCGATCGTATCCTCCGCACCGCCGGTTTCCTCCAGGATATCCCTGTTATACGCATCCAGCGTATGTACGATTCCCTCGTCCGCCGTGATCAGAGACCGCTCTCCGACAGTCACACAGGAGCATTTCGTATACCCCTGCCGCACGGATATGATCTCCAGACCGGCGTCACGCGCCCGGTCGAGAAGCTGCGGAGATGTGAAGCGCGTATTATGCAGAAAGAAGCGCTCTGTAACGGCCGCATTATAGACGACATCCTCCGGATAAGCGGAACCGATATGCCCCATTTCAAAGACAATATGCCCCCTGCCGTCCTCCGTCCGCAGAGCCGGAATGAGCGGTGATTCGGCAAAGCTGCCGTTTTCTCTCTGCATTTCCTCCTGATAGATCTTTCTGATATCCGGTTCCGTGACAATCATATCGTCTATCGTCAATACATTTTTTATTTTACACATATAGATATCGGGATGCGAGGATATCGCGCCGTAAACGACATCCGAGGAACAGACGGTAAAGACGCTGTTCCCCGTTTCCTCAAGTGTTCTGCGCAGCGGAGCGCAGGCATTCTCCGATATGAAAATACTGCCCATTGTCATATGCCTTTCAGTGTTATGATATTGATTTCGGGCGGCGATGCGAAACGCATCGGGATCTTTGTCATGCCGATGCCTCCCGTGACATAAAGGCAGGCCTCGTTCCCGTCTGTCCGCATCCGTCTGTAGCTGCCCTTGATATATTTCTTTCCGTAGGGAGGAAGAATGTAATCGTCAAAAAACATGAGATTCACCTGTCTGCCGTGCGTATGCCCCGACAACATGAGATCGACGGGATAATCCGTCATTTCATCGATCACATCCGGCTCGTGGCACAGGACGATATTGAAATTCTGCGGATTCAGCGCCCGCGCCGACGAGGGATCTCCGTATCCGATCAGCATATCGTCTATGCCGGTGACCGTCACATTCTGATCATCAGGCGCCGCCGATTCATTGACCAGAAGCTGAAATCCGCCCGCTTCCATCACATCCGGATAGTCAAATTCCATCTGTCCGCCGTAATCGTGATTGCCGTATACCGCATACTTTCCGATTCCGGCGTGAAGCGAGGCCAGCAGCTCTTCAATTCTGCCCACATCACCCGTATAACTGCTGTAATCATCGATCAGATCTCCGAGAAAGAAGATATAATCGGCTTTCGCACGGTTGATCTTTTCCACAGCCTTCTCAAAATCCTGCGGTGTATAATATTCCGAAAAATGTGTATCTGCAAAAATAACCGCTGTCAGCCCGTCTTCCCCGGAGGAGACGAGTTTGGCGGAAGTATATTCTGTCTCCTTCTGCAGCAGCATGTGAGGCTCCACATACCGTGCGTACATCGCTGTCAGCACAGCGACTGCCATGACGGCGATCACCGCTCTGCGGATCCCGCGGCCCCGGCGTTTTTTTTCCTTCATTTTACTGTACTCCTGTCTGAACCCGGATTTATACAGTTTATTATATGTATCCCGCAAAGTAAAGAAGACGTTTTTTACAAAAGCTCCGCCGTTTCTGACACAGTTCTTCCTTTCGCAGGCCTGCATGCGGTACGCGTCCGTTTTTTCAGAATCCTGATCAGTCCTCCGTTTCCTTTACCGATCCGATCAGAGAGAGCAGATTCTCCGGTCTGTCCAGTATATAATCCGGCTTCAGAATGCCCGTCGCTTTTTCCCCCGGCAGCGCCATGCTCCAGCCGACGAGGATTGAGATAATGCCGGCATTTTTCGCACAGAGCACATCCTGCTTCGTATCGCCGAGCATGACAGCCGCCTCTGCGGAGGAGTTCAGACATTCCAGAGCCTTCCGGGCCGGCTGCGGATCCGGCTTATGGCGCGTCACATCGTCCGCCGTGATGATATGATCGAAAAACCTTCCGATGTCGAACTTCTTCACACCGTCGTATGTCGTCGGTCTGAGGCGCGATGTCACCAGCGCCGTCCTGAATCCGGCCGATTTCACAGCGGCCAGCATCTCGTATATGCCCGGGAACAGACTGATGTGGTCGAGGTAGTGATCGCGCTGATAGCTGCGGTAGATTTCGATATTTCTCTCCACCTCAGCCTCATCTCCGCCGAAAAAGTCACGCATCGTCATCTTTAGCGGCTCGCCGAACGTGGCCAGAAGCATTTTTCTGTCGGGTTTTTCTCCCCTCAGCCGTTCAAAAGTATATTCCCACGACCTCAGAATGATTTCGTTCGTATCCATGACCGTCCCGTCAAAATCAAACAGAACAGTATCTATTTTCCTTTCCCTCTGTGGCTGTTTCATATCTCCGGATTCTCCTTTTTTCCGATTTTCTCTTAAAACTCCAGCGTCTTCGGCGTCCGCGGAAACGGAATCACATCGCGGATATTGCTCATACCCGTGATATACATGACGATTCTGTCAAAGCCGAGGCCGAAGCCGGCATGCTTTACGCCGCCGAACCGGCGCAGGTCGAGATACCACCCGTAATCCTCCTGCCTCATTCCCAGTTCCTCCATGCGTTCCCGCAGAACATCTTCACGCTCCTCTCTCTGACTTCCGCCGATAATCTCCCCGATTCCCGGAGCCAGCAGATCCGCGGCGGCCACCGTCTTTTTATCGTCGTTTAAGCGCATATAGAAGGCTTTGATCTCTTTCGGATAATCAGTGACAAAGACAGGTCTCCGGAACACCTCGTCCGTCAGATAGCGTTCGTGTTCTGTCTGAAGATCGATACCCCATTTCACCGGATATTCAAAGTTCTTTTCCGATTCCTCAAGCAGTTTTACCGCTTCCGTATAGGTGATGCGGGCGAATTCCGAATCCGCGATATGCTCCAGGCGCTCTCTCAGGCCCTTATCGACAAAGGAGCTGAAAAATGCGACCTCATCCGGAGCATTTTCCAGCACGTAACGGATGATATACCGTATCATATCTTCTGCCAGATCCATGTCGTCGGACAGATCCGCAAAAGCGATCTCCGGCTCCACCATCCAGAATTCAGCCGCGTGGCGCGATGTATTGGAATTTTCCGCCCTGAAAGTCGGCCCGAAGGTATAGACCTTCCGAAAAGCCAGTGCAAAAGCCTCCGCTTCCAGCTGGCCGCTGACTGTCAGCGACGCCGGTTTGCCGAAAAAATCGCGTGAATAATCATTTTTCAGCGCCGCTTCACTTCCCGGCTCCAGCGTCGTCACGCGGAACATCTCACCCGCGCCCTCCGCGTCGCTTCCCGTGATGATCGGTGTGTGAACATAGACAAATCCTCTCTCGCGGAAAAACTGATGGATAGCGAAAGCAGTCAGCGAACGCACGCGGAATACGGCCGAAAAAGTATTGCTCCTCGGACGCAGGTGAGCGATCTCCCTCAGAAATTCCATGCTGTGGCGCTTTTTCTGCAGAGGATAAGACGCGTCGGAAAAAGCCTCCGCACTGACCCGCTGTGCCTTCAGCTCAAACGGCTGTTTGCCCTGCGGCGTCAGTTCCAGAATTCCCTCCACCGTCACCGCCGAGCCCGTCAGAAGTTTCGAGACCTCTTCAAAATTGCCGAGATATTTTTTTTCATAGACAATCTGCAGTGAACGGAAACACGTCCCGTCGTTCAGCTCCAGAAACCCGAACTCCTTTGAACCTCTGTTCGTGCGTACCCAGCCGCTGACGCTGATCTCTGAGCCGCCGTGCATATTACAGTCCCGGTACAGACTGTTGATATCGACCTTTGTATATCCGTCCTTCATTTCTGTCCTCTCCGTCTTTTTTTCTTCCGTTTTCTTTTCGTTCATATAATTTTCCTCTGTATCTTTATCCTGCCTCCGGCTGTATGCTGCTCCTCTTCTCCGTACCCGCCGGGGATCATCTGTGAAACGGCGGTCCGGCCGATACAGTCTTTTCTTATTCTACCACAGAACGCCGCTGTATAAGCACAAAGCAAAGCATACGATCTGCGAAGCCGGCAGAAAAAACAGCGCAGACAGTAAAATCAGCCGATTTCCGTCTGCGCTTTCTGTTTTTATCATCCGTTTTACTGTTTTTTCGTCCAGTAATCCTGCAGGATATAATAGGAATCCTTCAGCCGTTCGCTGTAATTCGATTTTTTCTGCCAGCCCTGCAGGAAAAACGGTTCCATTCCGATGCGGCGGCTCTCCTCTCCGGCCAGCATACCGACATAGATTTCTTCGATCTGTATGTATTCGATCCCGTGATTGTCATAATAATCGTCGTGAATCTTTCTTTCCGCCGGATCTCCGAAATTCAGCATCTCCCACGGAATACGCACTTCCACTCCGCTCTGCGTATAATGAAAATCCGCCAGCGAATCATAATCCGGACTGTCCGGATCGGCGTTGCCTTCCCGCAGCTTTCCGGTCTCATAAACAGGAGAAGGCAGCCATCCGCCGACAGAGCCGGAAACCGGCACCGGATCCTCCCGCTGCACCAGCAGACGGATCGGCCGGAATACCGGCGAATCCTTCTCGCGAAGTTCTTCTTCATAGGCGTCTTTACGATCCGTCTCATAGGAGTGCATGGCCCAGAGCGTTTCGTATCGCTCCTGAACTACCACACGGCTGTCTCCTTTCGCAACGCGGATGACAAAATCACATTCCCTCGAAAAGTTGAGATCATAATTTTCACAGTAGGTGCTTCCGCTTTCAGGTGTGGTATCCACCGGCAGATAAAGCACATCCGTCTCAGAGTCAAAATCCGGTACTTCCGCAAGGAAATAGAGATATTTCTCATCATACTGCATCGAAAGTTTCCCATAGCCGTCATCAATGACAATGTCATTTTCTGTCCACTCATCCGTCCGGCCGTCTACAAGACATACCGGCTCTTCCTGCAGAGAAAACTGCATGAGACCGTAAGACTGCCCGTCAGCCTGTACGTCCTGCCAGACAGGAAACAGCGAATCGAGTGTCGCATAACCGGTATTCCAGGTCCGTCTTTCCCAGACATCCTGCCATGTAGAGACAAACACGCCGGACCATCCGGCATCTTCGGCATCTTCGCACACTTCGATGATGCTTTCTCCCTGTTCCTTTTCTGTAAGCGGTTCCTCTCCCTCGTACACCGGGGCTCTCGCTGTGGAAAACCCGAATCCGGCGGCGACGACCGGGATCGAATGATAACGTCCGAGCAGGTCCAGATAGCCGTTATAGACAGCCTCTGTATTCAGATTGTCCAGAATACTTCCGAGGCGGCTCTTCTGTTCCGGTGTGAAATAAGTCATGAATTCATCATTGAACTGACTCAGACGATAGGCCGCAAAATAACCCGATGTCAGGGCTTCCGTCGTGCGGATATTTTCTGCGTCGATCTGGTTGTATTTAAAGAAACGTGTCGCATACAGCGTGTTATATTCAAACGGATCGTTTCCCGGATCGCTGATAAATGAAATCAGTCTCTGTTCTTTATATTTTGTCGTCTCATAATCTGTGATTCTGTCCATGACTTCGGCCATCATCGTTTCAAAACGGCCGGCATCCGGTTCTGTCACAAAATAGGTGCCTTCATAGGATTCCGGATGCAGCGTACTCATATCAGTATAGGCGATGTTGCCGCTGTCCCACTCGCTTCCCACCAGATAGCCCATCACCCACTGCGATATATCATGTCGATAGATACCCGTACCGGAAAAGCTCCTCGCTCCTTCAGTCATGATCAGCTTTCTGCCGTGAATCACATCCACAGCCGACTGTCCGTTCTGAATCAGCAGTTCCCGGAAATCACTGTCGTAAGTATCTTTCGATCCGTAATTTGCTCTGTCCGACACCTGCAGCCCCTGCAGAAGATAGAGCGGCGATTCACTCTCTGTATTGAAGCGGTAAAACGCATCATAAAAGTCGCTGTCCATCACGGTGAAAACGCGGACCGTATTGGCTCCCAGCTCTGAAATTTCCTCCAGCCAGCGCAGATAATCGCTGCTGTCGGCGTCAAAATCTGTCGCAGGTTCACCCGGCATACTCGCCGACAGATCCACACCTCTGATCTCAAAGTCGTTCCACTGTCCGTCCTCGCTGTGAAGGATTCTGTCACCTTCCGTCCGAAAAGATGCGGAGACCTCCGCATCAGGGTTCAGATCCAGATAAAAGCCTTCATAATATACGGCATAAAAACCGGCAACCAGAAAGAAGGCCAGGATACAGGCTGCAATGATAAATTTTTTCATCACCATTCCTCCCTACTGTACCCACTGTGAAGCATTTCTGGAACGGTGGCAGTGCTGATACAGATCTTCTATATGCTCATCCAGCCATTCCGCCCGTGAAAACATATATCCCTTCATACGGCTGACCGCGTCCTCATAACTGCTCGGATTTGCCTCCGCCAGAGTCTCGTCCCCGTCCGGTTCACGGCGCTGGCGAAGCTCCAGAAGTTCCGGGTCATAACTCCATCCCCATACTTCATCATTTCGTTCGACAGCCGGCCCCAGATACTCTATGACGTCGTCGATATAGGAATCCAGATACTCATCCGAAAGGATACTCTGCCTCAGCTGCCGGTAACGATCTATCACCCGCTGTACAAAGCCTTCATCCGTCATCAGCCGGCCGTACCAGCTGCGGTTTTCCAGAAGGAATCCCGATCTGGAAAACTCATGGAAGAAATTATTGAGGACATTGTTATAATCCCAGACAGGTCCGATCGTCAGTTTTCCTCTGATATCCCGGTAAAGATAAGTCGATCGGGAGAAAGCATCATTTACCGCCAGGAATTCCTGCAGGATATAATAATCAACGAAAGAATCCACGTCGATCTCTCTCTCATAATCATACCGGCCGGTTATCATATCGGATGAATACAGACCCCGCTCCACACGGCTGACATCGCGCTGGATATAATCGATGACCTCGTCCGTCAGTTCTTCCTCACGCGGATACCGTATACAGAAAGCCGTGGTATAACTCTCATCAAACTCCATCTGATGTGTATACCAGGTATAGCTCTCCGCTATAGCCTCTGTACCGCCGCTGCTGAGCGTATCTCCTTCCGCCACGCCGTCCATCTCCAGCAGATAACTGTAAGCTCCCGCACCTGCGTCGGCATTGTTGAGATCTACCCGGTAATCATCCTCCTTCACCGTTTCCATCAGAACATAGACGCCGGCATATTCTCCGTCCAGTATGAGCTCGCAGAAACGGACATTCGGAGCATACCCCATGATCTCTGCGGAAAGATTCATCCACATATAGTTACGCATCAGTGTCTTATCCAGAAACGGACCGTGCAGCGACCAGTCATTGTCCGGATTCATGCCGAGAAGAGACACTTCTCTGTTCTGAGATACGCCTCCCTCCGCCTCGTCTGTTACCAGATCGATCCGGTAACTTTTTTTCGGAAAGTTTCTGGAACTGTTTCCCCGGATACGGAATCTGGACAGAGTGCTCTGATCCGCCTCATCCGAAGCATGATGCCAGACTCCTTCTTTTTCCACCGTCTCAATACGTACCAGAATATCCTCTTCTCCGGATTCTGATGTGGTAAAGCCGACGGTATTTCCTTCCTCATCGCGGATAATCTCCCCGGGAATATACTGTCCGCCGGTATCGATGCGGATAACAGGCAGATGTGTGCAGAGTTCGCTTCCGTCACAGGTGCAGGACTCCGAAGGTACAGCGGCATCCAGATGCTGGTGATAACGTCCGCCTCCGCTGTCTTTATCCGCCGAATTGACAGCTGCAGTGCCGAGCAGCATGATCAGTATCATCCCGACACTTATCAGTTTATATTTCACTGCGGCAGTCTCCTTTCTTTTCTGTACAGCCGGTGCTTCTCCCTCAGACCGGCTCTGATATACAACGTATTCTTTTTTTTGTACTTTACGCACCTATCATATCAATACGATGCATCCTTTTCAAGAAAAACGCCTGTTTCAGACACACTTCTTAAAAAGTTTCCGCATTCCGATACCCCGCCTGCCCGGCAGAGCTTCATACGGCCGGAAAAAAACAAACCCCCGGACAGCGATGTCTTTCTATTCGACATCCTTCCATCCGGGGATTTTTCCGCACGCACAAAGTCATATATTTATATTTTTGACTCTGTTATATTGTACATGAGAGAATATCTTTCTGAAAAATATTTTCAAAAAATTTTCTGTTATACTCATATACTCAGCCTCTAAAAAAGAGGATTCTGTTATAACCGGTCAGACAACGCGTTCTGTATCGTCAAAATCTCAGTAGAAGACGGCATATATTTCGCTTTTCTCCGTCTCGCTTCCGTCGGACGGCGCATTTTCAGGCGAACCGGTTACACTGAAAAGAGGGTACTGTTTTTCCGCTGTAATCTTTTCTTCCGGAAAGCTGTTATCCTGATAGGCGGAGATATATCCTTCCGTAAACGGAACAAAACTTATCCCCTTGGTTCCCTGCTTCGACTTTCCGTTTGCGGAAGTCAGTTTTATGTTGTATTTTCCTTCTTCCGCCTGATATACTGCGATCACTGCGGATCTCAGATTTTCCTGTTGTTCAAACGTAATACTTTCTATCCGTTCCTCCTCCAGAATCTGATCTCCGTCACGGAAGACATAAAACAGATCCATGCGGCTGACTTCTTCCGGCGCGTTATACTCACAGAGAGAATACAGATCTCCATCCAGAAAATAATCGACGTATTTTTTCGATTTATCGTCAATTTTCAACGTCCGGATCACATTCCCCATCTCCGTCTCTGTTTCCGCCTCTGTGCCGGTCGTTCCGGCGGAAACGCTGCCGTTTTCCGCATTTTCCTGATTCTGACACCCGCATACCGTAAAAACGAGTAAACATATCACGATTACTGACAAAAGCTTCTTTTTCATAATGTACCTCCATTTCTACTATTTCCGCCATCCGGAGCCTGACCGGGACGCCTGCAGCACGGAACAGAATATCACAGGTTACTTTTTCTTCCCGTCCATCCTGATATACACGAACTGCTCCAGGATCGCTTTTTCCCCGGCATACTGCAGATCGACTTTTTTGACTTCGCCGGACTTCAGATCATATTGGTATGTTTCCGAATCTCCCAGTGATTCTCCGTATGCCGAGGAAGTAAACGTCACTCTTTCGGAATCTGCCGGCAGCAGCGTCA
>CALXIZ010000087.1 GCA_944388495.1 uncultured Clostridia bacterium | reverse complement strand
GGCTTGCCGTGAATCATGATCGGCTGCTGTTCTTCTGTCCCCATGTTATTCTTTTCTTCCATCGTCATTTACCTCCTGTCTGAAACTTCCGGCATGCCGCCGCTGCAGCCTGCCGTCCTCCATGCTTTCCTTTCCGTATTCTGCAAATCACTCCTGCTCCGGATCTTCTCCGTCATCCGTATCTTCCTGCGTCTCTGATTTTTTGAAAAACTTTACATTCCAGTCCTCGCATCCGTAGTAATAATCATTGAATCTCGAAGCGATCAGACCTTCAAAGTCGACAGAGGTGACGGCGGCGTACGTCTTGTAGCAGAGACAGAGATACGGAACATCTTCTGCGAGAATCTTCTTCAGATCTGTCACGCTTGTCTTCATCTCGTCAGCGGAAATTCCCGAAAACATCCTGTCCAAAAGCCTGTCCGCCTCGGGATCCGCATATCCCGCCGGATTGCCGTAACCGCTGTGATAAAACATCCGCATATCAAAACTCTCCTCGATACTCCATCCGGCGATAAACATATCGTATGATCCGGAATATACCTCGCGGGAAAGTGATTCTGCCGAAACCTCTGTGATGTCGACACGGATACCGACTGCGGCCAGCTGATGCATGATGATCTGAGCTGCCATACGTCTCGACTCGTTTTCCGAGCTCGTAACGAGAGTCAGCTCCAGAACGCTTCCCTGCTCATCCTCCACATATCCGTCCGCATCCCGGTCTGTATACCCCGCCTGGTTCAGCAGAGCGCGGGCAGCTTCCTGATCCGGAGCAATATCATTCGTCGTCTGAGTACCGAGATATCCGGGAAAATAAAGATCATCGCTTTTCGTTCCGCTTCCGTAGTAGGCGGAAGCGATGATTTCATCTCTGTCCACCGCCCTGCAGACAGCCTGCCGGACGCGTCTGTCTGAACAGCCGCCGCTGCAGCTGAGGCCCAGAGTCTCAAATTCATTGCCGGTAAACGGCGTCACCTTCAGGCTCTTGTCTCCCGACACTTCTTCTCTGTTGAAATCATCCATGATCATGATGCTCAGTTCACCGGAAGATACCAGACCGGGATACAGATTTTCCACCGGCATGACCTTCAGTGTGACCGTGTTGGACGGAACACCGCTGAAGGAGTGTTCATTTGCCGTCAGCTCTATCGTCCGGTTCAGGGAGACGGATTCTATTTTATAAGGTCCGGTTCCCAGAAGGGGCTGATCCGTATTATCCAGAAATTCGCCCGTTCCGGAAAACTGAGATTCGCAGAAGACAGGGAAGCTGAAATCCGCGATCGACGTATCGGACGGATCCTTAAGCTCAATCGTCAGCTCCGTGTCACTGTGCACGACTACGTCAGAGATATTCGCCGCTTTTGAAGCATAGGGTGAATTTTCACCTGCCGCCTTCAGAACCCGGACAGTAAATGCGACATCATCTGCGGAAAATGCAGAGCCGTCGCTCCACAGAATCCCGCTGTTCAGCGTAAAATCGATACCGCCGCTTCCATTGTACTCCCAGGAGGAAGCCAGTTCTCCGACCGGCTCCATCGTATCTCCCAGACGGATCAGAGAGCTGTACACCAGCTTTGTCATCTGATAAATATCCTCATCCGTTGAAGTCGCCGGGTTGATATTTCGTATCTTTGTCACAGGAATGACAATTCTGTCCGAGGCGACATAGGTCCCGGTCTCCCCTGCGGTATTCGTCGTCAGACCGCTCTGCTGACATGCGGCCGCAGACACGGCCAGCGCAAGAGCGACAAGCGTGCAGAACAGCTTCTTTTTTTTCCCCATATTCACACCTCTGACCGGCTTCACGGCAGCCGCCTGTCGAGAGCTTCGATCTGCGCATCCACATTTTTAAACAGCTGCTCTTTTGTTCCGGAATTATCTATGACATAATCCGCCCGGTCCAGCTTATACTGACGCGACGACTGCGAATTGATCCTCTTGATAATATCATCCCTGAGGAGACAGTCTCTGTCCATGATTCTGCGGATTCTCGTCTCGTCATCGACATCCACGACCCAGGCTTCATTTGCCGGTTCGATATTGTAAGGAACTTCAAACAGCAGCGGATGATCGTAGAAAATCACTTTTTTCTGCAGATAATCATCCGGATTCGTCTGTCTTGTCACATTTTTTCCGGCTTCGCGAAAGCGGTCCGTCCGTGCCGTGATCAGGACGTCCACATATTTCTGTATGATGCTGTCCAGCTTTTTCTTTTCCTGCGGGTCGGAGAAGACGATCCTTCCGACGTATTTGCGGTTCATGGTGCCGTCCGGAAGGAGCGCCTCCGGGCCGAAGGTTTCCACAATCTCCTCCAACGCGGGCTCGCCGGGTTCCTCCAGTTCTCTCGTCGTCAGATCAAAGTCGATAATCTCGAATCCTTTCTTTCTCAGATAATTTGAAACAGTCGTTTTTCCGGAGCCAGTGCCGCCGGTCAGTCCTATAATATACATGCTACCATCAATCCCTAATTCATCTCAGCATTTCTGCCAGAATAATTTTACCATTTTATTTATACCTTCAAATACGACAGATTTCAATACCTATTTGACACTGTACCAGTCTTTTCCCGCGCTGACTTCAGCCACGAGAGGAACTTTCAGCTCTGCCGCCGTACACATACATTCCTCAAGAATCTTCATTACGCGTTCCTTCATCGAAACGGGCACATCGAGAATCAGTTCATCATGAACCTGAAGGATGATATGTGCTTCGGGCGCCTCTTTTTCCAGACGCCGGTAGGTCGCGATCATAGCCAGCTTCATGATGTCAGCCGCCGTTCCCTGAACCGGAGTATTCATCGCCAGGCGTTCTCCCAGCTGTTTTGTCATATAGTTCGACGCGTGAATCTCGCTGATCTTTCTCCTTCTTCCGCTCATCGTGGTGACGAAACCCTGATCGCGGCATTCCTCTACCATACGATCCATATATCGCTTCACCTGCGGGTGCTTGAGAAAATAATCGTCGATATACTGCTGAGCCTCTTTGCGCGTGATCTTAAGATCCGAAGAAAGACCGAAAGCGCTGATGCCGTAAATCACGCCGAAATTGACAGCCTTGGCGCGGCTCCGCTGAAGAGGCGTGACATCTTCTGCCGGAATATCAAAGACGCGGGCTGCCGTGCTCTGATGAATGTCCATGTTTTTCTCAAAAGATTCAATCAGAGCGGGATCCTCCGAAAGATGCGCCATGATGCGCAGTTCTATCTGAGAATAGTCCGCTCCCACCAGAATATGATCTTCATCCGACGCTGTAAAAACTCTGCGCAGCATTCTCCCCAGCTCCTGCCGAACAGGGATATTCTGCAGATTCGGTTCCGTACAGCTCAGCCTGCCTGTCGTCGTCACGGTCTGCTGAAAATGAGCATGAATTCTGCCTCTGCTGTCGATCAGAGGAAGCATTCCTTCGACATATGTGCCGTTCAGCTTTGTCAGCATGCGGAATTCCAGCACCTGCGCCGCAATCGGATAATCCTGAGCCAGTTTTTCCAGCACCTCCGCATTCGTGGAATATCCGGATTTTGTCTTTTTTCCGGGCGGCAGCTTCAGCTTTTCAAACAGCACACTGCCGAGCTGCTTCGGCGAATTGATATTAAATTCCTCTCCCGCCGCATCATATATTTTTTCTGTTATCCCGGCAATCTGCTCTTTCAGAGAATCTCCGATCTCTTCCAGTTTTTCCGCATCTACGTGAATCCCGTTTTTTTCCATATCAGCCAGGACCTCGATCAGAGGAAATTCAATCGTCCGCAGGACAAAAGACAGGCGCTCCGCTGCCGCGCGTTCTGCCTGAACGGCGGCGATCCGCGAAGATGCCGCCAGAATCCGCCGGCCGGTTTTTGCCTGTTTTTCATACATTTCGCCGAACAGATCGATCGCCGACATTTCCTCCGCCAGCTCTTTTTCCGACGGAAACTCCTCGTGGAAATATTCCAGCATCAGCTGAGACAGTTCATAGGAATTTTTCTGCGGCTCCAGAATATATTCCGCCACGGAAGTATCAAATCCTGTCAGAAAAGCGAAACCGCGCTCGCCGTCAGCTTTCGCCGCCTGTGCGCACAGCAGTGCATAATAATCGGGTTTCAGATCGTGGCCGCAGATCCTGCCCCGGAAGTTTTTGAAAAAATCTGACAGAAGCCCGCTTTTTTCCTCCGACCAGCGGATAAAATACATACGGTCACGGGAAGCGAGACAGACAGAGGAAATTTCCGGGATCAGAAGATGGGAATTGTCGTGAAAAACCTTCAGCCAGACAGCTTCTTCTTCAGACAGCGCTTCTGCCATCTCTCTCAGTTTTTCCTCCGTATCCGCCTCTATGATGACGGCTTGCTGCGAGACGGAATACAGAAAAGGAAAATCCTTCTCTGCAGTCTGCGCCGGCTCGGAGTTTTCCTTCATCTTATTCTCTGTCTCAGACTCTTTCTCAGAAATTTTTTCATCGAAACGTTTCTTTCCCTGTCTCCTTTTTGCGGCCGTTTCTTCGGACGGATTCGGCTGCGGCTCTCTGCCCTTCATCCTTTTCAGCAGAGACCGGAATTCCAGCCTTTTATACAGCTCTATCAGCCTGTCCGTATCCGGTTCTTCATATCGCATGGATTCGAAACTGAATTCGATCGGCACCGCCGTATTGATCGTAGCCAGCCGCTTGCTCATCACAGCCAGCTGTGCATTTTCTTCGATTTTTTCCTTCAGCTTTCCTTTCTTCATGGAATCCACCGAAGCGATAAGATTTTCTATCGAGCCGTATTCGAGCAAAAGCTTTGTGGCTGTCTTTTCTCCCACTCCGGGAATGCCCGGAATATTGTCGGAAGCGTCGCCCATCAGACCTTTCAGATCGATAAACTGTTCCGGCGTCAGTCCGTAATGCTGAAACATGGCCTGCCGGTCATAAACCTCAAATTCCGAAATGCCTCTCTTGGTGAAAATCACCTTTGTGACATCGGTGACCAGCTGCAGCGCATCCCTGTCTCCCGTAATAATCCGCGGAGCGAGACCTTCCCGCTCTCCCGCCGCTGCTACGGTTCCGATGATATCATCGGCTTCAAAGCCGTCGATTTCCAGCATGTGAATCCGCATGGCTTCCAGAATTTCTTTCAGCACAGGAAATTCCATCGCCAGTTCCGGGGGCATTTTTTTTCTGCCGGCTTTGTATTCGGAATATTCGAGATGACGGAAAGTCGGCGCTTTTCTGTCGAAAGCCACCGCGATATATTCCGGAGAATAATCTGCCAGAATTTTATTCAGCATATTGAGAAAGCCGTAAATCCCCTGCGTATACATTCCCTCCGATGTGATCATCGGCCGCTGTATCGCATAATATGCGCGGTTCATCAGGCTGTTTCCGTCTATGATGACAAGTGATTTTTCCATATGATTTCCGTATCCTTTCGCTCTTTTACGATTCGATGATATCCGGTACATCTGACACTGCAGAGCATAACAACAAAAATACTTTACAGAGCGCCGCACCGGATGGTGCGGCATGTGCAGACAGGAATCTCCGATTTCGTCGTCTGCGCTTTTTTATTTACCATAATATATTTCAGAAAACCTAAATCCTGAAGATAAGCTTCGGGCAGGCCGGATATGACAGGCATCTGCCGATATTGTTGTTTCCGGTGAGACTCAGGCTTTTTTTCCGGCCATCCGCACCTCGCCCGTCTCCGGATTCATGATCATAGCGCTTACAGTCACATCCTCCGGAATCAGCGGATGGCTGCGGATGATTTCCGCCGTCTCTGTGACAGCCTCCTCTACGTCCCGGAATCCTCTGAGCCATTCCCGGATGCCGCCCGTCGCTCCGTCGCTTCTGGCGATATCCACATCGGTAATTCCATGCTCATGCATCCTTTCGATAATTTCGTCAGTGTCCACATTCTGCATGCCGCAGTCGTCATGCCCGATGACCCAGATTTCCTCCACGCCCAGCTCATAGACAGCAATAATGAGACTGTGTATCACACTTCCGTACGGATGCGTGACGATCGCTCCGGCATTTTTGATCAGCTTGATATCGCCGTTTTTTACACCGAGAGCCGCCGGGAGCAACTCCGTCAGTCTCGTATCCATGCATGCGAGTACAGCTGTCTTTTTCGCAGGATATTTATCCGTTCTGTATTTTTCGTATTCCCCTCTCTCCACAAATTCTCTGTTGTATTTCAGCATTTCCGCAAGATTCATATGTTTTCCTCCATATTCTTTCCCGTTTTCTCAGGTTTTCCCGCAGATTACGGTATTTTTCCGTCATTCTCACTTCATCTGCGGAAAGTCCCGGTAAAAGCAGGTGAAATTTCCGGTATGGCATGCAGCGCCTTTCTGGCGCGCGATGACCAGGATCGTATCGCAGTCACAGTCATAGCTCACCTTCGATACATACTGGAAATGGCCTGATGTCTCCCCTTTATTCCAGAGAGCCTGTCTGCTCCTGCTGTAGAACCACGTCGTTCCCGTGCAGAGCGTGCGGCGCAGAGACTCTTCGTTCATATATGCCAGCATGAGAACCTGTTTCGTCTCCTCATCCTGAACGACAGCCGGAACGAGCCCCTTCTCATCATACCGGATCCGCTGCAATACAGCTTCCGTTTCAGGAGCGCAGACGTTCTCCTGCATCTGATTCTTTCGTTCTCCGTCCGGATTTCCCGTCTCTTTTTCATATATGCCGCTTTTCCGCACGCTTTCTTTTCTGTCCTCTTTCATACGCCAGTCATGCCTCCTTTTTTCGCGTTATTCTTCTGAAGATACACCGAAAAAAAGCGGACGGGCGCAATGCCTGTCCGCTGCCGGCTTTTTTAAGTTTACCATATTACCGGCTTTTTTGAAACCTTATGTAGACTTTCTTTTCGCTCCTGCCTCTTTTCCGGCTCACATTCTGCCGGAAAGACCTGATATCATGCCTGCACGGAAACCGGAAGAGAAAAAAGTCAGATTCTCATATTTACTCCATTCTTTGTCAGATACCGTTTCAGCTCCCGGATATCAATTTCTCCGAAATGGAAGACACTCGCCGCCAGCCCGGCGTCCGCTTTTCCCTCAGTAAATACTTCCAGAAAATGTTCTCTCGTCCCGGCCCCTCCGGAAGCGATAACCGGCAATTTCACCGCTTCGGATATTCTCCTGTTCAGTTCGAGATCAAATCCTGTCTTGACGCCATCCGCATCGATGCTGTTTAAGACCAGCTCTCCCGCTCCGAGTTTTTCTCCGCGCACAGCCCATTCCACCGCATCGATGCCCGTCGGTGTTCTTCCGCCGTCCACATAGACTTCCCACGAATCTCCCCGGCGTTTTGCATCGATAGAAAGGACGACGCACTGATTTCCGAATTTCAGGGCGGCTTCCGTGATCAGGTCCGGATTTCTGACCGCTGCGGAATTGACAGAAACCTTATCCGCTCCCGCGCGGAGCACACTGTTGAAATCATCAATCGTGCGGATTCCGCCGCCGACGGTAAACGGAATATAGACGTTATAGGCTGTCTTCTCCACCACATCGAGAAAAATGCTGCGCTGTTCATTGGATGCTGTAATATCGTAAAACACCAGCTCATCGGCGCCGGCCTCGCTGTAATGCTTCGCCAGCTCCACCGGATCGTCCACATCCTGAAGACCCTGGAATTTCACCCCTTTTACGACACGTCCGTGATCCACATCCAGACACGGTACAATTCTCTTAGTCAGCAATCTCTTCACCTTCTTTCAGGAAATTACGCAGCAGACGCATACCGGTATCTGAACTTTTTTCCGGATGAAACTGCATTCCGATCACATTGTTTCTGCGCACAACGCCCGGCACTTTCACACTGTAGTCCGCATAATACACCACATCTTTCCAGTCCCCGGGAACCGCATAGTAGGAATGGACAAAATACGCGAATTCCCCGTCCCTGACGCCGTCGGCGATCCGGTCTTCTCTGTTCAGCACGAGCCGGTTCCAGCCCATATGGGGAATCTTATTCGCCTCATCCCAGCCTGTGTCATTTTCCTTTCCGAAGCGGACCACCTTTCCCGGAATCATTCCCAGACCTTTCCACTCTCCGTCCTCAAAGCTTTCGTCAAACAGCATCTGCATGCCGAGACAGATTCCCAAAAGAAGACGTCCCTCCGACACGGCTTCTCTGATATATCGGTCGAGGCCTGCGGCTTTCAGGTTCTGTATCGCTTTTCCGAAAGATCCGACGCCCGGCAGTATGAGCGACGAACAGCTGTCGAGCACCTCCGGCTCAGATGTCAGTACAGGCTTTCCTCCTAGCTTTTCCACAGCCTTCATGACACTTTTCACATTGCCGGCATCGTAATCGATTACTCCAATCATAGTGATTTCCTCTCTTCTCTTTCTGTCAACTTTTCTGATTTATTCCCGACTCTCTTCCAGCGTTTCGCCGCCGAAACGGACTCTGACAGCGTTCGCATGAGCGGTCAGCTGTTCACTGTCCGCCAGCCGGATAATCTGCCGGCTGACAGAGCTCAGTTCTTCGCGGGAATAGGAAATCACGCTGGTTCTGGTGAGAAAGTCATAGACACCCA
>CALXIZ010000086.1 GCA_944388495.1 uncultured Clostridia bacterium | reverse complement strand
ATCAGCGCGAGGCCTTTTTTGATCTTCATCTTTCTTTTCCTCCTTTTTTAATTCTTTGGTCGAAGGGAGCAAATATTTCTTTTTTTCGCAAACTATCCGCCCCTTCTGAAGATAATTTGACATTTTTCGAAGCGAAAAAGGAAAAAGAGAGGAGAAAAAAGGCTGAAAGGTACCGGAATATCTAAAAGAGAAAAAATCCTTTCTGAGCGGAAATCTGTCCGTCAGAAAGGATAAAGAGGCAGGGAAGCGGAGGAGTCATTTTATCTGAACAGAAAATTTTATTCCCACAGCGGCATCTGCAGGAAATCACGGATATTTCGATGTTTGATGCCGTTTCGGCTCATATCGAGTTCGTCCATAGAGACGACATACTTGGGAAAATTGTCACGTATCGTATCATAGACGCCGAATTCTCTCTGAACGGTATCTTCCGATGCCAGCAGGTAGGTGACCTGGATATAAAGTCTGCCACCTTTTTTTTCTCCTATAAAATCGATCTCTTTTTCCCCGGATTTTCCTGCCACAACGCGATAGCCGCGCCTCAGAAGCTCCATGTAAACGATATTTTCCAGAATCAGATTGATATCTTTCATGTTGCTGCCGAATACGGCTTCCCGGATGCCGTGATCCGCGATATAGTATTTTTCGTTCGTGGTGAGAAGCTGTTTTCCCTGTAAATCCCGGCGTTTTACACGGTAGAACAGGTATGCGTCGAGACAGTATCGGATATAGTTCAGGATGGTTTCAACAGAAACTTTTCTGCCTTCGCTCTTCAGAAATCTGCTGATGGAGGTTGCGGAAAACGATGTGCCGATATTAGCTGTCATATATGCGATGATCCGTTCCAGCAGGTCGACATCTCTCACATGATTGCGTTTCAGGATGTGCTTCAGTACGACGGAATTGTAGAGCTCCTCGAGATACTGTATACTCGGTTCCTTCGCATAGCGCAGGTTGCCCAGATAAGGCATGCCTCCCGATATGAGATATATACGGAAACAGGCGGCGTCATCTGCATCGGAAAAAATCGACATATACAGTTCTTTGAATTCCGGATAGGAAAACGGATAGATGATAAACTCGACATATCTTCCGGCCAGATAAGTCGCCAGCTCGCCCGACAGAAGTTTTGCATTGGAGCCGGTAATATAGATGTCACAGTCCAGATCGACCCGCAGAGAATTGATACATTTTTCCCAGTCAGCCACTTCCTGAATCTCGTCGAGAAAAAGATAGATTTTCTCTGTCTTTTTCTCCGCTTTCTCCAGGATCTCCCGATAGAGAGTTTCCGCAGTACAAAGATGCGCGTTCCTCATAGATTCAAAATTATAGGAAAGAAACTGTGACTTTTCGATACCGGACTGCAGCATTTCCTCCTGGATCAGCTGCAGCATCACCGATTTTCCGCTGCGGCGGATTCCGGTCAATACCTTTACCAGATCCGTGCCGATGAATGGCCGGATCCGCTTCATATATTCTTCCCGTTTTATCATAAAGTCTTCCCCTTTCCGATATTTTACAGCTTCTGCTGGTAACATTTATTTCCGGAAAATATCTTATTATTCCGAAAGATCGGTTAATCGGCCTTTTATTTTATTCGATATATCGAATAAAATATGAAAAGATATAGATATTATAAGTTATAATGAAAATATCTGCTACCAGAATCGCATTTTAAAATGAACAGGGATCTATTATGATTCTGGCATTTTCAGATCAGCGAATGGTACGAAGCATTCTGAAGAAAAAACGGAAAAGGAAATCGAGCGTTTTTCACAGGTTCCTTTTCCGTCTTTTTGTATTTTTGTCTTTCTTTATATATTTTTTCGTCTTTTCTTCGTTTTCCGTTCTTTTTCCTGTTATTCGCTGACCATGTATTCCGGCGCGAGATACGGTTTTTCGAAGAGCTCTCTCAGCTGGCTGTGGCTGACTTTCAGCGAGAGCAGGCTGTCTTCGATCGTCCGCTTATTCTGCAGCACTTCTTCCAGAGCTGTTCTCGGCTGCATTCCCGCCTCGTACATCGTGCGCATGGTGTCGATGCTGCGCCGCAGGGTTTCTTTCTGATTTTCCAGGGAAGATATCTGATTTTCCAGCTGAAGCAGCTGATTGTAACGGCTTTCCATCGTCGTTTTCAGATTGGCTTCGGTGGAATTGTAATTGATCCTGGCGCGCGTCAGATCCATCTGTGTCAGTTCATAGCTCTTTCCGCCCACGTTATATTCGTAGCTCTGCAGCTTGAAATCTGCGTTGTCCATGCTGTTTTTCAGATACCACAGATACGGATCGTTTTCTTTCGCCTGTCTCCAGGATTTTTCCACGTCGACTTCACCGATCGGTTCATAATCGATATGAAATTCGAGTGCAGGAAGATTTCCTTCCTGAAGATCGGAAAAGTCTTCTTCGCCGATGGTTCCGTAAAAGGAGATATAAAGTCCCTGCAGTTCGGTCTCTTTCGCCTGAACCTGAAGTCCGGCCGTATCGATGGCCGCTTCACTTTCCCGCAGCGCGCTCTGGCTCAGAGCGCCGGCCTGGTACTGCAGCAGATCGGTCTGATAGCTTTTTTCCGCTTCCTTCAGTTCTTCTTTTGCCGCTTCGATTTCCACCTGTTTCAGGCTGATTTCGTTCATGGCGTTGACGATGCTGTAGGCTGTCTGTTCTTCCGTCACCACCACATTCCTCTCCGACCAGTCGCTGAGAAGATTGAGATCCTTCCGTGTCTGCATGATGGATACTGTGTAGTTGTAGGTATAAAGGTCATAAAATTCGTCCAGCTGCTGTTCTGCCTGTCTCAGACTCAGGCGTGCTCCCTTGCAGGCGGAGCTTTCCCGCAGGCCGTCTTTAATCGCCTCGTTGCAGGTGATATCCGCCGCCGTTCCGAGGATGGAAAAGGCGCCGCCCTCCCCGAAAGAGGATGGTTTACCTGCGGAAACGGTTCCGTCTGCATCTTCTGAATCATCGGGATCTTTTTCCTGATCGCCGGACTGCCCGGAATTTCCCGCCTGCGTGCTGTCTTTCGGCGTATTGATCTCTGCGACGCGCGTTTTACCGTTCCATGTCACGTCATAATTCAGCGATTCACTGAGATAGCGCAGCGGAACCATGACACGGTCATCCTTCAGATACGGTGCATCGCTCAGAGTGCTGACTTCCGTATTGCGGATGGCTACCGTCGATCCGACCTTCAGGCAGATTTCATCCCGGCCGGAGGTCAGAAAGGCCTCCTGACGTTCACCGTTCCATTCTACTTCCGCTCCCAGCTGCTCGAAAACGCCGCGCAGAGGAACGAAAGTCGTTCCGTCCAGAATTTCCGGCTTCGCATCGAAGGTAAGCTCCTCTCCGTTGAGAAGGACAGTGATATCAGACGCTGAAGCTGCCACTTCCGCCGTTTCTTCCGTGAAATCCGCCGGCGTGTCTGTCGGCTCTGCCGGATCTTCTGCGCTGCTTTCGGCCAGCACGCTGCCGGCAGGCGCGGACAGAGCCAGTATGAGAAGGAGTGCCAGTGCGGCGGCAGAGCCTTTTTTCAGATATTTTTTTCTGTTCCGATTTTTTTCTGTCATGTCAGTTCCCTTATTTCTGTCTCTTTATTTCATCTGCAGACGGAACGTAACCGGAATCGGTTCACTCTGTCCGTCGCGCGTCAGATTGACTGTCACAGTCACATGCGAAGCGTCTGAAGCCTCCGGCGGCAGGCGCAGATATCCTTCGACTTCCTGATCTTTTTCAAGATAATACAGATACCAGCGGCTGTCGTAATACAGACTGTCGATATCTCCGTAATCGTATTTTTTTCCGTCAATCTCAAAGACTGTGCTTCCCTGATCAAGCCGGAGAACGGTATCATTCTTATTTTTCAGGCTGAGATACAGGCGTGCTCCCTCTCTGTCATCCTTTCCCATCAGTGAAGTGGCGGTGATCCGGTAGTCCAGTGTCTCCACACTCTGCGGCAGCGTGCCGTATACCGTGGTATCGATCACGTCCGATGTATCCGGCGTTTTCTCCTGCTGAATGGAAGCGGTATTCGTCTCTTTGTCCCACTGAATATCCGCGCCGAGCAGTTCACCGACATAACGCAGCGGCAGATAGGTCCGGTCCTGATAGACCAGGATATCGTAGCCGTCCGGCAGATTCTGTTCCTCTCCGTTGTATTCGATGCGATAATCATTGCGGATCCAGGCACTGACCGCAGTCAGCGCGTCCTGCGCATAAGTCTGAACACCCAGAGAAAGCAGAAATCCCGCTGCGACTCCGAGCAGAATATAGCGTTTTCTGCCCGCTGTTTTTCTTTTTTTCATGTCAATCTCCATTCCCCCGCCGGATCATCCGGCGGCACAAACAGTATGATATCGTCTGATTTATTATATCATTTCGTCTGCCGGCCGTGGCAGATTTATGCTTTCCTGCACGAAAAGAGCGGACTCCGAAGAGTCCGCCCTGGTCGTTTCTGTATTTTCAGTTTATCTCATACCCCGTAAGGCAGGGATCAGCTTATGAGAAAGTAGCTGTTCTCGTAGCAGGATCCCATTCTACGCTCGCACCCAGTGCGTTCGCGATGTATCTTACCGGAACGTAGATTCTGTCGTTGCTGTTAACGGCAACCGTATCCATCGTGATCGTTCCGTTGGAAGTGATCAGATTTGTACTGCCGACTGTCACACGTACTACACCCATAGCGCCGGAAATGGTACCGGTCTGCGTGTAGCTGTTCCATTCAATGTTGGAATCAGATACGCCCATCGCATTTGCTGCGTAACGGATCGGAACGAGCATTCTGTTGTTGCTGTCGATGAATGGAGCAACATCCATCGTTACCGTCTCACCGTTTAACGTGTAGGAGGCCTGACCGTCTGTGAAGGTTGCATTGATTCCAGAAGAAGGATCTGCCGGAGTCGTAATGTTGATATAGTCTTCTGTAGTCGCTGCGACGCCGGAGAAATCTCCGCCGTTATAAGCCGTATTTTTTACAACAGCGTCTCCGCTTACCTGCAGATCATATCCGCCTTCTGCCAGCGTTCTGTTCAGAACGATCGTCAGTCCCTTCAGTTCGATCGTGGAAACATTCTTGGATTCCTTGCTGATCGGAATGACGATCACATCTCCATCAATCTCGCATTTTCCGATTTTCAGATCTCCCTCTGTCACCTCAATGCTGTCGAAGGACTCGAATGCTACGCTGGTTGCTGTCAGTCCAAGTGTATCGATGTCGAGATGAATTTCATCTCCTTTTTCCATATATCCGGCGAAGTTTTCTGTCAGTGTGATGTCAGCTACAGCCTGAGTCTGAACACCGTTCTTGACGTTAGTCGTCGTTGTTGCAATCGTAATCGGCGCTTCCGCTGTAGCGACGACCAGATCCGTCTCTACGACACCTGCATACATGCCATTGATATGCATCGTAATATCACCGGTGAAGCCAGCTTCTACCGTTACAGGGATTTCAAAAGTAACTGTGTTCGGTTTATTTACATCCCAGTCACCCAACCAATTATTTGTAGGAATCTGGAATTCGAAGCCGGAAGTATCCTTGGTTGCATTAACACTGTTACCATTCATTCCTTCAATCGT
>CALXIZ010000085.1 GCA_944388495.1 uncultured Clostridia bacterium | reverse complement strand
AGCTGCAGTATGCGTTTTTTCGTCCCTCGGGACGGCAGAGCCGTTTCAGGATATACAGAAGAAAAAATATGAAAGGATCATGAATATGAACAGAAAAAAAATCGCCGTCGCAGGAGCCGGTTACGTGGGTCTTTCCCTCGCCGTGCTGCTTGCGCAGAAAAATGAGGTCCGGCTTTATGATATTTCAGAGGAAAGGGCGCAGATGATCCGAAGAAAAGTCTCCCCTGTGCGCGATAAAGAACTCGAAGAATATCTTTCCTCCGCCGCTCTCGATCTGAAAACCGAAACGGACGCTCCTTCGGCTTTCAGAGAAGCCGACTTCATCATCATCGCCGTTCCGACAGATTATGACGAAGAGACGGGACATTTCGACACCTCTGCAGTGGAATCCGTCCTCTCTCTGGCGAAAGAATATGCGCCGGACGCCTTTTCGGTCATCAAATCGACAGTTCCCGTCGGCTATACGACTTCGGTCCGAAAGAAGATGAAAAACAGCCGTATCTTTTTCTCTCCCGAATTTCTGAGAGAGACAAAAGCTCTTTACGACAATCTTTATCCCTCCCGTATCATCGTCGGAGCCGATCTATCGGACGCGTCTCTCACAGAAGCCGCCTCGGCGTTCGCCGGACTTCTGAAAGACGCCTCGCAAAAGCCCGATGCCGATATTCTGATCATGGATTCCTCTGAAGCGGAGGCCGTCAAACTCTTTTCCAATGCTTATCTCGCCATGCGTGTCGGTTTTTTCAACGAACTCGATACGTATGCGGAATCGGAGGGGCTCGATACACAGCGGATCATCCGCGGCGTCTGTCTGGATCCGCGCATCGGCGACTGGTACAACAATCCGAGCTTCGGCTACGGCGGCTACTGCCTGCCCAAGGATACAAAACAGCTGCTGGCCGGCTACGCCGGCATCCCTCAGAATCTCATCGGCGCTGTCGTCGACGCGAACGAAACCAGAAAGGACTTCATCGCCGGGCGAATCCTGTCGCTTGCCGGTTATCCAGCAAAACCTCCTGTTCCTCCCGCAGCTTCCGGCTCCGTACACCTTTCCGATCCGGCGGAATCTTCTGACACATGTGTCATCGGTATCTACCGCCTGATCATGAAGAGCGGCAGCGACAATTTCCGTCACAGCGCCGTCCTCGGAATCATAAAACGCCTGCAGCGGAAAGAAAATGTCGCCCTCCTCATCTATGAGCCCTCTCTGCCGGACGGTTCCTCCTTTCTCGGCATCCCTGTCACATCGGACCTGAAAAGATTCAAGCGTATATGCCGTGCGGTCCTTGCCAACCGCTTCGATGAGAACCTGGAAGATATCAGGAAGAAAGTCTATACGCGCGACGTGTTTCACAGAGACTGAATGTTTTCGAATCCGAGACTGCGGCGCTGTTATGCGCTGCAGTCCTCTGCGGTAACGTCAAATATTTCGGAATCTCTGCCGGCTGAATATGATGAACTGATTTCTGCGATCGTGATTCTGCCGTCACCGCGCTGCAGATAAAAGGAAACATTTCCGCAGAAACGGACGAGCGGATCATCTCCCAGTGTGCATTCACAGGCCTGATACGCGCCCGTCTCACTGTCGATCAGAAGATAAGTCTGCGTTACCATATCTGTCTGATCCGATGCGGCGGAATTCTGTGAAAGTTCGATGATTTCTGCCAGATATCTTCCGTCAGCATATCCGTGCAGATTCACCCCCGCGATTGTCGCCTCCTGCGTGTCCAGTGAGGAAATGCTCAGAATCTTCTTCGCATTTTTTCCCCGGTAAATTTTCAGACTCATCTCCCGCTTCAGTCCGGTATCCTGCGGAGAGACGGCCTGAAAAGAAGAATTCTCTGAAATACTTTTTCCCGGTCTTTTCTCCGCCACAACCGCCTGCACATCCGACACATCCATGACGAAGGTGAAAGATGCTGCAATATTCCCCTCCACTCGCACATCCGGATCGGTCGCTGACAGAAACGGTCTTCCCGAAGCGTCGCACCCGAAACAGGTTACCGATCCCAGATCTGTCCACGAGACAACAGACGTCTGAACGATTTTTTCCCGCGTCACTGTGATGACTGAATTATTCCGTCCGTCCAGAAGATACAGCAGACCGTCATTTCCTGCCGCGATACGGAAAGCAGTCATTCCCTGCTCCTGCAGTCCGTATCTGTAAATTCCCAGAAGATTGCCCGAAAAATCATATTCACAGATATTCTCCGACAGCTGCAGGATCAGAATCGTTCCTTCCGGTGTGACGGCAAAATCACGGATCACCGGATCTTTATCGTGACTGCTCAGTCCGAAGTCCAGTTCGGGATTATCCTCCTGTGTCAGAGTAACAGAGGTGAAAGCAGATAATATATCTTCCGGCTCTTTCTTCCCTGCCCCGCTCCGCCCGGCCTGACCGCAGGACGTAAACAGAATACAAAGAAAAATAATCGAAAAAATGAAAAACATTATGTTTTTTCCTGATGCTGTCAGATTTCTCATCATAGATCCCCCTCTTTTTCCTTATTGCAATGATTATCTTTTTTCCCATCACCTTTTGACATTTCTCAGCTGGATTTTTTCCTACATTTTATCATAAAACTCCGGATTTTTTTATTTTCCCCCTGTCCTTTTCCTCTCCCCGGCTGTTATACATAGTAGAAGAGAGAAGCGCTTCAAACTTCAGCCGGCGTGAAAGGAGGATTCTGTGGATATTGATTTTATTCTGATCAGAAAGATGAAACAGGGCGACGACAGTGCCCTTGACACATTCGTCCGCAGATACTACAGCGATATTCTCCGGTACTGCAGTTATCACTGCGCGGACACCGATGATGCAGAAGATCTGACACAGGAGACTTTCACCGCCTTTTTTACAAAACTGTCCGATTACCGTCATCAGGGAAAGGCGAAAAATTATCTGTACACGATAGCCAGAAATCTCTGCCTGAATGATTACAGGCGTCGAAAAACGTTCTCCGTGGACGACGGACAACTGGCGGAGATAGAGTCGTCTTCAGACATCTGTCGGAAAAAAATGGAAGAAACGCTGACAGACCAGATGACGCTTCAGTGGGCTCTGGATCAGCTTCCGCATGAATTCCGGCAGGTGATCGTCCTCTATTATTTTCAGGACAGAAAGATGACGGAAATCGCAAAAGAATTGCAGATCGGACTGCCTCTCGTAAAATACCGTCTGAGACAGGCAAAAAAACGACTGCAGAACATGCTGGAAGGAGGAGGCAGATAATGAAAAAAGAAAACTTTGACGATCAGATGAAGAAATACAAAGGGAGATACGGCAGATATTCCGAAAAGAAAATCATTCCCAGAGAAGAAAAAATCCGGGAGACGATCAAAGCCTCCCGGGAGACATTTTTTCTCGCAGAGGCGGAAAAAATACTGCCTTATCATTCCTTTCTGTATATCCAGCTGAAGCTGATCCGCAAGAGATGGTGGCTGCTGCAGGCCGCTCTTTTAACCGCGCTTTGGGCGATATTTCCGCTCGCGGACGATATCTTCTATGCATACAGGAGCATGGGCGTGGCAGCTGCGCTGTTTATCGTTCTGATCATCCCGGAGCTCTGGAAAAACAGAACCTGCCGGTGTATGGAGATCGAATCCACTACCTGCTACTCTCTGCGGCAGATCTATTCCGCCAGAATCCTGCTCTTCGGCATAACGGATATCTTCCTGATCACGGTATTCTGCAGCCTCGCTTCCGTCTCGCTGCGTCTTTCTCTGACGGACCTTCTGATACAGTTTCTGTTTCCGATGGCGGTTACGGCCTGTAT
>CALXIZ010000084.1 GCA_944388495.1 uncultured Clostridia bacterium | reverse complement strand
TAATACAGATATGTTTTTTCTTCTTGAATTCCGGTTTACACTTTCGCTGCAAAACACGTCTTTTATATTGTCAGAGAAAATTACCGGTAAAAATCTGAAAAAGCTATTGCTAAGAACAAAGGAGATTCACTATGGCAAACTTTACATTTTTAGACCCGACAGGTTCAAATCTGAGCGGAAATCGTATTTTACCATCTCTCGGCGTTACGACGATGAGAATTACACGTGATAACATTCCATGGATCTATACCAACTATCCGGAAAAAATTGTAAATAAAACCGTCGACGGACTTCTTCCTCCGCTGGGTGATAATGACTACTTCCTCAACCAGCAGACCATTAACGATACAGCCGCTATTTTCTTTTCCCATACTAACGGAACCGGAAGAGTTTTGAAGTATGGTGTACAGATCTACAACAACAATGCATCTTCTATCACTGTAACCCGAGACAACTGCGGCTTTAGTCAGGGATGGGGGCTGGATTCTGAAACTGTAACCAATTATTTCGATACTGATGGTCGGAAATATACCTTACGATCCGGAGCAAGTGCCTGGATCTTGTCTGAAGAGATTGATTCAGGAAAATGTTTTTCCGGAATGCTTCATATCTCTACCACCGGTCCGGTAGTAGTCACACTCTATGCGTATTTTGATCTCAGTGCTCTTACAGGTTACGCCGTCGCTTATCCGTTTACGGATGGCCAGAAAGTATACTCCGGCCGTGGAGAAGGTTTCTTTAATTACTTTACTCATGGCACTGTCAAGGTAAGCGATCTTCCTTATCGCTGTACGACAAATCGATGCAAAGATGGTTATTTAAATATTAACGAGATCATACCAATTCATCTCGTCGGATCAGATATCATAGCCAGTGTAAATAACCCTCAGTATCATAATCTCGGAAACTGGTGTGCACAGAACTATCATTCGATCCGCCTGACCAATGATACATCCTCTCAGGTTACGATTTACGGCTACTTTTCCGCTAATCAGGTAGACAACGACGGAGCCGGTAATGTTCCCGTAATTAACTGCGGCGGTATTTTGAAAACATCCAAGCTGAACAGCGATACCGGATATTATACCTGGAGATGGTGCCGAATCACACTGGCAGCAGGAGAGTCCTACGATCTTTCTTTCCAGCACATTCTCTCTTCTAACGGACATTCTGCCGGCCTGTTTGAATGGTCTTTGGCATAGCCATCCATAATTTTCACCTCTACTTTCGATATTATTTAAAATCGAGCAGGAGGAAACGATCAGTTTCCGTCCTTTTACATCAACATACATACGGTCCACGTATACGGCGGTTTCAATAGTTGATGTGTAAAGACTGATAGACTATGGCTAAGTCATAACAAGCCTCAGTTTATCAGTCTTTCTTTATTTAATACCCCAGCTTTCGTATCCCATCCGTCGCTTCAAATAATCTATTGATTTTTATAATATTTATATATTATACAGTCAATCTGTTACTGTTTTTCAAATAACGAATCATAATCGTAATTCAGATAGAACTCACGCATTTCCGCGTAATACGCTTCATAATTTTGTTGGTTCAGCTCATGTTCTCCCTCTTTCATCCACTGCAGGATCTGTGAATTCACCTCTTCGCTGTAATGCCAGACATCTTTATAATTATTTAAATCACAGATCATGCCAAATTCCGTAAAGAAGGAAAACAGATGAATATTTTCCTGCTTCAGTAGCAGAGAAATAGCATACTGTTCCGCCTCAAGATAGCGGTTGATCGTTCCGTTTCTGTCTATAGCATCCCAGTAATAGATACTATACGGTGTAAAGAAAAGATAAAATTCCGTGTCAGGATTTTCCGACGCGAGTTCGATCACATTCTGCGTGATATTTTCACGGACATTCTCCCTATCCTGATCAGTAAATGAAACTTTTTCCTCTTCTTTTTCTTCTCGCCTCGTATAAGTGAGATCTACCGCTTCCTTTCCAAAAGTCATGGATTCATTCCAATTTGCATAAGAATCAAAACTCGTCATTTCTGCGCCTGATCTGGTATATAAAAATACATTTTGGATCATTTGCACAAAAACCTCTTTATTCAAAATATAGTTAACATCATTGAATATTCTATCATCATACAGATATTCCGGATAACTGCTGCCATCATAATTCATCTTATCCGGGGAATCCAGAAGCATTGAGCAGTCCAGGCCCCGTACCACCATTTTGACCGGTCTCTTCCTCTGAAATGCAGTCTTCAAGCGATCATTGATTTCTTTATAACTGGCTCCGGAAAACGGTACTTTTACCGCATGAACCTGAAACAACTGATCCAGTTCCGATGTTTTGAAATTTTCTGTCATCGATGTGCCAATGATTACAGCATCATAGGTAAAATGTCTCAGGATTCCATCATTCTGATAACGTTCATTATAAATCCGGTAAGATAATTCTTTCAATGGCCGGTGATAATGAAAATACGGATCAACGACTGCAACCGTTCCTCCCATAATCAGCAGCAGAACAAGGACCGAGACAATACAACAGATACACCATTTCTTACATGTATGAAACATAAGCCTTACCTAAAAATTAAAATACAAAAAGGTACTTACACCGCTAAAGGATGAGATACACCACACCAGCAGAATCACAGTGATCAGATATCTTCCTGCAGAAGGTACAAATTTCCTCATCTTTTCAAAGGCATTGTCCGTTCCCAGAACGCAGAACAGGGCCAGAAGAAATGCACCCAGAAGCAGAATGTTCGGGTAGAGGGCCTGAACAGGAAAAAGATCCAGCAACAGAGTGATTTCCGGCAAATCGAAACAGGACACGATAGAACGGAAAACCGGTCCGAAATCAAAAGCTGCGATCCGGTTCAAGAGAACGAGCGCATCGGATACCGAAGAAGCCCGGAAGAAGACCCACATGATATTGACAAATCCGAAGGTTATGATCCAGTTCAGCGCAGGATGCAATGAGGAAAATCGTTTATGAAATTTCTTTGTAAGTATAAAAAACACACCGTGTCCGATTCCCCAGAGAATAAAAGTAAATCCCGCGCCGTGCCAGAATCCGCTGATCAGAAAGACGAGAAACGTGTTGATGTACGTTCTCCTCTCTCCGTGCCAGCTCCCGCCCAGCGGAATATAGATGTATTTTGTAAAAAACCTTGTCAGTGTCATGTGCCATCTCTTCCAGAAATCTACGATCGTCAGAGCCTTGTACGGCGAATTGAAGTTCAGTGGAAGATCAATGTTCATCATTTTTCCAAGACCTATCGCCATATCACAATATCCGCTGAAGTCAAAATAAAGCTGAAACGTATAAGACAGCATTGTGATTATCGCATTAGTAGAATCCAACGCACTGACATCTGCAAAGCCGATATTGGCAACTTTTCCAAAAGTATCTGCCACTAAAACCTTTTTTGCCAGACCCAGTACAAAGAGATACATTCCTTTTGAAAAATTTTCCCAGTTCAGATGCTTCTTCGTATTATCCCGAAATTGGGGAATCAGCTCATCATGTGTAACGATGGGGCCGGCAATCAGCTGGGGAAAATAGGTCACAAAGCAGGCGTATTCCACAAAATCATATACCGGAACTTCTTTTCGATAGGTATCGACGAGAAAGGAAATCTGCTGAAAGGTAAAGAAGCTGATTCCCAACGGCAGCGTAATGTGCAATAGGGAAAAATCCGTATCTGCAATGCTGTTAACAGTACTGATAAAGAAGTCTGTATATTTAAAATAGACGAGCAGAGCAATATTTGCTGCTATCCCGGAAATAAATATCATTCTTCTCAGCATTCTTCCACCGACTCGCATCATAATCTGATACAGAAGATAATTGGCCATGATACTGATAGATATGATAACCAGATATTTCGGATTAAAATATCCGTAAAACCACAATGACATCCCTAACAGATAAATCATAGCCAGCTTTTTCTGATTGAGACGATTCAGCCCAAAATATCCTATCAGACAAAGAGGCATGAAAATCAGAATAAAAAGATACGAATTAAATAACATAAAGTCCTACCTTTATATGTCGCCTTTCCATTGTTAATGAACTTCTGAATAAAAATATGCTCTGTCATTCAGCAGATTTGCCAATTCCTTCACCTATACCACCGGGCCCTACTACATGCTCCTACCGATATCTCCTCACAAAGTCCCGGATCCGCGCCATTCCGGCAAGCAGTGTATCCTTGTCCGTCGCATATGCCACGCGGATAAAATCGTCCACGCCGAACGCAGCACCAGGAGCCACAGCTACATGTTCCTCATTCAGCAGCTTCAGCGTAAAAGCGGTACTGTAAGGCATATCTCCATTCGTTTTTTCCTGAGACAGGAATTTTTCGCGAACAGAGGAAATGTCGAGGAAGAGATAAAATGCGCCCTTCGGCTCAATAAAAGAGATCTCCGGCATTTCGCTGCGCAAAAAAGATACTGCCGCTTCCATTCTCTCCCGGTAAGCGTTCACCATCATGTCCGTATATTCGCCGCAGGATTTCAGCGCCTCCACGCCGGCCCACTGGGATACGGTAGACGGATGAGACGTGATATGCCCCTGCAGAGACGTAATCGCCTTTGCCAGTTCTGTCGCCGTAGCGGTATATCCGATCCGCCAGCCGGTCATCGGGATCGATTTGGACAGTCCGTTGATCAGAACGGTCATCTCTTTTGCTTCCGGAGAGACAGAGGCCATGCTCACGAAGTCGCCGAAACAGATTCGCTCGTAAACCTCATCCGCCATGATGTAGATACCTCTCTTTACACATGCCTCCGCGAGAGCCTGCAGTTCCTCTTTCGTGTGAACAGTGCCCAGAGGATTAGACGGATTGCAGAGAATCACCATCTTCGTGCGCTCTGTCGCGTATTCGCCGATCTCCTCCGCCGTCAGCTTAAAATCATTTTCCCGCTTCGTCTTTACGAATACCGGTATGCCGCCGCAGATTTTGACGATCTCAGGATAACTCACCCAGTAAGGCTCGGGGATCAGCACTTCATCTCCCGGATTCAGCAGCGCCAGACAGGCGTTTGTGATGCACTGTTTTGCGCCGTTTGTCACGACGATCTGATCCGTTTCGTATTCCACACCGTTTTCCTCGCGCAGCTTGCGGCAGATTTCCCGGCGCAGCTCGATCAGCCCCGGGACCTTGTCATAACGCGTCTTATTATTTTCCAGCGCCCATACGGCTCCCTGCTTTGCCTGCTCAGGCGTATTGAAATCGGGTTCTCCCACGCTCAGATTTACGATCTCCGTTCCCGCCTCCTGCATCTCAAAGACGCGCGCATTGATGGCGATCGTCCCGGACGGTACGATGTTCTTCGCTCTCTGAGAGAGAGCTTTTTCGATTGCTGTATTTTTTTCCATCACTTTCTTTTCCTTTATATGATTTTTTATCTGATCTTCCGGCAGACAGAAAATATATACATCAAAATATCTCCTCTGCCGAAACACTTCACACTCTGTCCGTCAGGTGCGTTTTTTCAATTAAAAAGCCGGCCGGCCATAGCCGGTCGGCTGTATCCTGCAGACTCGTACTTTCAGTCTCTATCTCTTTCCGCTGGCGCCGAGGACGTCGCGGATCTTGTGTGCGACCATCTTGCGGATAGCGTCGCGCGCAGGTCCGAGATATTTTCTCGGGTCGAAGTCAGCAGGGTGCTCCGTCAGATAACGGCGGATCTCCGCTGTCATAGCCAGACGAAGGTCGGTATCGATATTGACCTTGCACACGCCGTACTTCGCCGCCGTGCGGATCATGTCCTCCGGAACGCCTTTTGCTCCCGGAATCTCTCCGCCGTACTGATTGCAGAGATCCACGAATTCCGGCAGCACGGTGGAGGCTCCGTGAAGTACCAGCGGCGTATCCGGGATCAGGCGGTGAATTTCCTGAAGTCTTTCAAAGTCGAGATACGGATCTCCTTTGAATTTGTATGCGCCGTGGCTGGTGCCGATGGCGATCGCCAGGGAATCGACTCCCGTACGCTCCACAAACTCCGCCGCTTCCGCAGGATCCGTAAAAGTCGCCGAACGGGCATCTACGTTGATGTTATCTTCGATGCCTGCCAGTTTTCCAAGCTCCGCTTCCACAACGACTCCCTTGTCATGCGCATATTCCACGACCTGCTTCGTGAGTGCGATGTTTTCTTCAAACGGATGCTTCGAACCGTCGATCATGACAGAGGAAAAGCCGTCATCGACGCATTTCTTACAGATGTCAAAATCCTCACCGTGGTCGAGGTGAAGCGCGATGTCGAGTCCGGAATCCTCCATGGCTGCTTCTACCAGCTTGACCAGATAAGCCGGCTTCGCATATTTTCTCGCGCCAGCCGATACCTGCAGGATCAGCGGAGCCTGTTCCTCCTCCGCCGCCTCGACGATTCCCTGGATTATTTCCATATTGTTCACATTGAATGCTCCCACCGCATAGTCCGCATTCAGAGCCTTTTCGAACATATCTTTCGTTGTGATAAGTGCCATAAGCCTCAAACCTCCTGCTGATCTGAAAGGTGGTATGCCGGGCGTCGCCGGCATATCTTTATTGACAGGTTAATTTTACTACATCGTCACTCTTCTGTAAACACGGCCGGGCCGCTGTTTTTATGTGCCCGGCCGGACGGTACGGCGTCTGTGTCGGCGGTTTCCTTGCCAGCGGAGCGAAAAACTGGTAAAATGTACAGCATGATCTTCCCGTCAGGAGGGAAAATGTGAAAATATATTTATTTTAATCCGTCAGTTTCCGTGTCTCCGGAAACTGTTTTCAGAGGTCAGATTATGGAAAAGATTTTTCAGAACGTTAAAATTGCCGCTGCTACAGACAACCGGCACAAAATAAAAGAGATGCTCTCCATCATGGAGTCTTTCGGAGCGGATATCATTCCCAAGAGCGAAACGGCGGCAGCCGGGCTCGAGGTGGAGGAAACCGGTACGACTTTTGAGGAAAATTCTCTTATCAAAGCAAAGGCTGTCATGCAGGCTACTGCGATGACGGCTCTCGCCGACGATTCCGGTCTGGTCGTGGAGGCTCTCGGCGGCGCACCCGGCGTCTATTCAGCCCGTTTCAGCGGTGAGGGTGCGACAGATGAAAAAAACAATCAAAAGCTTCTGTCGCTGATGGAAAATGTACCGGACGGCAGCAGACAGGCAAAATTTGTCTCCGTCATCACGATGGTCTCCCCTGACGGACGTGTCGTCACCGCCCGCGGTGAATGTCCGGGCAGAATCGGCCGCATTCCTGAAGGAACAAACGGTTTCGGCTATGATCCGCTTTTTATCCCGGACGGTTATTCCGTCACCTATGCTCAGCTTTCCGCAGAGGAGAAAAATAAAATCAGTCACCGGGCGAAAGCTCTCGAAAATCTCCGCCTCATACTGCAGTCCGGTGGAACCGCAGGCGGAAAATCCGGTTCACCCATCACAGAAGCGGAGGACAGGAAAAATTGCTGAAGAAAGTATTTTACAAGAGCATGACTCTGATCACGCGGCTCCAGGATCCATATTACCACGGAGCCGCGGCAGAGCTCGGCTTTTATTTTATTTTTTCCATCGTCCCCGTGATCGCTCTTCTGACGCAGATACTGGGATATTTCGGAATATACGGGGCATTTTCTCAGATTCTGGATGCGGAGTTCACCAGCAACACGTTTATCTATTCTTTTCTCACGTCCTTTGAACGCACTCTGTCCGGCGGAACGAATCTCGTTTTTCTGATCGGTGCTCTGTGGGCTGCTTCCAAGATTGAGTTTTCCCTCATACGGATCTCCAACTATACTTATAAGCTGGACGGCGGCAATCAGATCACCGGTTATTTCAAGATACGCTTCCGGGCTGTTCTGACTGTCGGACTGCTGATCCTGCTGGTGCTCGCCAGTCTGCTCGTTCTCGTGTACGGCAATTCTATTCTGGCTCTGATTTCCTCCGCTCTGGATCAGTTTTTCGGAATCGAATTTCACGTTGAAGATATCTATATGATCATGCGCTGGCCTGTCATTTTTCTGATCTATTTTCTCTTCATCGCGGTCAATTATTCGATCCTTCCGAATAAAAAAGTCCCTCTCCGGCGCACACTGCCGGGAAGCCTTTTTGCTTCGGTGGGCATCATTATCGCCAGTCTCGCTTATCAGGTCTATTTCTCCTACTTCTCCAATCTCAACCTGATCTACGGGAGTCTTGCGGCTATCATCGCGCTGCTTCTCTGGTTCTACTGGCTGGGCTATATTCTCCTGGTCGGTCTCATTCTCAACGCCGTCTGGTACGAAGACAGCCCGGAGGATAATGTGCGGCGCCTGCGCTGATATTCTTCCGCACAGACGAGCCGCAGGACTCCGGGATCCCGGAGTCCTGCGGCTCGTTTCGTTTTCCGATCTTTATTTTTTTCGTCATCTTCCGGTTTTTACATGTTCTGTATCTTATTATCCTTCCGGAAAGACGGAATCTCTTCCTTCATCCTACAGGAAGAATACCAGTGTATCGATGATAAATACCGGGATGAGAATGCAGACAGACCATCCCATGTAGCCGAAGAAGCTCGGCATCTTGATTCTGTTTTCTTCCGCGATGGATTTTACCATGAAGTTCGGAGCGTTTCCGATATATGTATTCGCACCCATGAATACGGCGCCGGCCGAGATAGCCTCCAGCATGAGCTGGGAAACAGAGCCGACGGAAGTCTCGATGCCTGCCTGCCCCAGAGCTCCGGCCGTCTGCAGGAATACGAGATATGTCGGTGTATTGTCCAGGAACGAGGACAGTGCGCCTGTGCACCAGAACAGCTGCCACGGCTGGTCGAGGCCGAGCTCACCGCCGTGAGCTCTCAGGTACATGAGAGCAGGAATCATCGTGATGAAGATACCGATAAACAGCTTCGCCACTTCGGCGATCGGTCCGTAGGTAAACTCATTGAGCTGTCTGGTCGTCTTTTTCGTCGTCTTCAGCGAGAGGAAACATGCCAGCAGAATGAGTATGATTTCCACGAGCGTAGCATACGGGAACACGATCTCGTCGTAGATGTGGATACCCGCGCCGTCAGCGAAGAAATCGAACATGTTCGGCAGCACGCCGCTGGCGATGACGCCGAGGATGATCAGAGCGATAAAGATGACATTGTGCGCGCCTTCGATGCGGATCGGCTCTTTCGCCTTGTTGTCCGTCATATCCTGCGGCGATCTTCCGGCTGCGACTTCCTTTTTGTAGAAATGGCGGTCGATCAGGATGAACACGATAAAGAGAATTACCATGTTAAACAGCAGGATCGGCAGCAGATGGAAAGTCCAGGTAAACGGAACGCCTCTCTGGAATCCCATGAAGAGAGGCGGATCTCCCAGCGGAGTCAGACATCCTCCCATATTTGCCACCAGGAAAATGAAGAACACGATGACATGCACCTTTTTTTCTCTCCATGCGTTTGCACGGATCAGCGGACGAATCAGCAGCATCGCCGCACCGGTGGTTCCGATCCAGCTGGCCAGAACGGTACCGATCAGCAGCAGAATCGCATTTACCTTCGTGGTGCCCACCAGAGTACCCTTCAGCGCGATACCGCCGGCTACGACAAACAGGCCGAGCAGCAGCACGATAAACGGAATATAATCCAGAATTACGGATTCGAGGACACGGAACAGAGCCTCCCCCGGTCCGTATGCCACGGCAAACGGGATGACAAATACGGCTGACCAGGCAAGTGCCACCCACAGCATATTCTTCTCCCACCATTCCGGCTTCACGAGAGGGAATATCGCGATGGACAGGAGCATTCCCACAAACGGGATGATACTCCAGACGGGCAGTGCCTCGTTGACGGCTTCATGAGCGGCTTCATTGGCAAAGACTGCCGGAGCACTCACAAACAACAGGGTCAAAGCGCCCAGAAGTGTCGTCATGATTTTTTTCATAAAATGATCACCTTCCCCAAACTAAAAACGATAATTGCATGCCCGGGATCTTTTGATCCCTCGTATCTATTATTTTATATAATTTTTTTGACACCGTCAATCATCTATTGCGCTTATCACGCTGTTCTGTATCGGAAAAAGTGCAGCGGCTGCGGCCCGTCCGGACCGCAGCCGCTCTTTCATCTCTGTAAACCGCTTCTGTAAACCGCTTCGCCCGATCATCAGAGCCGTCTTTTTCTACACTCCTGCAATCTGCTTCAGCGCATCCGTACTCAGACCCGTAAGTGAGGATATAAACGGGAAATCGAGCGTTTTTTTCTGTTTCAGCTGCATATAGATAGTCACGCCCTGTTCCTCCGTGATGACACCGGTGGCTGAGCAGAAATTGATATAACCGGCGGCGCGTTCCATCTCTTCGCTGTCGATGTGGAGTTCTTTTTCCTCGCCCACACTGTGGATAATCGTATTGATGATATCGCACAGCGCCAGACGGATCATGCTCGCACGCACATAGTCCTCCGGCTTTTCCGCTTTAAAGGCGAACAGATTTTTCTCCACCTGATAGGCCGGAATCCCCGAAAATTCCGCTACCTCCCGGCTGCTCATCGGTACGTGATTTTTTCCCTCAAAGAGCTGTTCCTTTTCCTCCGGCGTGATGATTCCCGCTGTGACACAGAAGGAAACGCCTGTCTCGTAGAGGTTTCTGTCCACTTTTTCGCTCTCGCCCATCTCCTGACGCGGAGCGGGAGCATTCCGGTAATCGCAGAGCGTCTTTCTGCAGAGCCGGTCGAGATCTACATATTTATAAACCGGCCGGTAGTTGCTGTTCTTTCTCTTCTTTTTTTTCGTATTTTTTCCTTCAGACATATCCTGTCAGTCCTTACCTTCTTACCTTCTTACTTTCTTTTTTATTCTCCGTTTACTCTTCTGATCGCTGCTGCGATTTTGGCCGGAATCATGCGGCACTTGTCCTCGCTGATAGCTGAAATGGCGATCCGGATTCCGCCTCCGATCGCGATGGCGAAGATATTGTCCTTCTGCAGCTCTTCATTCACCTCATCGTCATTTTCGCACGGAATCGTGATAAAGAAGCCCGCATTAAACGGACAGGTCTTCAGCCCGGCCTCCTCGGCAGCCTGTTTAAATGCACTGCAGCGGTCAGCCAGCAGCTTTTCGTAAATTCTGCGCTCCTCGAATACTCTGGCCAGCAGTTTCTCATCGCGGAACACCTTTGCGATGGCTGCCTGCCCCGCTCTCGCGCAGTTTGACCAGGATCCTCTGCTGGAATAGGATGCCACGCGTCCGAACTCCCGGGCGATCTCTTCATTCTGCGTGATGCATAACATCGCGCCTGTACGGAGACCATAAAAAGTAAATCCCTTGGAAGCGCTGAATCCCACTATGACCAGAATATTATCCGGCATATCGCCGAACTTCGGCAGAAATTCTCTCGCCTTATCAGGATCTCCCGCAAAGTCGATGTAGGCAATGTCGAGGAAGAATGTGATTTTTTTGCCCGGCGCCGCGCATTCTTTCAGAACAGAGATGATTCGGTCCCACGTTTTCGGAGAAGGGGAATAACCCGTCGGATTGTGAGCGGGAGCATTGAACAAAATAACGAGACGGTCCTGTTTCTCTAAAATTCCGGCAATTTTTTCTCTGAATGCTTCAAAATTAAAGTTTCCTTCCGCATCAAACATCTGATAGGTCGCCACATCCCTTCCGATCTCCCGGGCGATGATCTGATACGGACTCCAGTGCCAGTTTGATGTCAGAACCAGATCACCCGGCCGTGAATAGTTTGCGATCGTATTGCGGATGGAACCGGTGCCTCCCGGCGTCGCACATGCTTCGATAAAACCTTTCGGCATATATTTTCCGAAAACCACCGTCTTCAGTACATCGAGATACTCCGGAATTCCCGCGATCGGCGCATATTCCGCCAGCTCCTGAGGTGTCATGTCTTTTAGAACCTCCACCATTGAGGAAAGCACGATCAGCTTTCCGTCATCGTCGAGCAGCGCCCCGATCGTCGCATTCACCACATTTTCCGCGCCGTATTCCGCCGCAGCTTTTTTAGCCAGCTGACTGACGCCGAAAATTTTATCTTTTCCCGTGATCTCACGCCCGTTTCCCTCTGCAAAAATATAATCCATTCTGAACACCTCCGCTGCAATTTTCCTCTGTGCGATAACTGTCTTTTCCGTATATCTCAGTCATCCGGCCTGTATACAGTTTTTCACCGTTTCATTATAGTATTTCGTATTTTTTTAATCAAGAAAAAACGCACGGAAAAGCCATAATCCGCACCGGTGACGGACGGGAAAAGCGCAGCCCGCTGCTGCGCCGCAAAAATCTTTCTTTTCCGCCGTTTTGCCGTATGTTTACCGGATCAGGAGGCAAAACTAAAGACGGAGGTGGTACGAGTTGAACAGTCAGAACGAAAAAAACAGCAGTTCCTTCCGTGCAGCGGCAGCGAGAAAAATCATCATAGGGCTACTCGTGCTCTGTCTGATGGGCGGGCTGACCATATACGCCGTCAACCGCGCGCTGAATAACACCGCGGTGACGGAAATTTCCCGGGAAGATCCCTACGGAGATTCCGGACCGGATGAGAGTGTCTCGGCGGAGATTCCGATCACCGACAGTCTCGGGGAGGATTCCTCCGGTACAGGCGATCCTGCAGACCGGGCACAGGATGCGGAGGAAAACAGCGGTTCCGCTCCTCTGATGCCTGTTCAGGGAGAGATTATCAGAGCATACAGCGGCGACAGCCTCGTGTATTCCGCCACGCTCGATCAGTATCTCTGTCATAAAGCCATAGATATCGCAGCGCCGGCCGGCAGCCATGTGAGCACCGTTCTGTCCGGAACGGTTACATCTGTCGGAGCAGACGACAGGTACGGCTCCTTCGTGACAGTCGCACACGGCGGCGGCCTGGAGAGCCGTTACTGCTGTCTCGGTGAAATTTCAGTTTCCGAAGGCGATGTGGTGACAAAGGGAGATCAGATCGGCACCATAGGCGAAGATGCTCTCTTCGAACAGGCCGACGGTCCTCATCTTCACTTCGAAGTCATGCGGGACGGGGAACTGATCAATCCGGACGAAATCACACAGGAGAAATGATGAACAAGATAAAATACCTGCGCTGTTATGCCGGAAATACCGATTGAGCCGTATTTCCGGCATAATAAAAAAAGCTTCTCCGGATTTCCGGCCTTATACGCCGGCGTAATGACGCATCACGCTGCAAAAGGAATGTCTCTGCTTCAGGACATTCCTTTTCTGTGCAGATATTTTTCTCTGGTCGCCATGCCTCCCCGGATATGTCTTTCTGCCTTATTATTGTCCAGAACGTGCTTCACTTCTCCCGCCAGAGAAGGATTCAGCTCCGAAAGCCGTTCTGTCAGATCTTTATGGACAGTGGACTTGCTTATTTTAAAATGCTTCGCCGCGCCGCGCACAGTCGTCCGGGTCTCGAGCACATACGCGGCCAGCTCCAGGACACGCTCTTCTATATAGTCTTTCATATATTTCTGACCCCTTTCGAGACGGAAAAGTCTATAGAGAAATATATGAAGACGTTATTTTTTTTATGAACTGTTTTATCGCTCCTGTTATCTGTCAGCGACGCATTTTCCGGCCGCGTCCGGGAAAGAGGACAGTCCGGCAACCGTCTCCGGCCGCCGTACTACATCCTTCGCTCTGCTCTGCAGTAGAAAATCGGCCTGCCCAGAGAGGAAAATTTTTCCTCATATTCTGTCTGAAAACCGACTGAATCGAAATCCGAAGCGTGCAGATCTTCCGAGTATTCTGACAGCTCCCATCCGCTGTCCGAAAACTCCCGGACAGAGAAGCGGAACAGCGCTTCATTGTCCGTCTTGAACTCCAGAGCCCCTTCCGGCTTCAGAACGTGCTGATATCCGCTGAGATATCTGCTGTGTGTGAGTCTCCTCGCCGCATGGCGCTCTTTCGGCCAGGGATCGCTGAAGTTCAGATAAATGCCGGAAAGTTCATTCTCCGCAAAGCACTCCGTCACATCGCGGATATACATATTGACAAAGATCAGATTCGGCGCCGCCCGGAAAATACGGCCTGTCCCGCTGCCTCTGTATTTTTTCCGGATTCCGCTCTCCGCTTCATCCTTTCTGTTCTCTCCGCGTGCATCCTGCGGAATATTTTCAGCCTGAAACACTCCGCGCGGTACGATATCCTCAAAAGGCCGTTCATTGCCGTCTTCTCCGGCAGCCTCCGGCAGTGTCAGCAGCCGGCGCGCCGCTTTCTGCAGCGCACGCAGCATCACGCTGTCATTGCCTTCAACCGCGATAAAATTTCTGTCAGGCCTCGCCTGCGCTCTCCGAAGAATAAACTGTCCCTTTCCGCATCCGAACTCTGCGAACAGCGGCTGTTCCGAGGAAAACAGCTGATTCCACCGTCCCTTCATACCTTCCGCACGCACTCTGTTATCCGAAGAATAAACGCTGAGCTTTTCCTCAAGTCCCTTCAGTTTTCTCTGTCGCATCTTTTTTCAGTCCGTTCCTTTCTCTGATCTCTAAAATAGATATACCTATCCCGGATACAGGCGTTTCTGTATACGTGCCGCCGCATTTTCCGCCGTTCCATGCGTCTCAGAACAGAGCCGGCAAAATACGCTCCGCCAGAATCAGACCTGCATAAACAGCGAGAAGAACAGAGGCGGCGGCATCTCTCTTATGTAATTTCATGACATGCAGTCTCGTCCTTCCCGTTCCGCCCCGATAACAGCGCGCCTCCATAGCCATCGCCAGATCCTGTGCGATGCGGAAGGCGCCGATAAACAGAGGGATAAAGAGCGGCATCAGACTTCTGACTCTGCGGATGATATTTCCGCTTTCAAAATCAGCTCCCCTCGCCTGCTGTGCCTTCATGATTTTGTCCGCTTCCTGCACGAGCATCGGGATGAAGCGCAGAGCGATCGACATTATGATGGCGATCTCATGTGCCGGGAATCCGAAGCGTGACAGAGGGCTCATCAGAGCTTCCATACCGTCCGTCAGCTTCATCGGTTTTGTCGTATACGTGAGAATAGCGGTGCCGAAGATCAGCAGAATCAGTCTGCACGCCATGAAAAGCGCCTGATGCAGCCCCTGCTGCGTGATATGGAAAGGACCTGCCGACAGGAGCACCGTTCCCGGATAAAGAAAAAGATTGAGCAGAAAAGTCAGCGCCAGAATCACTGCGACGGGCTTCATGCCGCGCAGAATGAAACGGAACGGCACACCCGACGCGCAGATCACAGCCGCTGCCGCCGCAAAGGATACCGCATAGCCGATGAAGTCCCGCACGAGAAAGAGCATTATGATATAGACGATGACAGCGACGATTTTTACTCTCGGATCGAGACGGTGGATTACGGAGTCCTTCGCATAGTATTGTCCCAGTGTGATATCTCTCAGCATCTTTTACCGCCCTCTTTTCCCTTTTTTCCGCAGCCATTTTATCACGGCGTCCGCAGCTTCCTCTGCAGACAGAATATCGCCGTCTATATCGGCGCCCAGCGTCCGCATTCTGAAGATCAGATCTGCTGCAGCCGGCAGTCCCAGTCCTGCCTTCCGGAGCAGCTCTGTCTGTGAAAAGACTTCCCGCGGTGTTCCGGACAGTATGAGTTCACCCTTTTCCATCACAAAAACCCGGCTGCACAGTCTCGCCACATCATCCATATTGTGTGATACGAGAATGACTGTCACCTTTCTCTCTTCTCTCACTCTGCGTATCATCTCCAGAATCTGAACATGTGATTTAGGATCAAGGCCGGCTGCGGGCTCGTCGAGAATGAGCACCTCCGGACGCATGGCCAGCACGCCGGCGATCGCTACGCGCCGCTTCTGACCTCCGGAAAGTTCAAAGGGAGACCTGTCTGCGATCTCGTCATAATCCAGCTCCGTCAGCCGCAGCGCCTCTCTGACGCGCTGATCTGTCTCGTCCGGCGGAATTCCCAGATTTTTCGGTCCGAAAGCCACATCCTCCGCCACAGTCTCTTCGAAAAGCTGATATTCGGGATACTGAAACACGAGTCCCACCTTTCTCCGGATTCCGCGCAGAGATACGTCCTTCGACATGATATCCCGCCCGTCGATAAGAATTCTTCCCGAATCCGGCTTCAGAAGGCCGTTCAGATGCTGAATCAGCGTAGATTTTCCCGATCCGGTATGACCTATAATTCCGATAAACTCTCCGTCTTCTATGGAAAAAGAGACATCGCGGAGAGCATATGTCTCATCCGGCTGTCCCTTATTATATACATGGCTGATATTTTCCGCGATAATCGGCATCTTTTCTCATTCCTCCCGCACCCGCCTGCGTTCCGTTCCGTCTGTCACTTCCGCTCCCGCGCACAGAACACGCGCCAGGCTTCCCATGTCGAGAACGTCATCCGAAATATCGACGCCCCCGGCCCGCAGAAGTTCTCTTATCTCTACCGCCGGCGGAAGATCCAGCCCGAGACGCCGCACGTTTTCCGTATCCGAAAAAAGATCCGCCGGCGGCGCATCCGCTGCGATTTTTCCCTGCCGCATGACGATCACCCGGTCCGCTTCGGCGGCCTCCTCCATGAAATGTGTGATCAGAAGAACGGTAATCCCTTCTTTTTTCAGGGCTTTTATGATGTTCATGACTTCCAGCCGCCCCTTCGGATCCAGCATCGCTGTAGGCTCATCGAAGAGAATACATCTCGGACGCATGGCGATGACTCCGGCGATTGCCACCCTCTGCTTCTGTCCGCCGGAGAGCATGTGCGGTGATTTTTTTCTCTGTTCGAAAATACCGGTCTTCTTCATCGCATCGTCTATTCTCTGACGTATTTCTTCCGTCGGAACGCCGAGATTTTCCGGCCCGAAGGCCACATCATCCTCCACGACGGCGGATACCAGCTGATTATCCGGATTCTGAAAGACCATTCCCGCGCTGCGCCGGATTTCCCAGATCAGCTCATCGTCCTTCGTATTCATGCCGCATACGAAAATATCTCCTCCCGTAGGCGGGAGGAGAGCGTTGATTGTCTTTGCGAGCGTCGATTTGCCGGAGCCGTTCTGCCCCAGTACGGCGACAAACGATCCCTCCTTTATCTCAAGGCTGAGACCGTCTATCGCCGTCTGCGGATCGGCGTCCTCATCAGCCGGCGGATACTGCAGCGTCATATCCACGATCCGGATAATATTTTCCATTTCGATTTCTTTCATATGTCGCGCTTCGCCTCATCGATCATCTTCTGCTGCATCCCGCGGCTGATCCGCATGACTTCACGGAAGAATCCGACAGCATATTCCTCATACCCGGCCTCTGCCTCAGCGGCCGTCTTTTCCAGAATCGCCTCTTCCCGCTGCGGATGAAATATCTCCATATCATGCTCCATCTTATACTCCGCTACCTGCTTCACCAGATCCATCCGCCTGCAGAACAGCGTCAGCAGCTGTCCGTCGATTTCGTCGATTTTTTTTCTGATCTCTGCGAGTTCCATGTTTCTTTCCTTTCACCGGTATTTTCGCCGCTTCCCGTCCGGCTCGTCCGGCTTTTCCTCCCGGTCCTGCACCGCGCTTTTTCCGCCTCTTCAGTCCGGCAGCATGCCCTCCTGCTCCATCAGCATGTCCATGAGGACGACTGCCGTCACTGCCTCCGCCACGGGAACCGCTCTCACCGCAACACACGGGTCATGTCTTCCGGCGACACTGATTTTCGTCTCTTCCCGGCGTATAAAGTCGATGGTGTCCTGCTCTTTTCCGATGGACGGCGTCGGTTTGAATGCCAGCCGCGCGATGATCGGCATTCCCGAGGAGATTCCGCCCAGGATACCTCCGTGATGATTTGTTTTCGTTCTGATACTGCCGTCCGCTCCGATACAGTAAGCGTCATTATTCTCGCTGCCGCGAAGCTGTGATGCCGAAAAGCCCGCTCCGAATTCCACACCCTTGACTGCCGGAATTCCGAAGTAGGCGAGAGAAAGGCGTCCTTCGACGGTATCGAAGATCGGCGATCCGATTCCTGCCGGCATGCCGGTCACCGCCACTTCCACGATGCCGCCGACGGAGTCGCCGTCCCGGCGCGCTTTTTCGATGACTGCGCGCATTCGCTCTTCCGCACTGTCGTCGATCACCGGAAAATCTTTTTCTCCCGGAGCCAGAATCTGCTGCGGTGTCAGATCTGTTTCAGGAAAGCTGCTGTCTTCTTCGCCGTGCACCGATTTCAGATGCGCGCCGATAAAGATACCTCTGCTCTGCAGATACTGCAGGCAGAGCCCTCCTGCAAACGTCAGCGGCGCCGTCAGTCTGGCCGAAAAATGACCGCCGCCCCGGACATCGTTTTTTCCCCGGTAGCGGACGAACCCTGTATAGTCTGCATGTCCGGGTCTCGCCGCTGCAGACATTTTCGCATAATCCCCCGAACGCTGATCCGCATTTTTTATGACCGCCGCGATCGGAGTACCGCAGGTGACACCGCCGGACATGCCGGAGAGTATCTCCGGCAGATCGCTCTCTTTTCTCGGCGTCGACGTTTTGTCGCGGCCCGGAGCCCGCCGTTTCATAAAGGCCAGCAGCTTCTGCATATCGATTTCAGTTCCCGGAGGAAAACCGTCGATCACGGCGCCGATCGCAGGCCCGTGAGACTCTCCGAACAGAGATACCTTCAGTATATTACCGATCTGTGATGACATCTGCTCTTCCTCCCAGTCTTGTGAATTCATCAAAAAAATCAGGATAGCTCTTCGCAACGGCTTCCGCGCCGCGGATGACAACCGGCTGTCTGCAGCACAGTGCCGCGACGGCCATCGACATGACGATGCGGTGATCGTTATACCCGCTCACGCTGCATCCGCCCTGCAGCATGCCGCCCGTTACAGTAAGCGTATCCTCCGTCTCGCGTGTCTGCACACCCAGCCGGGCGAGGCAGTCCGCCATGGCCGACAGCCTGTCGCATTCTTTAATCCTCAGACGCGACACGTCAGAAAATACGCTGGTCCCCTCCGCGCAGGCCGCAGCCACGGAAAGAACCGGTATGATATCCGGAATATCTCTCCCGTTCACATCGGCCGCACGAAGAGATCCGGTCTTCGTGACTGTGACATTCCCGTCCGCTTCCGCAACGCCGGCTCCAAAGCGTTTCAGAATACCGAGCGCCTCCCGGTCGCCCTGTGAGCTGTCCTCCCGCAGTCCCGTCACGGTAAGATCTGATCCGCAGGCTGCAGCTGTCAGCCAGAAGGCCGCCTGAGAATAATCTCCTTCCACTTCGATGTCTTTCGCCCTGTAAGACTGATTTTCAGGAATCCGAAATCCGAAGTCCGTCTCTTCGATCCTCACGCCGAAATCCCGTATCATCTTCAGTGTCAGCGCCACATAGCCGGAAGATTCGAGCTTTCCTCTCACACGGATTTCACTTTCCTCTTTCAGCAGAGGCAGAGCAAACAGCAGCCCCGAAATATACTGAGAGCTGACGTTTCCCGGAATTTCGAAGATTCCGGGCTGCAGCCGGCCCCGGATCGAAAAAGGCAGATGATCCCGGCCCTCCGGCAGGAAAGTCACGCCCTTCTTTTTCATCTCATCAGCCAGCGGCGTCATCGGCCGTTCGGGCAGCTTTCCCCGCCCTTCGAAGGAAGCCTCCGCTCCCAGCGCTGCCGCAACCGGCAGCAGAAAGCGCAGCGTCGAGCCGCTCTCGATGCAGTCCAGAACCGCTCCGGCGCCGATGATACCGTCGCCGGCTCTGCTTCCGATCCCTTCCACCTCGACGGTTTCCGGCGCTGTACGCCTGACAGACGCTCCCAGTGCGGTCATGCATCCGATCGTCGCCTCCATATCCTTCGATCCGGAAATTCCCCGGATCTCCGACTTTCCCTCCGCAAGAGAAGCACAGATGAGAGCTCTGTGCGCCACGGATTTTGACGGCGGCACCCTCACAGTTCCGCTCAGCTTTCCCGGATAAATTCTGATGTCCATGTCTGCTCCTTATTCTGCCGCACCGTTTTTCATAAACGCCGCACCGTCTTTCATAAACTCTTCAAGCTGTCCGATCTCCATATCGAAGACGGCAGCTGATCCGATTTTTTCTATATATACGAGATGTATCCTGTCACCGAATGTCTTCTTGTCCGAGGCCGCCAGGCTGCACAGCTGTGTCAGAGGAAACCGCGGATTCAGGTCGAAGCCCTTTTCCCCGAGCAGACGGCACAGAGTCCTGCAGGTGCCCTTCTGCGACATGCCCGCCGCTTCCGAGGCGGCCGTCATCATCGCCATTCCGCAGGCTACAGCCCTGCCGTGACTGATACGGTAGCCGGAAGCCTTCTCGATGGCATGTGCCATCGTATGTCCGAAATTCAGAATGCGTCTCAGGCCGCTCTCTTTTTCATCGGCATCGACGACGGCTCCTTTGATCTGTACGCATCTCTTTACCGTCTGTGTCAGGATATCCGCGACGCTGCCGTTCTGTATCAGCTGAAAGAGTTCTGCATCGCGGATCGCCGCTGTCTTTATGATCTCCGCCGTTCCGTCCAGAATCAGATCGTCATTTAACGATTCGAATGTGCCGGTGTCATAAAGCACCAGAGAAGGCTGCCAGAACGTACCGGCCAGATTCTTTCCGCTGCTGATATTCACACCCGTCTTTCCTCCTACTGACGAGTCGACGGCCGCCAGCAGCGTAGTCGGATCCTGAATAAAATCGATACCGCGCAGATAGACGGAAGCGGCAAATCCTCCCATATCCCCGGCCACGCCGCCTCCCAGCGCGATGACAGCATCTTTTCGCGTCAGATGATGATGCGACATAAACTCGACGAAGTCCATCACAGTCTCTGCCTTCTTAGAGGCTTCTCCCTCCTGAAAGACAAAACGGCATGTCTCAAAACCGACATCTCTGCAGCTTTTTTCCACCGTCTCACCGTAGAGGCTGTCCACAGCGGAATCCGTAAATACGGCTACTCTGTCCGCTTTCAGAACACGGCGCGCCAGAGCGCCCGTCTCTTTCAGGAGTCCGCTGCCTATTCTGACATCATATCCGCCTCCGGCGGCTATTCTGACATTCTCCGATTGTGTCTGTCCCATGCCTGGCCTCCGTTCTCAGTACGATATCTCCTCGGACATGAATTTATGCATCTTCTTAATCTTTTCCATTGTAGTATCGAACTGAGCCGGTGTCAATGACTGAGGTCCGTCGCAGAGCGCTTTCTTCGGATTATTGTGAACTTCGATAATCAGGCCATCCGCTCCGGCGGCAACCGCTGCAACCGACAGACGTTCCACATACTGTACCACGCCGGTGGCATGGCTCGGATCGACGATGACAGGCAGATGTGTCTTTTCCTTGAGTGCCGCGATGGCCGACAGATCGAGCGTATTTCTCGTAGCCGTTTCGAATGTCCGTATACCCCTTTCACACAGGATGACATTCTTGTTGCCGCCCGCCATGATATATTCCGCGCTCATGAGCCATTCTTCGATCGTATTTGCCAGGCCGCGCTTGAGCAGAACAGGCTTTTCCTGTTTTCCCAGCACCTTCAGAAGCTCGAAGTTCTGCATGTTTCTCGCGCCGACCTGAATAATATCGACATGCTCAAATAACGGCAGGTGAGCCGCATTCATGATCTCTGTCACGATCGGCATTCCGGTCTCCTTCTTCGCCTCCAGAAGCAGCTCTATGCCTTCCGCGCGCAGCCCCTGGAATGCATACGGTGACGTTCTCGGTTTAAAAGCGCCTCCGCGCAGCAGTGTCGCACCGGAAGCCTTTACCGCCTTTGCCACTTCGATGATCTGTTCTTTTGACTCCACAGAGCACGGACCGGCGATCACCTGGAAATTGCCTCCGCCTATCTTTATGCCGTCGCCGACCTCCACCACAGTAGGATTCGGATGAAATTTCTTATTCGCAGCTTTGTACGGCTCCTGGATTCTCTTCACGTCTTCGACAAAATCGAATGCGCGGATATCGTCCTCCGACAGAGAGACAGTATCCCCGATCAGGCCGAGGATCGTCGTATGTTCGCCCTCCGTCACGCTTACCGACACATTGAACGCATCCAGATATTCCATCAGTTCCATCACGTCCGAGCGATCCGTTCCGTCTTTCAGAATTACTACCATTTCAAAACCTCCTCACAAATACACAATACGCGATAAGCCCTCTTCCTCCGATCCCGGCAGGCCTCATGCGCCCGTCTTTTTCTCCGCGCTCCGCACATGGAGGACGAAAAAGAAAAAAGCCACCCGATACAAATCGGATGGCTCGGAAATCGAGTGAAGCTAATAGATTTTTCCAGTAATCCCATGAGTTTGTAATCGTTTGGAAACCTTTTAAATTTTACGTACGCTAAAATAGCCTGTAAAGACATTAAACAGACCTTCGTAGTTTCCGTAATAAAAGTTTTTCCAAACCTGATTATTACACATAGCATTTACCTTCATGATCTTTCGGGAAAATCTCCTGCAGACCGGCCCTCCGCCGGAAATTCAGAAGTTCTTCTCTTCAATTTTAAATTCACTATACTCCGATAAAGCGGCTATGTCAAGATGTCTTACATAAATTATACAGATAATATACCGTATCAAAACAATATCTTTCATATACTTTTTTTCTCCGCCAGCACACAGATAATCCGTGATTTCCATTTTCCGCCGAAGACCTGCAGTCCATATTCCAGAGGACAGCGGATATCCTCCTTTTCCTCCCGCAAAAAAAACAGACGGCGCAGAAAAACTCTGCGCCGTCATAATATCTGCCTTTTCGTATCGCTTGTCAGTTTTTTCTGAAACGAAAAGTTTAAACCAGCTCCAGGAATGCCATCTCCGCAGCATCGCCCTGTCTCTTGCCGAGCTTGAGGATTCTTGTGTATCCGCCGTTTCTCTCAGCATACTTCGGTGCGATATTGTCGAAGAGTTCCGTAACTACGTCTTCGTCGTAAATGTAAGCGAGTGCCTGTCTTCTTGCGTGAAGATCGCCGCGCTTGCCCAGCGTGATCATCTTTTCCGCCATTCTTCTCGTTTCCTTGGCCCTCGTAACAGTTGTCGTGATTCTGCCTTCTCTGAGAAGATCTGTGACCTGGTTTCTCAGCATCGCTTTTCTGTGAGCCGTAGGTCTTCCCAGCTTTCTGTATCCTTTCACCTGCGAGTTCCTCCTTCGCTTTAATCTTCATTCGGTCTGAGACTGAGACCGAGTTCTTCGAGTTTGTGTTTCACCTCGTCGAGAGATTTCTTACCCAGGTTTCTCACCTTCATCATATCGTCCTCGGACTTATGGGTCAGTTCCTCAACGGTGTTGATATTCGCCCTCTTCAGGCAGTTAAACGATCTTACGGAAAGCTCGAGCTCTTCGATCGTCATCTCGAGCGCCTTTTCCTTCTGATCCTCTTCTTTTTCCACCATGATTTCCACGGAATCCATGCTGTCTGTGAGATCGATGAAGAGCTTCAGATGCTCCTGCATGATCTTTGCTCCGATGGACACGCTTTCTTCCGGGGAAATACTGCCGTCGGTCCAGATCTCAAGAATGAGCCTGTCATAGTCTGTAATCTGACCTACACGCGTATTCTGAACCGTAAAATTGACCTTTCTGGCAGGTGTAAAGATACTGTCTACCGGAATGACCGCGATCGGAGTGTTGTCCGTCTTGTTCATATCGGCCGGCCGGTATCCCCGCCCTGTAGCCAGATTGATCTCCATCACTAAAGAAGCATTTTCGTCGAGTGTCGCTATATGAAGCTCCGGATTGAAGATTTCAACATCGCCGTCAGAAATGATATCCGCAGCGGTAACCTCTTTCGGACCCACTGCATTGATAATCGCTCTCTTCGGGGTATCTCCGTTCAGACGTATCGAAAGCTTCTTCAGGTTGAGGATGATCTCTGTCACATCTTCCTTTACGCCGGGAACGGTCGAAAACTCATGAAGTATACCGTCGATTTTAATCGAAGTCACCGCTGCACCCGGTAAGGACGAGAGGAGAATTCTTCTCAGGCTGTTGCCCAGAGTCGTGCCGTATCCTCTTTCGAGGGGCTCGACGATAAATTTTCCGTAGTTCCTGTCTGTCTCCGAATAGACACATTCTATTGTTGGTTTTTCGATTTCTATCACTCGAATACCTCCTTAAATAACCCGCGAAATTTGACCTTCTGTCTGACGAGCTCTGCCATCGTTCTGCTACTTGGAGTACAATTCGACGATGAGATGTTCAGCGATAGGAACATCGATATCCTCTCTTGTCGGTAATGCTACGATCTTTCCTTCGAGCTTGTCGACGTCGATCGTCACCCACTTCGGAGTCGTAATGATCATGTCTCTGAGCTGCTTGAACTTCGGAGAGTCCTTGCTCTTTTCCTTTACAGTGATGACATCTCCTTCCTTGAGTTCCATGGAAGGAATATTAGCCTTCTTTCCGTTGACATAGAAATGTCCGTGGGATACGAGCTGTCTCGCCTCTCTTCTCGTAGCGGCAAATCCCATTCTGTAGATTACGTTGTCGAATCTTCTCTCCAGCATGATGAGAAGATTTTCACCGGTACCGCCCGGTCTCTTTGCCGCTTTTTCAAATGTATTTCTGAACTGCTTTTCCAGAAGTCCGTATACGAACTTGACCTTCTGCTTTTCATTGAGCTGGCCTGCGTATTCGCTCTTCTTTCTTCTGCCCTGGTTCGGATTTCTCTTCGATTTTTTATCGATTCCCATAAATCCCGGCTCGATGCCGAGTGTTCTCGCTCTCTTGAGAACAGGCTGAGTATTCT
>CALXIZ010000083.1 GCA_944388495.1 uncultured Clostridia bacterium | reverse complement strand
AGCCGTAATAGAAGACGGGGATGTTACAGCACTGTATTTGACAGTTAAGGATTCAGCGACTAAGGTTCTTCCGATTGCCTTTACAGCAGAAGGAAAATCGGGTTCAACGGAGTATAGTTTAAAATATTCACCTGCGGGCAATCTGTTTAGTGATGATATAACAAAAGATGCTACAGAGGATGTAGTTGTTATTGAGACGAAAGAATTACCAGGTAATATACAGGGAGCGGATAGTGGAACGGTAACATGTGCTACTATAATAAAACTATCGAATCCGAAAACAACTACAGGATTGACGTCAATCGGACTTACAGCTCATAACTATGTTACATCTTCCCAAACGGTTACAATTCGAACCGGAGCGGAAGGGTCATATTTTTCTCTGGCCTGGAATCAGATTCCGGATTATCCTATGACTCCGGTCACCGGCCGCGCCGAGCTGGGTGAACTGCTGACGCTGGCAGGTGAGAAAGCGGATACGACATATGCGGAGCAGAAGGCTGTCTATGATGATCCCGTGGCGACGCAGGAAGAACTGACAGCCGCTCTGAATGCGATGGAAGAGGCCCTTTCCGATCAGAAGGAAACAAAGCTTGAGGAGCTGAAGGATGCGATTCAGAAAGCGCAGAATGTGAACAGCGACAGCTATACGGAAACTTCCTTTGCGGCGCTGACAGAAGCTATCGAGACGGCATCTGCCGTAGCGGACAATCAGGAGTCCACACTGGCGGAAATTCTGGAGCAGATCAGCGCGTTAGAGGCAGCGCACGATGCTTTGGTCGTTGATATGGACTGGTCAGCGCTCGATGCGCAGATCGAAGCTGCGGAAGCTGTCAGAAAGAGTCAGTATACTGCGTCCAGTTACCGGTATATGTACGATAAACTGGCAGAGGCTCGTGAAATGAGGGCTCTTCCGGATACGCCGCCGCTGCCTTCTCAGGAGGAAATCGATGAGCTGGCAGCCGAACTGGAGGCGCGTATCGCATCTCTCGTCCCTCTCGGATCGGGCTCCGGCGGGGATGCGGTAGTTTTCGAACCGGCGTCGGAGGCGGAATTTGCTGCTCTGCGGGCTGCAGTCGAGGCAGCAAAGGCGAAACTCGGAGCTTCCGCCGGTGAAAATGTCATCCTTCAGGCTGCGGAGTCTGCTCTGGAGGAGAAGGAAATCAGCTCCGACGGTGTGGGAGCCATGGTCTCCGTACTCTGTTCGCTGGAAGCGTCTTCTGAAGGACCGGTGACGGCTGACCGGACGGCTCTGGATGCTCTGATGAAAGTAGCAGAGGAGATCGTAGCGACAAATGACGGTACCTATCAGTCGGTAGAAGGACTTTCGGAAGCGATTGCCGCGGCACAGACTTATCTGGATTTTGCCGACGGAGATCCTGCGGCAGACACGATAGAGATGGCATCCTCTGTACTGAGAGAAGCTTTTGCATCGCTGGTGCGTGTGACGCCGGAAGATGAAGGCATCGATGTCGACAATCTCGAGGCAGGAAAGTATACCGTGCCGATCAGCATAAAGAATGCGGCGACTCCGTCTCAGGATTCCATGGCAAACGACGCGGTGGAGCCGGATGCGCTGATCACAGTCGGAGATGACGGCACAGCGGCGATGCAGCTGACCTTTAAACCGAAATATCTGGAGTCCTTCGATCAGTGGGGACATCTCCTGCGCGCATGGCTGTATCAGGGAGCGGATCCTGAAACTGCAGCTGACAATGCATATAATGTCACAGGAATGACACTGATGAATCTGAGCGGCTATTATACCGTAAACGAAGAGAATCCGGGAGAACAGATCCCGATGGATTCCGATCCGGAAAATCCGGACGACCGCTCTCAGTATCCCGGCACGGTGACATTTACCATGCCGTATGTTTCGACGCAGGACGGATATGAGACGATCTATATCCGCGTGTCCGTCGATGCCATGGGAGGAGACTCCGGAGCTCAGAATGCTCTGCTTAAGATCGACTACAGTCAGATTCAGAAGCTGGATGACGAGGGCAATGTCGTCGACAGCGGCGTGAACCGCGCGGGTGTTGCAGAAGCGATCGCGGATGCGGAAACTCTGCTAAAAAAGGCAGACCATTACACAGCAGCAAGCCTGAATGATCTGCGTGTCGCGCTGACAGCGGCGTATGCGGCGCGCTATCAGGAAAATGCGGAACAGGATGAGCTGGATGCGGCGGAGAAAGCTCTGCAGAATGCGGCGGACGGTCTTGTGAGCGGCAGCGGATATGTGGGAATCAGCCCGGATTATCTGACCGATACTCTCAATGCCGGCGTTTTTGCGGAGGCGGCTTCCGGAACAGTGCCTGCAAATGCCGCTCTGAAGGCTGGAATGACGACGACGATAAATTATGTCGCGATGGCAAACAAGCTCGGAGCTTATGATATTGAGGATTTTATTCCGTATACTGTTTCTGTGATTGATGAAAACGGATCCTCTGTACAGACTGACGGCAGCGTCACGGTTAAGATTTACGTTCCGGAAGGATGGAACCGTGACAGACTGACAGTATACTATCTTGAAAATCTTTCGAATTCGCGTCCTCAGGAGATTTCCGGCGGCGCGATGGATAAAGACGGATTTTTCGTCTTCGAGACGGATTCCTTCGGATATTTTGCTCTCGCCGAAATGGGACAGAGCACAGGAAGCGGATATCAGACCGGGACAGTAACCTTCTCGGCCGGAGATGGCGGTACACTGACGGCGATGGTAGACGGTGTTGCTATCGAAAGCGGAGATGAAGTCGAATACGGAAAAGAAGTCGTTTTCACCGCGACACCTGATGCAGCACATGAGATCAGCAGCTGGAGCGGAATTTCCGGCTCCGGAAATCCGGTAAGGACAGTAATTTCCGGTGATCTGAATGTCTCTGTTCACTTTATGAAAAAGGCTACCGGTGAAGAAGCGGACGGAAAAGTCACCTTTGCCGTTTCCGGAGGCGGCGGTACGATAAAAGCTTCCGTTGACGGAGAAGAGATACGTTCCGGCGACTCCATAGAAGGAGGAAAGACGGTTCTCTTTACAGCAGAGCCTTCGGACGGCCACATCATCGATTCCTGGAGCGGAGATGCTTCCGGATCTTCAGATACCGCAGCAGTTCTGGTCGACGGCGACATCGACGTCTCTGTTTCCTTTAAGACAGAGAGCTCAGAGGAAAATCCGGGAGGAGGCTCCGGCGGCGGAAGCGGAGGATCCGGAGGAGGTTCCCAGGGAGGCGGAACAGAACAGGATACTCCTCAGGAAGAAGAGGAATTTTTCCTGAGCGACGGATATTATTATGTCGATGTGGATCTCTGGAAGACGGCAGCCAATGAAGCCTCCATGGGCAACGTGGCATTTTCGAACAACGACCGCGCTCTGGTCAGAGTGGAAGACGGAGAAATCACCGCAGTGCAGATCGCGACGAATCCTGTCGATGTGGATCAGTATCACAGCGCGATCGTCGAATTTGATATACCGGATGCTTCCAATATCCGGATCCTGGAAAAAGGAACAGTGACGACAGAGCCGGCGGGCAATGAGTATGAATATATCAAACGGATACAGTTTGATATGCCGCGGGAAGGACAGCCTTCCTCGTCAGGTTCCGTGACCTATGTCGATGTGACATTTAAGGTTCCTGATACACCGATGGACAGCGCGGTAGGCGAGACGCTCAGTGCGCGCCTGAGATTTACCTGGAATACCGCTTCGAAGACGGGGGAATCGGCGCTGGATTCCAATGATGAGACAGGCGCGGGCACCAGCAGTATCACGGGCGAAAAAATCGAAGATATCGCCCTGGTTGACAAACAGACGGGTATCCGGCTTGAGACGAACACGGAACGTCTCAGCAATACGGCGAAGCTGAACGTTTCTGTGCTGAGCTCAGGAAAGGATTACGATACAGCGGCCAAAGCGATGGAGGGCATCGAAGGCGAGTGGTCTCTGTATAAAATCGAGACGAAAGTCGGCAGTACCGTAACGGCGCCGCAGGGCTCCGTGACACTTTCTTTCCCTTACAGCGGAAAAGATGCGGTGACGGTTTACCGCATCAGCGACAGCGGTTCAAAGACGCTGCTTAAGGGCGAGGCAAAAGACGGATACTATGTAATCAATACCAGCAGCCTGGGACTCTTCGCCGTCGTCGGCGCGGACGGACAGGAAGTACCTCCTGCAGAGGAAGCCGGCGGGGATTTCACTGACATGAAGGATCACTGGGCAGAGGAATACGTGGATTTCGTCGTGGAGCGAGGACTGTTCAACGGTGTCAGCGACACGGAATTCAGTCCGGATACGTCCATGACGAGAAGCATGTTTGTCACAGCGATCGGCCGTCTGGCAGGTGTCAGTGCATCGGACGGCGTCACTCGCTTTGAAGACGTAGCGGCGGATTCCTGGTATGCGCCGTATGTGGCATGGGCTGCGGAAAACGGCATCGTGACAGGTACGAGTGAGACGACCTTCGATCCTGACCGTGCCATCACCCGACAGGAGATGGCGGCGCTTCTCAGCCGTTACGCGGAGTTTGCGGAGATTGAGCTGACGGAAGGGGAAGCCGTCACTTTCACGGACAGCGATGAGATCAGCGGCTACGCGAAGGAAGCGGTGGCAGCTATGGCGTCCGTCGGTCTGATTGAAGGCATGGGAGACGGCACATTCGCTCCGAAGGAGACGGCGACGAGAGCGGAAGTGGCGACACTGCTCGCACGCTTCATGCAGGGGTATTCCCTGTAGGCCGATATTTCTGAGGCAGAAACTGCCGGAGATCTGTTTCTCCGGCAGTTTTTTTAATCCGGCAGGATAGGAGATAAGGCACGAAAAACAGAAAAATGAAAATACTACATATAATTAAAAATAATAGATAATTTTTATCAACTATATAAAATATGAAAATATGCATTAATATTGACATGTAATGATAGTGCGGGTATAGTAAAAACAGAAAACGGCAGAAGGTGAAAGAAAGACAGAGTGCAGATCTCTGCCTGTTTTTTTCATACTTGGTTAGTAAAAACTAACCTGGTATGAAGAGCGATTTCCATCTGTATCGTTTTTTCGGACAGAGCAGAGAAAGGAACGGATTCCGATGAAAAAACTCACATCGAGGCAGGAGGAATATCTGCTGCTGTTTGCCGATCGGGACGGAAGAGGCAAGGGCGTTTCGGAGGCGGCGGAGCAGTTTCAGGTGAGCAAGCCGACGGCTTTCAGCATCAGCGAGGCGCTGGAAAAGCGCGGGATGATTGAGAAAGGAAACTGCGGGGAGATACGGCTGACAGAGGATGGCTGGAGATATATCGAGCCGAAGCTGCCGTCTCTGAGTACATTGACCGAGTGGCTCGGGTCGGATCTGGGTCTGACACCGGTGCTGGCGGAGCAGGAGGCGCGGCGTATGGTAGTCAGTCTTCTCCCGGAAACGGTGAATGCCATGACGGAAAGCTGGAAACGGAGACGGACGGAGCGCAGCGGGGAAGCGGAACAGGAGGACGCTGTGCTGTCGGAGCTGGATCCGGGAATGTATCGCGTCTTTTTTCAGGTGTGCAAGCCTGATAGCCGGGAGCTTTCCATGGGAGATCTCGGATTCCGCAAGCCTGCGATTCTGGTGAAAAGAGCGGAGGAAAGCTTTTTTGTGCTCTGTCCGCAGAATATAAAGTACCGGCCGCAGAAGAGATTTCATCTGCGCGGTATTCTCGAAAAAATGTGGTACCGTACTTCCGGAGGCTGGAGGGAAGCCGCAGCACAGAAAGACGGCTCCCTGAATATTCCGGGAACGGCGGTACGGTGCGGACAGACAGAAGAGGGAATGACGGGCACGGTTCATATACGTGCCAGAGCTTCGGTGGGCATGCTGGGCATGCCGGAAAGCGAAGCGATGATCGTCTTTTTTCTGGACCGGCTTGAACCGGAAAAAGAAACGGAGGAAAAAATATGACTGTAAAAAAGAGCTGGAAACGCTTCTGCGCGGCGCTGCTGTGCGCCGCGGCAGCGGTGAGCCTGCCGGTGATGCCTCTGACGGCGTCAGCGCTGGAGGACGGCGTGTATACCGCGCCATGTAATACTTATTATCTGAATCCCGATACGGGTGTCACCGATGACGGAGGAAGCAGAGATCCGGAGCTGGGCGAAGGCATGTGCCGCTCCGCCGTATATGAGGATGCGCTGATCGAACGGGATGAGGGCGAAACCTGTCTCACTGTCCGCATGCAGCTGATGAGTAATATCCGCGATATAGAGTTTTCCGTGCAGCGTACGCCGGGAGATCCGGACAGCTATGAGAGCGTAAGTTTTGACACGATGCAGGAGGATGCCGCGGCTGATACGGCGGATCTGCGTTTCCGGGTACCGGAAGCGGATTCCTATATCCGCTGTGATATGTATGTTATCCCGATGGGACGTGACGTCGTCTATTACATCAATGTTTCCGATGACGAGGCGCAGGCGGGAAGCGGGGATTTTGTAACGTCAGCCGATCCGTCTCAGACTCCTTCCGCAGGCAGCTCTGCTGACAGATTCACCGATCTTGCCGGACACTGGGCGAAGGATTATGTGGCGGCCGTCGTGGACAGGGGTCTGTTCAACGGAACAGGCGAGACGACATTCAGCCCTGAGGCATCCATGACACGCGCGATGTTTGTCACCGCAGTGGGACGGATTTCCGGCATAGATACGTCCGCTTACACATCCGGCGGATTTTCCGATGTGAATATCTCCTCCTGGTACGGACCTTATGTGGCGTGGGCTTCCTCTAACAATCTCGTAAACGGCGTCGGCGGAGGGCTGTTTGATCCTGACCGGGCTATTACTCAGCAGGAGCTGGCCGTTCTGCTTCTCCGGTATGCTTCTTTCCTGGGAGAGGATCTGTCCGCCGCAGGTACGGGAGCGCCTCTTGCAAATGAGAGCGAAGCGGCTTCCTGGGCGTCGGATGCGGTGAAAACTCTGGCGGATGCCGGCCTGATCACCGACAGCGACGGAGGAGCCTTCATTCCTGCACAGCCTGCTTCGAGGGCGCAGGTGGCAGCCGTGCTGGCGAGATTTATGGATCTGTACGAACAGTAGACAGTAATATTCTGGCGGGGAGAACTGAAACATGAAAATGATCATGAAAAGAATATGCGCGGCGCTGGTGTGCGCCGTCATTCTGGGGACGATGCTTCCGCTGTCGGCTTCAGCGTTGTCTGAAGGCGTTTACACAGCCGGTGTAGTCACCAGTTACTATAACCCGGATACCGGGGAAGTCGATGACGGCGGTACTGCCAACGCAGCTCTCGGAGAGGGAATGTGCCGCTCGGCCACCGCAAAGACGGCTCTGGTGGAGTCGGACGGGACGAATACCTGGGTGACCGTCCGCCTTCTTCTTCAGAGCAACTGCAAAAATGTAGCTCTTTATACGAGAAACGGCTACAACAGCTATTCAAAAGTAAACTATACGGTCATGCAGGAGAACGCGGGCGAAGATTCCATCGATTATCGCTTTAAGGTTTCGGATGCCGGAGTGATGATGAAAGGAACGATGTACGTGACGCCGATGGGCCGGGATGTTGTCTGGTACCTGTATGTGGACACCGGCACGCTCGCGAAAGGGAGCGGCGATTTTGTAGTCAGTGTCGATACGAGTGCGCCGGCGTCATCTTCATCCGGAAGTTCTTCCGGCTCTCCGGCCGCTTCCCATTCCTCTTCAGGAGGCCGTACGGCAGCGGCGCCGGCGGCGTCTGCGAATGTCTCTCCGGCGGACGGAAAGGCGTCCGCGGCAGGCAGTGAAGCGGACAGCGGCGATACAGACGATGTGGACAGTGAGGACGCAGACGGTATTACGGATGAGGAAAACGGAGAAGAAAACGGACTGACGGAGCAGGAAGATCCGGCGGCAGCGGAAGAAGAGAGCGCGGCAGATGACCGCAGTGCGGATCACAGCCGCCGGACGTCGGCTTCAGCCCGGAATTCGGGCGATGACGGCGGAATCAGCGGAGCGGCCGTAACCGTTCTCGTCATCGCCGTCGTAGCCGCGGCGGGCGGCGGAGCGGCCGTCCTGATCAGGAGGAAAAGACGGTGAAAAAGAACGTTTTTCTGAAAAGAGCGGCGGTTTTCATCCTCTCCGCGGGAATGCTTCTCTCTTTCTCAGCCTGTGTCGATCAGCATCAGAACGCAGCGTCGGCGGAGGGTACCTCCGCCGGCGGCAGTCCGAAGCTCATCGCCACATCTCATGCGACGATGATGATCTGTGACCGGCTTGGTCTGGATCTGATCGCCATTCCGACCACCGGCGGAGAAATTCCGGAACGGTATGAAGGTCTTCCGGAGATCGGAACGGCCATGTCGCCGGATGCGGAGGCTATCGCGCTTCTCGATCCGGACGACGTCATCGGGCCGGATACGCTGGCGGAGACCATCGAGCCGACGTATGAGGCGGCCGGCGTGCCGTATACTTTCATCGACCTTCAGAGCGTGGAGGGCATGTATGACAGCATAGAGATGCTGGGAGAAAAATACGGAGCGGAGGAAGCAGCCGCGGAGCTGACCGCGGAATATGAGGCGACGATGGAGCGGTTCCGGTCCTCTGCGGAGGGAAAGGAGACGCCGCGTGTGCTGATGCTCATGGGACTTCCGGGATCCTACATAGAGTGTACGCCGAATTCCTATGCAGGTTCTCTCATCGAACTGGCCGGCGCGGAGAATGTGGTTCAGGTGGACACGATCGAAAATTTCGTCGCCTGGAACACAGAGGAACTTCTGGATCTCGATCCGGATGTGATTCTGCTGACCGCTCACGGTCTGCCGGATCAGGCGATGGAAATGTTTGCGGAGGAATTTGCCACGAATGATATCTGGAAGCATTTCCGCGCGGTTCAGGAAAATCAGGTCTATCAGCTGGATTATCAGCTCTTCGGCATGAGCTGCACATTTGAATGGCCGGATGCGCTCGAGGTGTTGAGAGAGATTCTCTATGACAATACCTATGAAGCGTATGATGCGGAGGAGGCTTACATTGAGAGCGATTCATAGGGAGAAAGCGGATCACAGGGATATTTTCCGCGGCGCCGTCGGATGTGCGGTCCTTGCGGCGATGATTTTTGTCCTGATTCTCGTCTCCATGAAACTGGGGAGCATTTCCCTCACTTACCGGGAGCTGTTTTCCGGTCTGTTTCTGGAATACGACGAGCGGGTGGCCACGATCTACGATCTGCGTTTTCCCCGCATCATCGTCGCTCTTTTAGGCGGTGCGGCGCTCAGCTGCAGCGGTCTGCTGTTTCAGGCCGTTCTGAAAAATCCTCTGGCGGATCCGGGAATCATCGGTATTTCCGGAGGTGCTTCGCTGGCGGCCTCCGTCGTCACAGCGCTGTTTCCCGCTCTCTATTTTTCCGTTCCCGTCTTCGCGTTTCTGGGCGGAATGCTGGCCTTTCTGCTGATCTATTCTCTGGCCTGGAAGGGAGGCCTGGATCCGGTGCGGATTATCCTGATCGGCATCGCGGTGGCAGCCGTATTTACCGGCGTCGGCGAGGTGATCAGCGGCATGACGGATCGTACGGGCGTATCAGTCAGCGTCAGCGGGCTGTCGCAGCTGGTATGGTCGGACGTGCGCATGATGGCGGTCTATTCCGCCGTCGGCATAGCGGCGGCTCTCGTTCTGTCTCCCGCCTGTAATCTCATCGCCCTGGAGGACAGGACGGTACGGGGGCTGGGCGTCAATGCGGACCGGCTGAGATTTCTCATTTCAGTGGCGGCGGTTCTGCTGGTATCCGGCGTTACGGCGGTGGTGGGCGTCATCAGCTTTCTCGCTCTCATCGTACCCCATATGGCGAGACGCATCACGGGGTCCGATCACCGGATTCTCGTACCGTTCTGTGTTCTGCTGGGAGGCTTTGTTCTGCTTCTTGCCGATACGCTGGGCCGGTGTATCGCGCCGCCCAATGAGATTGCGGCTTCGGTCATTATGAGCATTGCGGGCGGGCCGTTCTTTATCATTCTGCTGAAACGAGGTGACCGTCATGCTGAGTATTGAGAATCTGACATTCTCCTACGGAGAACATGAGGTTCTGCGCGGACTGTCCGCCGAGATCCGCAGCGGAGCGGTGACGACTCTGATGGGGGCGAACGGATGCGGCAAGACGACACTGCTTTCTCTTCTGACGAAAAATCTGAAGCCCGACGGGGGATCGATTTCTCTGGACGGAGAAGATCTCGGGAAAATCCCGCTGAAGGATTTTGCCAAAAGAGCGGCTATCGTCCATCAGAAAAACGCGGCGCCGGATGATCTGACGGTAGAAAAACTGGTCAGCTACGGTCGTCTGCCGTATCATTCGATCTTCAGAGTGAGTCTCGATGAAAAGAATCAGAAACAGGTGGAACGCGCCATGCATCTTACCGGTCTGACGGAACTCCGGGACAGGAGAATCGGCACGCTTTCCGGCGGCCAGCGTCAGCGGGCTTTCATCGCCATGGCGCTGGCTCAGAATACGAAGCTGCTGTTTCTGGACGAGCCTACCACTTCGCTGGACGTGCGGTATCAGGTGGAGATTCTGCGTCTGGTGGAGCGGCTGAACCGGGAGCAGGGTATGACGATCGTCATGGTTCTGCACGATATAAATCAGGCGCTGGCTTACTCCGATGAAATCATCGGACTGAAAGACGGGCGCGTGGCGGTACAGGGCGCGCCGGAGGATGTGATCGATTCTGAGAGTCTGCAGACTCTGTACGGTATCCGTCTGCCCGTCTTTCGCGCAGAAGGCAGACTCTGTGTGATGGCTGTCTGAGAAAAGAGGGGGGAGTATCATGAAAATTCTGTTTGTTATCCTGGGCTTTTTTACTCTCGCTCTGGGAGCTGCAGGCGCAATCCTTCCGGTTCTGCCTTCGACGCCGTTTCTGCTTCTCGCGGCATTCTGCTTTGCCCGGAGTTCGGACCGTCTGAATAACTGGTTCAGGAAAACGAAGCTTTACCGCAGCAATCTGGAGTCCTTCGTGCAGGGACGGGGAATGACGCGGGGCGCAAAGCTGCGGATCATGGGAACGGTGACGGCCATCATGGCCGTTGCATTTATCTTAATGAAAGATTCGGCGGCAGGCCGCATCTGTCTCGCCGTCGTATGGCTGGCTCATGTCGCCGCGTTCTGTTTCTTCGTGAAGACGTACCGTCCGGAAACGGCGCCGGAGACAGAAAACGGGACGGATACGGCGGCAATGACGGAGACGGAGAAGAAAGGGAGGATGCGGAGATGATGATAGATAAACGCCTGATCGCAGCGGTTCCGGAGACAAGGCGGCTGATTCCGATGAAGACGCTGGTCAGCTGGCTGTCTCTGCTGACAGGTGTTTTTTTCTGGTTCAGAGCAAACGGTATTCTCGGAGAAGCCTTTGACGGACAGATGAAGCGGACGTCTGCCGTCTGCGCTTTCGTCTGTATCTGCTGCATTGCCGTGCGATTTATCCTGACCCGCGCCGCTTCTCTTCTGACACACCGGATCTCTTCGGCGGTCAAGCGCAGTCTGAGACAGACGATATATGGCAAGCTGCGCAGGCTTGGCGGAGATTACGCTGACTCTTTCCCGACATCCGAAGTGGTTCAGCTGGCGGGGGACGGTGTGGAACAGCTGGAATCCTATTTCTGCAATTATCTTCCGCAGCTCTTTTATGCGTTTCTCGCACCTCTGACGCTCTTCCTTGTCTTTTTTCCGGAAGCGCCGGCCGCTGCCGCGGCTCTTTTCATATGCGTACCGCTGATTCCGGCTGCCATCGCGGCGGTACAGCGGATCGCAAAGCGCCTTCTGGGAAGATACTGGGATGCTTATGCCAGCCTGGGCGACAGCTTCCTGGAAAATCTTCAGGGGCTGACGACGCTTAAAGTCTATAATGCGGACGGGCAGAGACATAAAAAGATGAATGAGGAATCAGAAAATTTCAGAGTCATTACGATGAAAGTTCTGCGGATGCAGCTGAATTCCATAACCGTAATGGACTTTGTCGCTTACGGCGGTACGGCTCTGGGGAGTATTCTCTGTGCCCGGGAATTCGCATCGGGGGGAATGGATTTTACAGTCGCGCTGGCCATGATTCTTCTGGCGAGTGAGTTTTTTCTCGCCATGCGGACGCTCGGCAGCTTTTTTCATGTCGCTATGAACGGCGTTGCCGCCGGCGAGCGGATGTTCCGTCTGCTCGGTCTGCCGGAACGCAAAAGTGGCACAGAAGAATGCCCGAACGGAGATATCGAAGTCAGAAATCTCGGATTTTCCTATGACGGAAACAGAGCCGCTCTGTCTGATCTGAATTTTGTCATCAGGAAGGGAACGCTCGTATCTGTGGCCGGCAGGAGCGGCTGCGGAAAATCCACTCTGGCTTCGCTGCTCTGCGGAGAGCGGCAGGACTGGCAGGGAGAAATACTTTTCGGAGACGTGCCTCTGGAGCTCATTTCGGCGGAAAGCCTGAGAAGAAACGTGACGGTGGTATCCCCGGACAGTTACCTTTTCGGAGGATCTGTCCGCGCGGCGCTTCAGGAAGGCGGAAAACATGCTTCGGAAGAGGAAATGAAAGAAGCGCTGCGGCGTGTCAGTCTCCTGGATTTTGTGATGTCCCGAGGCGGGCTGGACATGCCGCTTTCGGAAAGAGCATCGAATCTGTCCGGGGGACAGCGCCAGCGGCTGGCTCTGGCGAGAGCTCTGCTGAAAGACAGCCCGGTATACATTTTTGACGAAGCTACCAGCAACATCGATGCCGAGAGTGAGGAACATATCATGCGGGCGATCCGTTCTCTGCGGGGAACTCATACTGTAATTCTCATCTCACACCGCCTGGCCAATGTGACGGATTCGGATGAGATCCTTTTTCTGCAGAAAGGAAAAATTCTGGAAAAGGGAACGCACAGACAGCTCATGGAAAACAGAGAGGGCGGCTATGCCGCGCTGTACCTGAAACAGCAAAAACTGGAAAACTATGGAAAGGAGACGGCGGCATGCGAAGGAGCGGTATAAGGATCATGTGGGGGCTTCTCGGGCTCCTGAGACCTCTGTCTCCTGTAATGGTTCTCTGCATTCTGATGGGAACGGCCGGATTCTTCTGTGCCATCGCTATCACGGTGCTGGGGGTAAATCTCCTCCTTACGGCAGCGGATCTGTCGCCGTGGGCATTTTCTTTTTCCGCCGGGGCGGCGGTCATGGCCGTATGCGCGGCGGCACGGGCGGCTCTGCGGTACGGAGAGCAGATCTGCGGTCATTTTATCGCCTTTAAGCTGCTGGCGGTTCTGCGCGACAGACTGTTCGGAGCGCTGCGCCGTCTGGCGCCGGCAAAGCTTGAGCAGAGAGGAAGAGGAGACCTGATCTCTCTGATCACGGGAGATATCGAACTTCTGGAAGTATTTTACGCTCACACTGTAGCTCCGGTATGCATCGCTGTTCTGGTATCTGCCGGAATGGTCTGCGCCATCGGAGTTTTTCATCCGCTGCTGGGAGCGGCAGCCTGTGTTTCTTATCTGATCGTGGGCTGTGTAATTCCGCTGGTATCCTCAGGGCTGGGCCGCAGACAGGGTGTGGAGGTCAGAGACAGGTTAGGGGAACTGAACAGTTATTTTCTCGAAAGCCTCCGCGGAATCCGTGAGACTCTGCAGTACAGTCGCGATGACGAACGGGCGCTGGAGATTGCACAACGCACGGAAGAGATAAACCGTCTTCAGGGACAGCTGAAAAAACATGAAGCGGCGGCATCCTCCTGGTCCGGCGCTGCCGTTACAGCGCTGACTCTGCTGATGCTGGGCGCGGGTCTGCTGCTTTCTGTTCCTTTTCCTGACCTGCTGCTGACGACAGTCATGCTTTCCGCTTCCTTCGGGCCTGTTCTGGCTCTCGCCGGTCTTTCGGCGACGATGGATCAGACGCTGGCAGCCGGAGAGCGTGTGCTCACTCTGATGGAGGAAGCGCCGGAGACGGAGGATATCCTGCAGGGCGAAAAACCTGATTTTGAGGGCGCGGAAGCAAGGCATCTCTCTTTTTCCTACGGAAGCGAAGAGATACTGCGCGATCTTTCGGTGAAGTTTCCGGAAGGAAAGATCATCGCCGTAACGGGACGGAGCGGATCCGGAAAATCGACGCTTCTGAAGCTCCTCATGCGCTTCTGGAAAGCTCCGGAGGGAACGGTCCGGATCTCCGGCCTCGACGTGGGGCGGATACAGACAGATCATCTGCGGAGCCTGGAGAGCTACATGATTCAGGAGACGGATCTCTTCCACGACAGCATAGGAGACAATATCCGTATCGGAAAGCCGGATGCGGCACAGGAGGAGGTGGAAAGGGCGGCGGAGAAAGCGTCGCTTCATGATTTTATCATGACGCTTCCTCAGGGATATGATACGCCGGTGGGCGAACTGGGCGGCACTCTGTCCGGAGGCGAGCGGCAGCGCATCGGTCTGGCGCGCGCCTTTCTGCACGACGCGCCTCTGCTGCTGCTGGATGAGCCGACCAGCAATCTGGACAGTCTCAACGAAGGCTCGGTTCTGAAAGCGCTGAGCGAGTCGCGGCAGGGACGTACGGTCATCCTCGTCTCTCACCGGAAATCCACACTGTCTATAGCCGACAGCTCTTATACTATCGACAGCGGGAGACTGTCGTAAGCGGAAAATTCTCATCGGATCCTCTGCGCGTGATGCATAGGGGGAAGTCCGGTGAGAATTTTTATGTGCTCTTATTCTGTTGCAGAAGCGTCCGGAACCGGTATAATAGGTACAGAAAGACAGCAGAGGAGAGGTGGACATGGCTTTTTTACCGGTGACAGCAGAAGAATGTAAGGAGAGAGGCTGGGACGAGCCTGATTTTGTACTGGTGACAGGCGATGCCTATGTGGATCATCCGTCTTTCGGCCATGCCGTCATCAGCCGGGTGCTCGAGAGCAGGGGATATCGCGTGGCGGTCCTGGCGCAGCCGGACTGGAGATCGGCAGAGGATTTCATGCGCTTCGGACGGCCTCGGCTGGGATTTCTCGTCAATTCCGGCAATGTGGATTCCATGGTCAATCATTATTCCGTCTTTAAGCACAGGAGAAAACAGGACGCTTATTCGCCGGGCGGCGCTGCCGGCGGACGTCCGGACCGGGCGGTCATCGTATACTGCAATAAGATCCGGGAGGCGTTCGGAAAGGACGTGCCGGTGATCATCGGCGGCATCGAGGCGAGTCTGAGGCGGCTGGGACATTACGATTACTGGGATGACCGCGTACGGAATCCGATCCTGCTCGATTCACAGGCCGATCTTCTAATCTACGGCATGGGCGAGAGACCGGTCGTGGAGATTGCGGAGGCGCTGGACGCGGGCATCAGCGTCGGAGATATCACCTGGATCCGCGGGACTGTCTGCCGGATGGCAGAGCGGAAATTCCGGGAGGATGCCGCGCGGGATGAGGATCTGATACTGCTTCCCTCCTTTCCGCAGATCGTCTCCTCAAAGGAAAAATATGCGGAAAGTTTTCTCATACAATACCGGAATACCGATCCGCTGACGGCGAAGCGGCTGGCGGAGGACTGCGGAAACGGCGTGTACATGGTGCAGAATCCTCCGGCGGAGCCTCTGTCTGAGACGGATCTGGATGACGTCTATGAACTGCCTTATGAGAGAACGTATCATCCGTCCTATGAAAAAGAAGGCGGTGTGCCCGCTCTGCGCGAGGTGAAGTTCAGTCTGGTCTCCGTACGGGGCTGCTTCGGAGGCTGCAGCTTCTGTGCGCTGACATTTCATCAGGGGCGCAGAATACAGGCGAGAAGCGGAGAGTCGCTTCTGCGGGAAGCGCGTATTCTGACAGAGGATCCGGAATTTAAAGGATATATTCACGACGTGGGCGGACCGACGGCCAACTTCCGCCGTCCGGCCTGCAAAAAACAGATGAAGCACGGCGTATGTATACACCGGGAGTGTCTGTATCCCCGCGTATGTGAAAACATGGACGTGGATCACGAAGAATATATCGGTATTCTCAGGTCGCTGCGGTCGCTGCCGGGAGTCAAAAAAGTATTCATCCGTTCCGGAATCCGCTTCGATTATCTGCTGGCGGACAAAAGCGACGAGTTTCTAAGAGAACTTTGCGCGCATCACGTCAGCGGAACGCTCAAGGTGGCGCCGGAGCATATCTCGGATCGTGTGCTGCGTCACATGCACAAGCCGTCACGCCGCGTCTTTGAAACATTCTGCAGAAAATACGAGGCGGAAAACAGAAGGATCGGCAAAAAACAGTACCTGATCCCCTATTTTATCTCATCTCATCCGGGCTGCACGCTGGAGGACGCCTGTGAACTCGCTCTTTTTCTGAAAAAAAACGGTTTTGTACCGGATCAGGTTCAGGATTTTTACCCGACGCCGGGGACACTGTCCACCTGTATGTTTTATACAGGCATCGATCCGGTGGCGGGGGAGCGTGTCTACGTTCCTTCGGATCCGGAGGAAAAACGCCTGCAGCGCGCGATGCTTCACTTCAACAAACCGGAAAACGCTGCTCTGGTGAGAAAGGCGCTGCGCATGATCGGCAGAGAGGATCTGATCGGCAGAGGACCGGAGTCGCTGGTGCCTCCGGAGGAATACGCGAAATCCGGAAATCCGGATAACAGGAAAAGGCCGGGAAAAAACGGACGCTCCGAAAAAAACGGACGCTCCCAAAGATACGGCTCCGGCCGCGGGACGCGGGAAAGAGAGCGGCGGTCGGAAAAAGACAGAAGAAAAAAGTAAAAGCAGCCGGCTGCTGCGCGGCTGCGGGATGAAATCCGGAAGATCACTGCTTCGGAGCGGAATGAGCGCTTTCGCCGCTCTCCGTCTCTTCCAGCATGTTTTCGAGTTCACAGCGGAAGTTTTCCTGACTGACGAACAGGCGGCCGTCACGGAGATAGAGGAAGAAAGCGTGATAGTCCTTCGGGCTGAGAAAGTGAAAGAGGTATCTCTCGCGGATGTCTCTTTTTTTCAGCTCTTCGTTCAGCTTTTCAAAGTGAAGGCAGGCATAGCGGTATTTCGCTCTGTTTTCGGCGGAATCATCGCGGTCCTCCTTGATTTCCACCACGAGAAAGACAGTCTCCTCTTCGCGTTCGACGCGGAGGAAAAAATCGGGATTGAATTCCTTCTGTTTCTGGTGGGAGCCGACCTTGAATGTATAGGTCACGGCGTAAAATCCCGTATCTCTCGACTTGATCCAGGCATCGATGCAGGCGGCGTTTTCTTTCCGGCACAGGGCTTCGGTAAAGGCCCGCTCCGGTGTGCGTGAGGTGATCACGAAATTCTGCGGTGTCCGGAACAGGTAGGGGTTGATTTCCTTCAGAGATTTTTTCGGAAAGTTTTCGTCTTCGAGAAAATCTCTGACAACCTTTCTCTGATCGTCTCCGGCTGCAGTGTTTTCAAAGTCGTCCGTGTAAAAGAGCGTGGCGTCGCTGCGGAAGGAGGAGAGACTGACGCTCGCATCGGGCATATTTTGCGTGCTGACGGAAAAAGGCTCTCTGTTTTTCTGCTTCTGAACGACGGTTTTCGCTTTTTTCCGGAAGAGCGTGGAGAACGCCTGATAGATACGGTGGGCGTTTTCCTCTGTCAGTTCGTCTCCTTCGATGCCGACTTTTTCCATAGAGCGGCGGATGATCTCCTCGATTTTTCTTCCCGGAGGAAGATTCTTTCTGGAATAGACCTCGTCGTCGCCCAGACCGAGAATTCCGCCCTCCCAGTCGCGCATCCGGAACTCGCGGCGGATTTTGTTCACCACATCTGTCACGCGCACCATGCGGCAGGAGATGTGATACTCTTCCTGACGTCCTCCGTCATCTGTCAGATTTTCATAGAAAGTGCGGCGCTGTACGCTGTCTGTCTGGCTGACCAGGCGGATTCCCTCGCTCCAGGTGCGTGAATAATCCTTCTGCTTATTCTGCTCGTCATAGACTTCTTCGACCTCTTCTCTTTCGAAGGAGAGGTTGTGGAGAGAAAAGTGAAAACGGTTTCTCTCTCCGTCGAATTTTACGGAACTGACGATCTTCGTTTCTATCTCCAGGACCTCATCCACCAGATTGCGGATATTCCGGCTCCAGCTGTCGTGATTGAATACGGTGACAGAGGGCTGAGGATTTTCATATTCCGCGGGAAGACGCAGCCCGCGCCCGAGAACCTGGGCGATCAGCAGCTTTGAATTGAAGGCCCGGTCCTGGGCCGGAACGATCTGAAATACGTTTTTGACGTCCCAGCCTTCCGTCAGCATGCTCACAGATACGATCCATTCTACGGGATTTTCGCGGCTGTCAACATAATCCAGCATGGCGACATTGTTTCTGTGTTCGGCGGCGGACGTGACGATGAGAACCTTTTTTTCGATTTTTTCGATTTCACTGCGCTCCGCATCCGCACCCGCATATTCCGCGAGAAAATCGATGAGCTCCTCACGAAGCTCCACGGCTCTGCGGATATCGCGTGTGACGAGGATTGTCAGAGGTTTGATGCGCGCATAGCGGACTCTGTTTCTTTCGTGATTCTGAAAGATCTTCTGAAATTTCTCGTAGCGCCGGCTGCCGCTGTCATCCTTCTGAACGTATTCCACACTCTTGACGATTCTGTCGTCGATAGCACGGCGCAGGGAGTAACGGTAGATCACGTCGTTGAAGTATTCGTTTTCCAGATATGCGGTGCCCGTGAATCCGAGAATGTAACGGAAACGAAAATCCGGACTGATGAGAAATTCCTTCCACTTTCTGATGCTGCGGCCCTCGACGGAACGGGAGCTGATGCCCTGCAGAGTGTTGAAGATATGGTGTGATTCATCGTTGAGGACGAGTGTATCCTCGCCGCCCCGGCGGAAGCTGTCCTGTATGGAGGAGCCGGTGGTCTCGTAGACGGCGTGAATGTTTTCCACGCAGATATCGCCTTCCCGGATCGTCCGGTTCGCGTCGATGACAGAAGGATTGCGTATCGCCGCTGTATCTGGGACAGCGCTGCGAAGCTCCGCGTCGGAAGCCAGATGCAGAAATTTTTCGGTAAGCCCTTTTTCGATCGTCAGCGAAGGACAGAGAACGAGGACGCGGCGTACGAGTCCCAGTCCGAGCATGATCTGCGCGATGCCGTATATGACGTAGGACTTCCCGGTTCCTGTGGCCAGATCGATATTGGCGAAGAGTTTGTCGCGGATCTGAAGGTGATCTGTATATTCGCGCAGAGAAGCGTATTTTTTCTGAAGCTCGGGATTTTTTTCATAATTTTCCGTCACGAGATCCTGCGTCGTCCGGTATCTCTGTGATGCGAGAAAAATGACAGCGGTCCGTATCGCTTCTTTCTGATATTCTCTGCTGCCGCAGAGAATATCGAGATAAGACTCCCAGGCGGAAAGATCCAGAATCTGAGGGTCGTAGTGCCGGCTGACCTTCAGTACGAGGTCGCTCTGGCGGAAGATTATTCTGTCAGCCATTCTTTCCTCCCGTATTTAATGAAAGCTTTACTTTGATATCATTTCCGTAGATATCCGAAAAGATGAACATGGAGCAGCTGCCGAGCCGTTCTTTCGGAAATTCCCAGACGACGGCTCTGATCTCTTCTCCGTCTCTTTCGATTCTCGTGTCGGAGTGTTCTTTTTTTTCGCTTTCCATTTCGTTCCAGAATCGGACGTCGTCCATGACGAAAACGTCTCCGCCGAAGCTGAAATCGGCATAGATTCCGGAGAGCGCGGAAAAGTTTTCCTCTTCATCCTCCCGGATTATACAGCTCGTAAAGCTGTCGACACGCAGAGCGGCTCTGTCTCCGAGATCGAGGAGGCGGCAGCTTACCTCAGGATTGTAATTAAACTGAAAACCTTTCATCTCTTCGATTTCATTTATATCACCGCGGCTTCTCGGCTGGCGCAGGCGGATAAACGGCGCGCGGTGAAGCTCCTCGATCATTTCATAAGGAACCTTGAGAAAATAGTACCGCGTACCGCCGGTCTCCTCATAATCGGCGATAAAGCTGACGCGCGTGGCCGGGCTTACGATATAGATCCGGGAAGGGCTGCCCGCCCCGAGACTTTCCGTCATGTTTCGCAGATAGTTTTCGTCGACACCGGAGTCGGAATATTTCAGATAGTTGAAAATCTTTACGGGAAAACCGCGCTTTTCTCCTTCGAAGGTGAGACCGCCGACAGACAGATGTGTGCGGCGGAACTCGAAAAGTCCGGATACGAAATCCTGGTATTTTTCCCAGTCCATCTCCAGCGTTTTTTCCAGGTCATAGATCCCCAGAGTGCAGGTCTGAAACGGAGAGGCCGTTTTGGCGTACTTTTCCGCGAGCCCCGGTATTCTGGAATCGCCGATCGAAAGAATCCGCTTCTGCATGGTCAGATAGGAGAGCTTGCCGAGATCACAGGTGATCCAGCGGCGGCCGAGCTTTTCGGCGGCAGCCATCGTGGTGCCGGAGCCTCCGAAAAAGTCCATGACCAGGTCTCCCGGATTCGTGGAGGCTTCGATAATGCGGGCTAAAAGCGCCTCCGGCTTCTGCGTCGGGTAATCCATCCTTTCGCCGGAGCTTCTGCCCACCATATCGATATTCCATACATCTTTCATGTTGACCATGGTATACCAGAGACCGTGCTCATCCTGATATTCCGGAACACCCTTGAAATTGTAGGGCTTGTAGTTTCTGTTGTAGGATTTTTCCTCCTGCGGATGAAAAATGTAGCGCGGCGTCTTCGCGTAAAAGAGAATATTGTCGTGCTTTCTGGAGAAGTAGCGTCTGCTGGCTCCGCCGGACTTGTAGCTCCAGATGATCTCGTTGACAAAAGCGTTTTTGCCGAATATCTCGTCCAGAATCGCTTTGACATAGTGACTCATTTTCGGATCCAGATGGACGTAAATGCTGCCGTCGTCGGCCAGAATTTCTCTTGCCAGGATCAGACGGCGCCGGAGAAATTCGAGAAAACGGGCTCCCTGTTTTTTATCGCTGTAAGCCTTGGCGCCCTCGCGGTTCTGGAATTCATCCTGTGTAGCAAACGGGGGATCGATGTAGATCAGCTTTACTTTTCCTTTTACTTTTCCGCGTATGACGGGATCTTTATCTTCATAGACTGTCTTCAGAAACTGCAGGTTATCGCCGAATATGATCAGATTTTTCCAGCCGTCTGTGCGGCCGCCGGTCTGAGAGGATGAGCTCTGATGTGTACCGCTTCCTGTCTCTGCTCCGCTCCGTTCGAAGATGCGCTCCACCTGCAGGGGAACGGGAAATGTTCCGTCCTGATTGGCCAGAAGGTCTTCTCTGCGCATCTTTCCGGCGTAAGTCAGCTCATACTCCTCCTGAAGGACAGGAAACAGGTCGTATTTCATGTCCTCCGGTATCGGCCGGTCGTTCTGAATCAGATTTATGAGATATTCTTTCTGCTGCCTGTCGAGCATCGGTGTCCTTTCCTCCTTCCGGATATGCGTGCAGCCGCTCTTTTTCCGCCGGTCTGCGGATGAAAATCCGAAGTTTCCGGAGGCAGGCGGCTTTTTTCGCCGTAATATGGCAATTATAGCACATATGCCGGTATAAGACACGTACGGGATGAAGGAGCCTGCGGAGATGAAGCTGTTTCGAAATATCATTTCCTACCCGACCGGGAAGTGTTAATATATAAGTGCAGAATCATGGCAGTCTATGGGGTGAGTATATGGCAGAAATAAAAATACCTGAAAATGTGAGAGATATCCTGAAACGGCTGGAGGACGCCGGATTTGCCGCTTATGTGGCCGGAGGAGCCGTACGGGACAGTCTGCAGGGGGAAACGCCCGGCGACTGGGATGTCTGCACGTCCGCACGCCCGGAGGAAGTGCAGCGGCTTTTTTCAGGAGAGCGGGTCGTTCCCACAGGTCTGAAGCACGGTACGGTGACGGTCGTGACAGGAGAAAAAAAGGGCGCGGGCAGAGATGACGGCGGAACAGATTCGGTGGAGGTGACCACATTCCGCAGGGAATCGGGTTACTCCGACAGAAGGCATCCGGATCAGGTTTTTTTTGTCCGGAATGTAGAGGAGGATCTCGCCCGGCGTGATTTTACCGTCAATGCGATGGCATATTCTCCGAAAAGAGGTCTCTGCGATCCTTTCGGAGGGCGCGGCGATCTGGAGGCGGGGATTCTCAGATGTGTGGGAGAGGCCGGAAGGCGGTTTGAAGAGGATCCTCTGCGTATCCTGCGCGCTCTCCGTTTCCGGGCGGTGCGGGGATTTCGTCCGGAGGAAAAAACGGAGCGGGCTCTGCGGCAGCGGTATGAGAGTCTTAAGGAGGTTTCTCAGGAACGCATCACGGCGGAGATGCAAAAGCTGATGTGCGGCAGGTATACGGCCGCCGTGCTGGACGAATACCGCGATGTCTTCGGCTGCCTGATCCCGGAGCTCGTTCCGATGTTCGGGTTTGAGCAGTACAGTCCTTACCACAACAGAGATGTCTGGCATCACACGCTGGCCGCGGTGGAGGATATTCCGCCGGTGCCTGTCCTGCGCATGACGATGCTGCTTCACGATATCGCCAAGCCTGTCGTCTTTATTCTCGATGACAACGGAAGAGGCCGTTTTGTGGGACATCCGCAGAGGGGGGCTGAAATGGCGGAGCAGATTCTCAGAAGGATGCGTTTTCCGAATCAGATCGTCCGTCAGATCGTCCGTCTGATCCGCTTTCACGACGTCAAACTGAAGCCGCGGCGGCCGGAGGTCCGGCGCATGCTGTCTCTTCTCGGAGAAGAAGGCTTTGAGGATCTGCTGGCGGTAAAGCATGCTGACGCCTGCGGAAAGTATGAAAAATATATCGGGGAAGCGGAGGCGAAGAACGAAGCGCTGCGGAAATGTGCGCAGGAGATTCTCAGAGACGGTGACTGTCTCTCCGTCGGACAGCTGGCCGTGGACGGAGAGGATCTGATCCGGGCCGGAGTTCCCGAAGGACCTGAAATCGGCAGGATTCTGCAGGAACTTCTGGACGGCGTCATGGATGATACTCTGAAAAATGAAAAAACGGCGCTGATCGGCGCTGTGAAAGCGAGGATGGGATGACAAACAGATGTCTGATTATATCGGGAGCACCGAACTGTTTTTTTCCGTCGAATTTTAAAAACGCGGATTTTATCATTGCCTGTGACAGCGGTTATCTGCATGCGGTCAAGGCCGGAATCGTTCCGGATCTTTTGGTGAGCGATTTTGATTCCTTTGACGGGATTCTGAATCCGTCCATGGAAATCGTCCGTGCCGTTCCGGAAAAGGACGATACGGACACGCTGCTGGCTCTCAAAGAAGCCATGCACCGGGGCTACAGCGATATCATGATCGTCGGCGGACTGGGAGGAAGAATGGATCACACGCTTGCGAATATCTCTCTCACCGCCTTTGCGGCGAAAAACGGGGCGATCTGCCATCTGATAGATGAACATCATCAGATTTTCGCTATCAAAGATGATTCGATTATGGTAAAAAAGGGATACTGGCGCTGGCTGTCTGTCTTTGCCATGGACAGCGAGGTGCACGGTGTGACACTCAGAGGCGTCAAATATCCGCTGAAAGATGCGGTGCTCACGAATACCTATCCGATCGGCGTGAGCAATGAATTTACAGAATCCGCGGCGATCATCACCGCGGAGCGCGGCACTATGCTGATCGTCCTGTCGGATATCGAATAGCCGGGACGAAAAAAGCGGCGGGGCTGCAGACAGGGCGTCCCGCACCGGGCGGGACGCCGGAAAGAAATGTGAAAGAGGCATTTTTATGATCGATTTTCATTCGCATGTACTTCATGATATCGATGACGGATCGCACGGTGTGGAAGAATCCATCAAAATGATGAAAATGAGTTACCGTCAGGGGATCGACACGATGGTCTTTACCCCTCACTTCCGTCTCGGAGAGCATAACATCCGGACATTTCTGCAGGAGCGGCGGGACCGGCTGGACGAAATCCGCGAAGCCCTGACGGACGAGGACAGAAAAGAGATTCCGAAGGTGATTCTCGGGGCGGAGATCGAATATATTCCGGGAATGAATCACTGGGACTATCTTCCGGAACTCTGTATCACCGGGACAAAGTATATCATGACGGAGATGCCCTTTATCCCCTGGTCGGAATCGGTCGTCAAGACGATAGATGATATCGCGCTCCATTCCGGCCTGACACCTGTTCTGCCGCATATCGACAGGTATTTTCACACTTTTACAAAAGAAGACTATATCCGTCACTATTACGAAATGCCGGTAAAAATACAGATGAATGCGATCTATCTGAATAGTCCGAAGAATATCCGGTTCTACAGACCTCTGTTTGAGGAACACAGGATTCACGTGCTGGGCTCCGACTGCCACGGTTGTGAGTGGAGACCGCCTGATCTGGGAACAGCGGTAAAGACACTCGTGGATGTATGCGGCCGGGAAGCGCTGGACTTCATAGAACAGAACGGCCGGGAAATGCTGAAGGGAGCCGTCATAGAAGAAATGTGACGGCGGATCAGATAAAGGAAGGAAGAAATGGGAGAAAAAGAACAGAAAAAAGCTTATCAGGAGAAAAGAAAGAGACTGATCACGGTGACGGCTGTCGTTATTCTCGTGGTTTTCATCGCCTCGACTGTCATGATGACGCTGCTGTCATCGGTCTACGCAGGGGAATCCGCTCCGGCGAAGGACAAGATGAGAGGAATCTGGGTATCCACCGTCTACGCTCTGGACTATCCGGAAAGCTGTACGACAGATGCAGAAGCTCTGATGCAGCAGGCGGATGAAATTCTCGACGATGCGAAAGCCATGGGAATGAACGCAGTATTCCTGCAGGTACGTCCGTCATCGGATGCACTGTATGATTCGGATTACTATCCGTGGAGCCGCTATCTGACGGGAACACAGGGCGTCGCTCCGGCGAACGGATTTGACCCTCTGCAATACTGGGTAAGCGCAGCTCATCAGAGAGGAATGCAGCTTCACGCATGGATCAATCCGTACAGAGTGACGCGCAGCGGAGAGACGGAATATGCTTCTCTTGCGGCGGACAATCCGGCAAAACAGCATCCGGACTGGCTCGTGAAGTACGAAGGAAACTACTATTACGATCCGGCTCTGCCTGAGGTCAGAGAGCTGGTCGTAAAAGGAGCGCTGGAAATCGTCCGGAACTATGACGTGGACGGCATTCATCTGGACGATTATTTTTATCCGGGACAGAATTTTGACGATGCGGATTCTTATGCTCTGTACGGCGCGGCTTTTGACGACATCGGGGACTTCAGACGCGACAATGTCAATCAGCTGATCCGCATGCTCGATACACAGCTGCATGCGGCCGATCCGGATCTCTCCTTCGGAGTCAGTCCTTCGGGAATCTGGGCGAACAATACGACGCTGCCGGAAGGCAGCGCCACCAGAGGAGCGGAGCATTACAGCATGTATTACGCCGATTCCGTCTACTGGGCGAGGGCGGGAATCGTGGACTATCTGGCTCCTCAGATTTACTGGAATATCGGATATTCAGCCGCCGACTACCGCGTTCTGGCAGAATGGTGGAGTGATATTCTGGCGGATACCGATGTGGATCTTTATATCGGCATGGCCGATTACCGCTCGGCACAGGCCACAAGCGCCGGCGATGTATGGTACGGAACGGCAGAACTCGAAAGACAGCTCGATCTCAACCGGTCGACGGACGGTATCGACGGGGAAATCCATTTCCGCTACCGTCTGATGCAGGAGGATGATCAGATTCCGTCCTTCCTGGCGGAATATTACGGCGCACAGGCGGATGATCCGGATCAGTCCGATCCGGGAGTGAATCCTCCGGAAGGCACGGGAAATGATCCTGCCGGAGGAGAAGAGCCGGATGATAATCAGACTCCGGAAGAAAATCCGCCTGAACAGGAGCCTCCTGCAGAGGAGCCTTCCGGCGAACCGGAGACAGGTTATTTTGCGGATGTCTCTTCGGATGACTGGTTTTCCGGTGCGGTGCAGTATGCCGTGGAAAACGGCCTGATGAACGGCACGTCGGAAACGCTGTTCTCGCCGGCGGATAAGCTCAGCCGGGCGATGCTGGTCACGATTCTCTACCGTCTCGACGGCTCTCCGGAAGCGGCTGACGGAGACTTTTCCGATGTGGAGAGCGGCTCCTGGTATGAAGACGCGGTAAACTGGGCTGACGAAAACGGTATCGTCAACGGATACGGAGACGGAACCTTCGGGCCGGACGATGATATTACCCGGGAACAGATGGCGGCTGTGCTGTACCGCTATGCGGCCTGTGAAGGATATTCCCTCGCTGCATCCGGCGGTCTTGCCGGCTTTGCCGATGCGTCCTCTGTCAGCGCGTATGCGGAAAAAGCTGTGGAATGGGCCGTAGGAAGCGGTCTGATCAGCGGCAGAGGCGACGGCATTCTCGATCCGGCAGGCACGGCGACGAGAGCGGAAGTGGCTCAGATTCTGATGAACTTCTGTGAGAATATCGCGGAAGCGGCTTAGACATAAAGTCCGGTGATGCGGAAAAAACGGACGGAAAATATAAATATGGCAATCTGACGGAAAATCATCTCAGCGGATGACGGAAGTCGGGCGAGACGTTCTGAAATTGCCCTTCTGCGGCCTGCAGCCGTACGGGCGGTTTTCAGAGCGTCTCTTTTTTATTGTGCGGGAATCCGGTGATTTTTTATTTTCTGCTTGACAGGATATGAGACTATATGTATTATTGTATTAGACACGCAGAACAATAATACAGTAATACAAAGCGGGGGGGGTAGAATTTGGAATGGAATTTTGATAACCAGAGACCGATCTACACACAGCTGGCTGAGATGATAAGAATGTGTATCATTTCCGGTATCTATCAGCCGGGGAGCAGACTCCCGTCCGTCAGGGAACTGGCAAATGAAGCATCTGTCAATCCGAACACGATGCAGAAGGCGCTGGCTGAACTGGAAAGGACAGGGCTGATCTACGCCGTGCGCACCAGCGGACGTTTTGTGACGGAAGATGAGGAAAAAATAGCTTCCGCGCGCAGAAGTCTGGCAGAAGGCGAAGTGGAGAAATTTCTGCGGAAGATGAAGGATCTGGGAATCGGAAGAGATGAAGTCATCGAACTGATCCGCAGATCCGAAACGGGTGGAAAAGAAGAAACGGTCAGGACATCCGATGTGTCCGTTTCTGACGGAACACAGGAGACGGCCTGATGAGAGAAAAAATGAAAAAGGAAGCTTTTTAAGCGGGGACAGGAGATGTTTATGATGAATGAAAATATTCTGACTTGCCGGAATCTGAGCAAAAATTATGCTCACCTTTCCGCGCTTTCCGGAATCAACATGAATATTCCGCGCGGGCGGATTATCGGTCTGCTCGGACCGAACGGAAGCGGAAAGACGACTTTCATGAAAATAGCGAACGGACTGATCGTACCGTCGGAGGGGGAACTTCTTATCGGAGGTCACCGGCCGGGACCGGAGACGAAAAAGATCGTCTCTTTTCTGCCGGCGACAGATTATCTTCCGTCATGGATGAGTGTGGAAAATCTCGTCCGTTTCTTTTCCGACTTTTTCGGGGATTTTAACGCGGAAAAGGCGGACGGAATGCTGAAGCGGCTCGATATCGACACAAGAGCGCGTCTGAAGACGCTTTCCAAGGGGACGAAAGAGAAGGTTCAGCTGATCCTTGCGATGAGCAGAGAGGCACAGCTTTATCTTCTGGATGAGCCGATCGGAGGAGTCGATCCGGCGGCGAGAGACTATATCCTCAATACGATCATTACAAACTATAATGAAGACGCATCCGTCATCATTTCCACCCATCTGATCGCAGATGTGGAAAAGGTGCTCGACGATGTGATTTTCATACAGAACGGACAGATTCAGCTCTGCAGACCGGTGGACGAAATCCGCGAGCAGGAAGGCAAATCGGTGGATGCATATTTCAGGGAGGTTTTCAGATGCTAAAGAAACTCACAAAGTACGAATTTAAAGCGACGGGCAGGACGCTTGGAATTCTTTATCTGGCGCTGATTATCCTGTCATGTGTCTGCAGACTGATCTTCGGCCTGAATTCTTTTAACGCACCGGATGTGAATTTTGCTACGGGAATATCGAGCCTCATTCTCATCTTTCTGTACGGAATGCTGATCTGTGCCGTTTTAGTGGTGACGTTCCTGATGATCATACAGCGATTCTGGAAAAATCTTCTTCAGAACGAAGGCTATCTCATGAACATGCTGCCGGTCAGAAGCTGGCAGCATATCGCATCGAAGCTTCTGGTGTCTGTCGTGTGGACCTTCGCCAGCGTCATCGTCGTCTTCCTTTCGATTCTCATCTTATCGACGCTGGCGATGAAAGAAATTTCAATGGATTTTTTCAGAGAGTTCTGGACGGATCTTATGGAAGTCCTGCCGCACATAGGTTTTGACGGGGCGTATCTTATCATCATGAGCATTGTGATTCTGCTCCTGATGACCGCTTCCGAAATTCTTCAGCTTTATGCGGCCATGTCGGTCGGGCAGACGCAGAACAGGTATAAAATCCTGTGCAGCTTTGCAGCCTACATCGTTCTCAGCATCATTTTCCAGCTGATCGTATCTCTTCTGACGTGGTCGACGGGAACGTTCATTCCGGACGGCGTGCTGATGACGCTGTTCAGCACATCGGTAAACACGGCTATTTATGCGGGAACGACGATAATAGCTGTCTATTATCTGGCAAAGTGTGCTATATTATTCTTTATCACAAACTATTGCCTGAAGAATAAGCTGAATCTCGAGTAAGAGCCGCAAAAGGCCGAGGATGATTCAGCGCAAAATGAGGAAAGGACAGAGATATGCCGTCTGTAATCATACCGGTCTGTATTGTGGGGATCTTTTTGGGAGCAGCCGTTCTGATATTTTCAGCTGCTGTGAGAAAAAAAGTTCCGGCCTATTTTTCCGTTATCATGGGGGTTTTGGGAATTCTGTCGATAGTATCGTCCGCACTGATTCTGACAGGGGCAATGGCGGGATAGCGCAGGACGATACTGTAAAAGATCGTACAGAGGAGCAAAACAGAAGAGCGAAAAATATTATTTCAGAGGGGAAATTTCAGAGAAGAGATAAAAAAGCCGGAAAGTCAGAGGGACGGACCGCGGAAACCGTGTGAAATCACACAGAACCGCAGCCGTCCTTTTTTCGGATGATCCGATACGTGTGAACGGAATGCCGGAGGCTGCGGCCGGAACAGAATAATACAGGGTGAGAAATCCGTCGGATCATGCATAGATATCGACGGATTTTATAGTGTAATAATCGATGATGACCGTGTCTTCCGTATCGGGCGTCTTGAGAATGACGTAATTGACGCCGACGGCGATCAGAATTCCCTCTCTCGTCTCGGTGATATTGTTTCCCACGAGAGTGTGCACGGCGGCGTAATTGCCGATCTGTGTGCGCAGATAACCGTTCAGATACTGAATATTGTAGACATCGAGAATTTCCGTATAACCGTCCGGCAGCAGGCGGTTGCGCGGAACCTGCACGATCCAGGTACCGGGATTGGAATTCTGAAACTGGCCGGCACTGGGTCCCAGCGTGTTGATATCCGGACCGGTACCGGGCGGAGTGGAAGATGTGAAAGATTCCGATTCGGTAAAGTTGGGCATCGTGCTGTTGAGCGGAGTCTGAGCAGTATTCGCGGATTTTGTCGCGTCTGTCTGATTTTCAGCCATAAAATACCATCCTTTCTTCTGCTGTCATGTCTCTGCATAAAGAACTGTCGGGATATAAAAACAGTGATCGCCGATTCTGTTATAGATGACGCCGACCTGCGTCGGAAAAAATGCGAGACAGTCTCCTCCCTTCGGGCTGTAGAAAAAAAGAGATTCTCCGACGTCGGAAAGCCGTCCGCCGTTGAGCGCCCAGTCGGCAATTTCAAAATGCACATCGGTGGGCGACATATTATAGATGTTCTGACTGTTATATACGCCGCCGACGATTTCTTTCAGGCAGGTGAACTGATTTTCCTGCAGTATGATATTGCGCACATTGCCTCCCTGACTGACCCGGGCGAATTCTCCGACGGTGGCGTCCGCCCGGTTCATGATCACCGTGGCGACCGCCATCATCCCGGTGACTCCTTCTCCGCCTGCTTCGCACTGTATGAGCCTGGCGAAAAGCTCGCGGGTATCGTAAGGCATAGGTCAGCTCCTTTCTCTGCTATCGCAATCATTATATGACGTACCGCCGGATTCTGTGACGGACTGCAAACCGGCAGGACGGAAAAATGTGTGTACGGCGGGGGAGAATTTTCTCTGTCTTCGGCAGTCCGGACGCCGCGCGTCAGGGCGGATTTTGTCTTTAAGGAGCGGAAACGGTATGATAAAATAATAAAATATGAAAGAATACTGTAAGAGAACAGACAGTTACAGGGAGGAATTTCATGAGCGATCTGACGGATATCAGAAAAAATACGGAAAGCGGGGCGGATATGTACAGCGCGGATTCTGCGGGCGGGACAGTTCCGACGCTCACACTGGACCCGTTTGAAGAGCAGCTCCCGGCCGAAGGGGAAAAGAAAGAAGCGGAAGAGAAAAAAGAGGCGCCGGAAGTGCGCTTTTCTCCTGAGGAACAGAAAGCGATCGATGAATTCAAAAAAAAGATCGATATCACAAATACGGGACAGATTCTGAATTACGGGGCGGATGCACAGCAGAAAATCGCTTCCTTTTCCGAAATGGCGCTGTCTAAGGTCAGAACGAAAGATCTGGGCGAGGTGGGCGATATGATCGGCGATCTCGTCATGGAACTGAAGGGCTTCGATGCCGAAGAAGAAAAAAAGGGCCTGTTCGGTCTGTTCCGCCGGGGAAAAGACCGAATTGCCGTTCTGCGGAGCAGATATGACAGAGCGGAAGTGAATGTGGACAGGATCGCGGAAATACTGGAGGGTCATCAGATCACACTGACGAAGGATGCGGCCATGCTGGATCAGATGTACGGCGTAAATCTGGCGAATTTCCGTCAGCTTTCCATGTATATCGCTGCAGGAAAGCAGAAACTGGCGGAAGTTCAGGGAGAAGACCTTCCTCTCCTGGTGGAGAAGGCGAAGAACACGGGACTGCCGGAGGACTCACAGAAGGCAAATGATCTCGCTGAGGCCTGCAGCCGGTTTGAAAAAAAACTGCATGACCTCGAACTGACGAGGGCGGTAGCTCTGCAGATGGCGCCGCAGATACGCCTGGTTCAGAATAATGACGTGACGATGGCGGAGCGTATTCAGACGACGCTTGTGAATACGATACCTCTGTGGAAGAGTCAGATGGTGCTCACTCTGGGACTGATCCACTCCGAACAGGCGATTCGCGCTCAGCGTGCCGTCACCGATACGACGAATGAGCTTCTGCGCAGGAACGCGGAAAAACTGAAAATGAGTACGATCGGAACGGCAAAAGAATCGGAGCGGGGCATCGTGGATATCGAGACGCTGCAGGAGACAAACCGCTCTCTGATCGAAACGCTGGACGAGGTGCGGAAAATCCAGGCAGAGGGTGCGGACAGAAGACGTGCCGCGGAAGCGGAGCTGGTCAGACTGGAGGAGGAACTGAAACAGAAACTGCTGGAACTGAGGCCGGGAAGATGAAAATTATTATTATCGGGAGCGGCAAGCTGGGCAGGACACTCGCCGAACAGCTGACGAGGGAGAATCACGAGATCACGATCATCGATAAAAATGAATCCCGGGTTCAGAATGTAGTCGACCGTCTGGATATCATGGGAATTCACGGCAACGGAGCGACTGTCCCCGTGCTGGAGGAGGCAGGAGTCGACGATGCCGATCTCGTGATCGCCGCCACGGCGGAGGACGAGCTGAATCTGCTTGCCTGTCTGATTGCCAAGCGGGTAGGCGCCCGCAACACGATCGCCCGGGTGAGAAATCCCGAATATATCGACGTTATGTCACTGGTAAAAGACGATCTCGGCCTGAGTCTTTCGATAAATCCGGAACTCGCCTGCGCGCTGGAGATGTCGAGAATTCTCAAATTTCCGTCGATGATCACGGTCGACACCTTCGCCAAGGGAAGAGTCGAAATTCTTCAGTTTGAAATCGAAGAGGGCTCTCCTCTGGCGGGCATGAAACTCAGAGACGTCTCGAAGTTCCGGAAGCGCATCCTGGTCTGCGCGGTGGAGCGCGATGACGGAGAAGTCTATATTCCTTCCGGAAACTTTAAAATCCATGCGGGAGACAAGATCAGCATTGTGGGCGACGCCTCTCAGATTCCGAAGTTTCTCTCTCAGATCGGGATGAGAAAAAATACCGTACGTGACATCATTATCGTCGGAGGCGGAAGAATCGGTTATTATCTGGCCAAACAGCTGATCGCATCAGATGTTGCGGTCCGGATCGTCGAAAATAATATGGACCGGTGCCGGCAGCTCGCGGATCTGCTGCCGAAAGCAGATGTTCTTTTCGGTGACGGTACCGATCAGCAGCTTCTGATCGAAATCGGAATAGAAAGAGCGGATGCCTTTGCCGCGCTCACAGGTCTCGACGAGGAAAATATCATGATGAGTCTTTACGCGGGGAGTGTATCGGATGCGAAACTGCTGACAAAAGTCACGAGGATTCCGTTTACCAATGTGGTATCTCAGCTGAAGGTGGGAAGCGTCTTTTTTCCCGTGCTGATCGCGGCGGAAAATATCATCCGTTATGTGAGAGCGATGCAGAACTCCTATGGCTCCAATGTGGAGACGCTCTGCAGGATTGTGAACAACAAGGCGGAAGCACTGGAGTTTTCTGTAAAACCGAGTTCTCCTCTGATCGGAATTCCTCTGGCGGAGCTGTCTCTGCAGAGCAATACGCTGATCGGAACGATCAACCGCGGCGGTGAAATCATCATTCCGGGAGGATCCGATACCATCGAATCCGGAGATACTGTTATCGTCGTTACGACGAACAGGGGCCTGAACGCACTGGAGGATATATTGAGGTGATCACGGAATGAATTATCGCACAGTTTTTCACAATCTCGGAAATATACTGATGATCGAAAGCCTGTTTATGCTGCTTCCTCTTCTGACGGCGGCTGTTTACAGAGAAAAGACGGGATTTTCCTTTGCGGTGACAGCGGCGTTTACCTTTGCGGCCGGAATGCTTCTGGTGCGTCTCAACGCCAATCCGGACAGGCTGAGAGCCAGAGAGGGATTCGTTATCGTAGGACTTTCCTGGATTCTCATCAGTCTGGCGGGCGCGTTTCCCTTTTATCTGTCCGGAGAAATTCCGTCTTTTACGAATGCTCTGTTTGAAAGCGTCTCCGGTTTTACGACCACCGGCGTTACTGTCGTTTCAAACGTAGAGAAACTGAGCCGCTGTATTCTGATCTGGAGGAGTCTGTCTCACTGGCTCGGAGGGATGGGAATACTCGTCTTCATGCTGGCGGTGCTGCCGCTGAGAGCGGGAAATACCATACACCTGCTGCGGGCGGAAAGCTCCGGGCCTTCTGTATCGAAAATCATGCCGCGGATGCAGTCTTCCGCTTCCGTTCTCTATCTCATCTATATTTCGCTGACACTGATCGAGGCGGTTCTGCTGAAACTGGGAGGGATGTCGGTATTTGACAGCCTTCTGTATGCGATGTCCACAGCTGGCACCGGAGGCTTCAGCACCCACACCGAAGGCGTGGCGGTTTACGGAAGCAGCTATATCTATGCGGTGATCACCGTTTTCATGGTTCTTTTCGGACTCAACTTCAATGTCTATTTTCTGCTGCTGATGAGAAAACCGAAGGAGGTCTTCCGCAAGACTGAGGTCCGCATTTATTTTCTGCTGTTTTTCCTGGCGGCGGCGACGATCGCTCTGTCGGTATATCATATCTACGGTTCTGCGGAGGAAAGCATCATCTATTCGGCCTTCATGACGGCAGCGTTTATGACGTCCACGGGGTTCTCTGTCACAGACTATACGATATGGCCTCTGTATCCGAAGATCATGCTGCTGCTTCTGGCCATCGTGGGATCCTGCGCGGGTTCCACCTGCGGGAGCCTGAAAATATCCCGAATCGTCATACTCGCGAAGACAGCTTTTGCAAATCTGAGACGTCTGTCCAGCCCGAGAAGCGTCAAAAGCATCAAAATGGACGGAAAAAATATCAGCAAAGAGACGATATCCGATGTTCACGCCTTCGTTACAATTTATATGATGGTTCTGATCGTATCGGCTGTCCTGCTGTCGCTGGACAGCGACAGCCTGTCGACGGCCATTTCGGCAGCCATCGCGGCGCTGAGCAATGTGGGAATCGGATTCGGCAGCGTGGGCACGACGGGGGATGTTTCATTCTTCTCTCCGTTCTCGAAATATGTTCTCTGTTTTAATATGCTGGCCGGAAGACTCGAAATTTTTCCTGTCCTCCTGCTTCTGATGCCGGCAACCTGGAAAAAATACTGAAAAAAACCGCGCTCTGTTCCGGCGCGGTTTTTGTATCAGTTCAGTTCCATCTGTCTGGCGAGAAAGGCGGCTCCCACCTCTGCGGCTTTCAGCTCGGTATCGCCGAGCGTATTTTCCGTGGACAGAAGAATGACGGAACCGATCATGTCGCCCTGTGATATGATCGGAACGACGATCTGTGAACGGCAGCTTTCGCTGCAGCGGTCGTCCTCCGCAATATGGTACGTCTGCCGGCCGTCTCTGATGAGAACGCTGTTTTTCTTGTCGAGGAGCCCCGAGAGTTCACGGCTGATCTTTCTGTCTTTCAGATCTCGGAAGGGGGAATTGCCCGATACGGCGATGATCTGATCGGTATCCGTGACGAGCGCCGTACTTCCGAGCACACTGCGCGCGGATTCGGCGAATTCCGCAGCGAATTCCGTCATGTCTCCGATGGGAGAATATTTTTTCAGGATTACGGTTCCCCCGCGATCTGTGTATATTTCCATGGGATCTCCGTCTCTGAGACGGAGCGTACGGCGGATTTCCTTCGGGATGACGACGCGTCCGAGGTCATCGATTCTCCTGACAATTCCGGTTGCTTTCATAGTCTGTTTCCTCCTGGCAGCGGCTGCTGCTGACGTTGATATTATTCTGTATGTTCTGATATTGTCTGCCGTTTGAGGAAAAATATACACCGGGCTGTGTAAAAATCTATTTTCTTGCAATTTGATCTTCGTGTGGTAAAATTATGCGAAAAGGAGCAGGTGATATGTTATTTAAAAATATTTCAATTCTGAACGAAAATTTTGAAATCGAAAGAGACGTCAACGTCGGCGTAGAGAAGAAAATAATTTCCTATATCGGAAAAGAAATGCCGGAAAAAAACTTCGGGGAAATTTATGACGGCAGCGGAAAACTTCTCATGCCGGCGTTTTATAATGCGCATGCTCACAGTCCCATGGGACTCATGAGAGGCTACGGAGAAAATCTCTCTCTGCAGGACTGGCTGAACACCCGGATTTTTCCCTTTGAGGACAGGCTGTACGATGACGCCGTCTATTATGCCACGCTTCTGGCGATGGCCGAGTCGCTTCAGTTCGGAATCGTATCGTCGAGCGATATGTATTATTTCTGCGATGCGATGGTGCGCGCGGTGGAGGAGAGCGGCGCCAAGGCGAATATCTCCAGAAGCATCACTTCTTTTACGGAGGGCAGTGTAAAGAACAGCGACAGCTACAGAGAAGCGGAGGCTCTGATCAGAAACTGCCACAAAGCGGCAGACGGAAGAATTCGCATCGATGCCAGCATCCATGCGGAGTATACTAATACACTTCAGAGCATGCAGGACGTCGCGGATCTCGCAAAAAAATACGGAGTCAATATGCACGTTCACGTATCAGAGACGAAGGACGAACATGAAAACTGCAAAAAGAAGTACGCAAAGACGCCGGCACGTCTGCTTTGCGATGTGGGAGCCTTTGATGTACCGGCTACGGCGGCACACTGTGTGTGGGTCGAGGAAGAGGACGTGGAGATTTTCCGTGAGAAAGGCGTGACAGTGGCCTCCTGTCCTGTCAGCAATCTCAAGCTGGCCAGCGGAATCTGTAATGTACCGGCTCTTCTCGCCGGAGGCGTGCGCGTCGCTGTGGGAACAGACAGTGTCGCCAGCAACAACAGTCTGAACTTTATCGAAGAGATGAAATTTTTTGCTCTTCTCAATAAAGAAAGACAGAGTGATCCGACTGTAATCACGCCGGCACAGACACTTTATGCGGCTTCGCGCGCAGGCGCGCTCTCTCAGGGAAGAGAAGACTGTGGTATTCTCGCTGTCGGAAAAAAAGCGGATCTGACAGTGCTCGATATCAGCCGTCCGCATATGAGGCCGGTTCATGATCTGGTCAATAACATCGTCTATTCTGCGTCAGGCAGTGATGTAGTGCTGACGATGGCGGACGGCAGAGTGCTCTACCGCGACGGTGAATTCCTGACGATCGATATTGAAAAGACGATGGCGGAGACGGAAAACGCCTGTGCGAAAATTCTTGCCGCGCTGTAAGACGATGCGGCACGGGATCATATGATTCTGTTCTGAGATCCGGAAAAACCGGAAACGGATTTTCTGCTGCCGGTTTTCCGGAAAAAAAGAAGAAAAAGAAAGCGGAAAAGAAAATGACAAAAAAATCGTTTTTCAAGGGAGCGGTCATTCTCGGAATTGCAGGGCTCATCGTCAAGGTTTTCGGCGCTTTTTTCCGTATTCCTCTGGCCAATATCATAGGCGATACAGGTATGGGATATTACCAGACTGCCTATCCTATTTATGTCCTGCTTCTGACGCTCTCCACATCGGGTATTCCGACGGCGATCGCCAGACTGGTTTCGGAGCGGACAGCCATCGGGAATCATTCGGAGGCGTACCGCGTATTCCGGCTGTCCTTTCAGCTGCTGCTCGGGCTGGGAATCGTCACAAGCATGCTGCTGTTTTTCGGGGCTCCCTATATCGTACAGATTATGAAAGGAGAGACGGAAGCCGTCTATTCCATGCGGGCGATCGCTCCGGCTCTTCTCTTTGTTCCGATGATGGCGGCATTCCGGGGATATTTCCAGGGACTTCAGGATATGACGCCGACAGCTTCCTCACAGGTCATCGAGCAGCTGTTCCGCGTGGTATGCGGCCTGTCTCTCGCTTTGCTGCTCCTGCCGTATGGTCTGAAATTCGCTGCGGCGGGCGCTTCTTCCGGAGCGGCGATCGGAGCGGTATGCGGTCTGATCGGGATTTTTATTCTGTTTCTGAAGAGGAGAAGAGGTATCCTGGAGAACTGCAGAAATTCTGTCTCCGATGAAAAAGAACCGGCGGGCAGGATTCTGTCACGTATTATCATCATCGCAGTACCGGTGACGATCGGAGCGGCCATCATGCCGATCATGAGCAATATCGACCTTCTTATCGTGGTGCGCCGTCTGGTGGAGACCGGATATACCGGCGCCGAAGCCAACAGTCTGTACGGTCAGCTGTCAGGCTTTGCGACGCCGCTGATCAATCTGCCTCAGGTGCTGACACAGTCTATCGCCATGAGTCTCGTTCCGGCCGTAGCGGCGGCTCACCGTTCGAAGGATACGGAATTTCTGCAGTATAACGCGACATTCGGAATACGCACCGCCATGCTGGTGGGCATGCCGTGTGCCGTCGGCCTGATGGTCCTGGCACAGCCGATCATGCTGCTGCTGTATCCGGCGCAGCAGGAAAGTGCGGTCAATGCGGCCGAAAGTCTCATGATTCTGGCGCTCGGATCGATTTTCCTTTCCCTCGTTCAGACGCTGACCGGCATTCTGCAGGGAATCGGAAAACAGGTCATTCCGGTAGTCAATCTGGCGCTGGGAGCTGTCGTAAAAGTCGGTGTGACTTATGCGCTGACGGGAATACCGTCAGTCAATGTAAAAGGTGCTGCGGCAGGTACGGCTGCGGCTTATCTGACAGCGACGATTCTTAACCTCATTGCGGTGAGAAAGTATACAGGCTGCAGAGCGGCGTTTGCCATGACTTACGGAAAACCGGTCGTATCGGCCGTGGCCATGGGAATTGTCGTGTGGGGAGTGTATCATCTCATGTCTTTGGCGGCGGGCAATACGATTTCGACGTTGGTTTCCATTCTGTGCGGCGTATTCATATATGCGGCACTGATTCTGAAGCTGAAGGGAATTACGGCGGAAGAAATCGAAAGACTGCCGAAAGGCTCGAAGATCGTGGAAATTTTGCGGTTAAAAAGATGAAGACATTGACAAACACAATGTTACGTGTAAAAATATCTATACAATATGCAGGACATCTGTATATCTGAATGCTTTACCGCCTGTTGTCCGCAGGGCTTCAGGAAGAAAAGGTTTATCAAGGAGGTTATTTCGTGAATAAAGCAGAATTAATCGCCAGTGTATCGGAAAAGACTGGCTTTACAAAGAAAGATTCCGAGGCAGCCGTCAACGCGTTCGTCGCATGTGTTGAGGAAGCTCTCGTGGCAGGAGATAAAGTGCAGTTAATCGGCTTTGGAACTTTTGAGACAAGAGAACGCAAGGCACGTCAGGGAAGAAATCCGAGAAAGCCGGGCGAGACGATTGAGATTGCAGCTTCCAAGGCTCCGGTATTCAAGGCCGGAAAGGCACTGAAGGATTCTGTGAACAGATAGTCATGCCGGACCGGTCGGTTACGGGGCGTCCGGTCTGACAGACAGCTTTCTGCAGAGCAGATAAGATACAGAAAAAAGCGGCTTTTTCGAGCCGCTTTTTGTGTGTAAAAAAACGGAAAGGAGAAATGTCGCAATGGGCATGAGAATCGATAAATTTCTGAAGAATTCCCGCCTGATCAAGAGGCGGACGCTGGCAAAGGAAGCGTGCGAGCAGGAAAGAGTCTGGATCAACGACAGACCGGCAAAGCCGGGCAGCGATGTGAAAGAGGGAGATATCATTCTACTGCAGTTCGGAAACGGAGAGCTGAAAGTACGGGTTCTGATGCTGTCGGATCATACGAATAAAGAACTGGCGGCTTCCATGTATGAAGTGATCAGCTGAAAAAGACCGCTGAAAAAAGCGGCCGTTCTGAAAAAATACTGAGAAAAAACAGACGGGGCGGATGTTTTCCGTCCCGTTCTGTGTAAACCACTGTCAAACCAGATATACACCGGAAAAATCCTTTCCGGCAGCGGCACAGGGGATGTCCTGACCGGCGCCGCGGAAAAGATCGGATTTTTCCTGAAATTTTACTGTCTTTGAGATTTTATTCCCTGATTTCTATTCGTCATCTGTTCTTCTGTTTTTTCAGTCTGAAAGTCTGATTG
>CALXIZ010000082.1 GCA_944388495.1 uncultured Clostridia bacterium | reverse complement strand
ATCCGTGAGATTGAAAAACTGAATCATAAAAATGAGGGAGAAAAATGAGATTACATCCAAACAGAATCGTCGTAAAAGTAGGAACCTCCACGCTGACAAACGAAGCGGGAAAAAACAATCTGCGCGCATTCGACAGGCTGGCCTGTGTTCTGTCCGACGTGCAGAACATGGGCTATGAGATCATACTGGTCTCTTCCGGAGCGATTGCGGTGGGAGCGAATAAAATGCGCATGGAAAAGCATCCGGAGACGCTGCGTATGAAGCAGGCGGCCGCTGCAGTGGGCCAGTGCAGTATCATGTATCTGTATGATAAATTTTTTGACGACTATGACAAGACGATCGCACAGATTCTTCTGAATGCCGAGGACATCGAAATGGAAGAAAAAAAGGAGAATCTGACGAACACCTTCAATACTCTGCTCGAGATGGGCATCATACCGGTCGTAAATGAAAACGATTCGGTCAGCTATAAGGAAATAGAATCGGAGGACCGGCTGTTCGGCGACAACGATATGCTGTCCGCCGTAGTCGCCGTGCTGTGCGGCGCCGGCAGGCTGGTCATTTTTTCTGACATCGACGGATTCTTCGACAGCGATCCGCGCTTTCATCCGGATGCAAAGCTCATCGAACGTGTCACTGTCATCGATGAGGAGACGGAAAAGCTGGCGGGCGGTGCCGGCTCGCGCAGAGGAACGGGCGGAATGAGAACGAAGCTCGAAGCCGCCAGACTCGCTACGGCCCAGGGAACGGATGTGACGATTACGAACGGAAAAAATCCGGCTGCGCTGTACGATATCGTCCGCGGAGAGCCGGTGGGCACGCTTTTTGTAGGTGCAAAGCGCGGACTGTAAAAAATCTTCGGAGGAAAAAGATGAGCAGCGAAATATTTCAGAAAGCAAAGGCGGACAGCGGAGCGGAATATCTGCGTCTGGCCGGGCTGGAGGAAAAATACCCGGTGAGAACTTTCTTTTCGACGAGAAACGGAGGAAGAAGCAGCGGTGCTTACGCCTCGCTCAACATGGGCTTTTCCACGGGAGACGACAGAACGCTCGTCGGGGAAAACAGGAGAATGCTCTTCGATTTTATCGGTGAGGACGGATACTGTGAGGCTGTGCCGCATCAGGTACACGGGGCACAGATCGCCTGCATCCGGGCGCAGGATGTGAAAGCGGAGGAAAAAAAAGGGATAAAAAGGGGGCTGAAGCTTTCTTTTCCCGATACGGATGCTCTGATCACCGATGCCGGAAATGTTCTTCTGACCAGCCTGCATGCAGACTGCATTCCGGTCTGGCTTTACGATCCGGAAAATCATGCCGCCGGTCTGGCTCATGCCGGCTGGCGGGGAACTGCAGCTGACATTGCAGCGAAGACAGCGCAGCGGATGTGTGAGGTGTTCGGCTCCGAAAAGAAAGACATGATGGCCTTTATCGGACCGGGAATCGGCAGATGCTGTTTTGAGGTCGGAAGCGAAGTGGTCCGGGCGTTTGAAGAGCTTCTGGGTGATATCGGAGATCTGTGTACCGATGACGGGAACGGAAAATATCATCTCGACCTGTCCGGCATTAACGCCGGGCTTCTGCGGAGGGCAGGGATCGGAAGTGTCGCTGCGACAGAATATGTCACATGCTGCAGGCCGGATCTTTTCTATTCCTATCGGCGCGAAGGCGGCGTCACCGGAAGAATGTGCGCCGGGATTGTCCTGCTGTAGGTTATCCGGGTATCCGTAAAATTTCTGTCTTCCGGCAGAGAAAATGCCGGGGAGAGAAAAGAATCGGAAAAAGAAACGGCTGCCTGCGGCCTGAACTGCGGCATTTCAGAAAAAAGGGAACAGGCGGGAAAAAAGGAGAAAAAATGAATACAGAGAAAAAACATCTGACGATTGCCATAGACGGCACCAGCGGATCCGGCAAAAGCACGGCGGCAAAAAATCTGGCGTCAGTGCTGGGGATAGAATATATCGATACCGGGGCGATGTACCGGGCTGTGGCATATAAGGCTCTGAAAGAGGGCATTCCCTCAGACGATGACCGCGCTGTGGGGGACATGCTCGCACAGACGGAGATCGATTTTGTAAAGGGGCGCATCCTTCTGGACGGGGAAGATGTCAGCGACAGGATCAGAACGCTGGAAATCTCGCGTGCGGCCTCTGAAATTTCGCAGCTGAAGAGCTGCCGCGCCAAGCTGGTGGAGATCCAGCGGCGGATTGCCTCTCAGAAGAGCGTCGTCATGGACGGCCGGGACATCGGAACGAATGTTCTGCCTCACGCTTCTCATAAATTTTATGTTACGGCATCTCTGGAGACGAGAGCGGAACGGCGGCTGGCGGAGCTGAAGGAAAAAGGTGCGGAGACGACATATGAAGCCGTACTGAAAGACCTTCGGGAGCGTGATCACAGTGATATGACGCGAAAGCTGAATCCTCTGGTACGGGCGGAGGATGCGATAGCCGTCAGTACGGATGATCTGGACATCGGGGGAACTCTTGCATATCTGCTCTCCCATATCGACAGATAAACGCCGGGGGAGGTGATGAAAGTGAAACAATGCATGGATTCTGACAATTTGCATCGCCGGCTGAAAAAGATTATCGGTCAGGTTCAGGCGATCGACAGGATGATCGATGAAGATATTCCGTGTGAGGATATTCTGTCACAGATCAATGCGGCAAAATCCGCGCTGCACCGTGTGGGTCAGGTTGTTCTCGAAGGACATATCAACCACTGTGTCAGAGACGGAATCGAAAACGGCGATGCCGATGAAACGATTGCAAAATTTACAAAAGCGGTGGAGCGATTTGCAAATATGATCTGAATGAGGTCCGAATCACAGTCTGCCCTGAAAAACAAACAGAAAAAAGTCTTTCCTGATATGAAAAGCGGGAAAGGCTTTTCTTTTTCCGGAGATTTCAGGAGAAACGGAAGAGGCTTTTTACACACTTGACAACATATACCCCTATAGGTATAATGAAACGGTAAAAATCGCGACAACGGGACAAGAAGAGGAGGAGTTGTTTTGGAAAAGTTGGAAAGTCTTCTGGAATGGGGAGGCGTAAGACGGGATATCATTTTTCTGGTGATCGGAGGGATCTCTCTTCTGATAAGCATCTTCGATCTGTTGCCTCTGCCTTTTGATCCGGCATGGATCGCCATCATTCTGTGCGGAGTGCCCATCATTCTCGAAGCTGTCATCGGCCTGGTGACGGAGTTCGATATCAAGGCTGATGTACTGGTCTCCATCGCTCTGATCGCTTCGGTCATCATCGGAGAGGATTTTGCGGCAGGAGAGGTCGCTTTCATCATGCAGCTCGGCGCGCTGCTGGAGGATCTGACGGTAGCCAGGGCCAGAGCCGGGATTGAAAAGCTGGTGCATCTGACGCCGAGAACGGCGCGTGTGATAGAAGGCGCAAAGGAAAGAGTGATTCCGGCGGAAGAGGTCAGAGTCGGAGACATTGTCAGAGTTCTTCCCGGAGAGACGATTCCGGTGGACGGTGTGATTCTCTCGGGGCAGACATCTGTCGATCAGGCTGTCATGACAGGAGAATCGCTGCCGGTCGATAAAAAAGAGGGAGATGAGGTTTCCAGCGGTACGGTAAATCAGTTCGGCTCATTCGACATGAAGGCTGAAAAGGTCGGAGAGGACAGTTCGATTCAGCGGATGATCCGTCTCGTACAGTCAGCCGACGCGGGCAAAGCGAAAATTGTCGGCATTGCGGACCGGTGGGCCACCTGGATCGTCATCATTGCCCTTTCCGCAGCGGCCCTCACCTGGCTGATCAGCGGAGAGATTATCCGTGCCGTTACCATTCTCGTCGTCTTCTGCCCGTGTGCGCTTGTTCTGGCGACGCCTACCGCGATCATGGCGGCCATAGGAAACGCAACCAGACACGGATTTCTCGTACGGGAAGGCGATGCGCTGGAAAGGCTGTCGGTCGTGTCGGACATCACCTTTGACAAGACGGGAACGCTGACATACGGAACGCCGCGGGTTGTCGCAGTCCGGACTTTCGGAGACCTTTTTTCCGAAGAGGAACTTTATCTGTATACCGCGGCTGCCGAACAGAGATCGGAACATCCGCTGGGGAAAGCTGTCGTGCGGTGCTGGAAGGAGAGAGGAACGGAAAGCATTCCTGAGAGTGACAGCTTTGTCATGCTGCCGGGCCGCGGAGTAAAAGCGAGCGTGAAAGGAAAAGAAATTGTCGCCGGAAATGTTCAGCTGCTGGAAGAAGAAGATATTTCCGTGCCGGAGACGGTATCGGAAGAAGCGGAGACATTCCGGGAGGAGGGATGCACGCTGATCTTCGTCGCAGCCGGAGGCCGGACGGCGGGATTTATCGCTCTGTCCGATACGCTGCGTCAGGACGCGCAGCAGACGGTCAGCGGAGTGAAAAAAGCCGGAGTCGTTCCGGTGCTGCTGACAGGCGATCATGAAAATGCCGCACGTCATATCGCTTCTCAGCTTCATATCGGAAAGATGCTCTCGGGCTGTCTACCGGAGGACAAGCTCAACTGGATCGGAAAGCGGCAGGAGGAAGGCGGCAGAGTCTGCATGATCGGTGACGGGATCAATGATGCGCCTGCTCTCAGAAAAGCTTATGTGGGAATCGCGATGGGAGGTATCGGCAGCGATATTGCGGTGGACGCCGCGGATATCGCTCTCGTCAACGACGAAATCAGAGAAATTCCGCATCTTCTGCTTTTAGCAAAGCGCATGATGTTTACCATACGCTGCAATCTGACTTTTTCCATGACACTGAATTTCGTGGCTATTATTCTGGCGATTACGGGAATTCTGAATCCGGTCGTCGGAGCGCTCGTTCACAATGCGGGTTCCGTTCTCGTCATCATCAATTCCGCTTTTCTGCTGAAGTGGAAAAAGCGGGGCATATCTTCAGAGCAGTGAACTCAGAGCAGTGAACCGGAAAAAAGACAAAAGATAATATATTATAGAAAAAAGCCGTCCGGCGAAGGAAAATGATCTTTCGCCGGACGGCTTTTCGTCAGAAGCGGTGTACGAACAGACCGCTTCCGAGCTTCGGTTCAAACCAGGTAGATTTCGGGGGCATGACGAGTCCCGCATCAGCGACTCTCATGATTTCCTCAAGGCTCACGGGATACATCGCAAAGGCTGCAGCCATGTCGCCGCTGTCGACACTGTCCTTCAGACATTCCGTGCCTTTACTTCCGCCGGAAAAACGGATCCGCGGATCGGTCCGCGGGTCGTCGATGCCCAGCAGCGGAGAGAGAATCCGTTCCTGCAGCAGGGATACATCGAGAGAGGCGACCGGATCGTCGTCCGGGATGATTCCGGAAGAAGAGCCTTTATCAAAGGAAAGGCGGTACCAGGCATTTCCGAGATACATCGAGCAGGTATGTTTTTCTGCAGGTGAGGGATCGTCGGAAAGGATCGTTTCGACAGAACAGACGGCAGACAGCCGGTCGAGAAACTGATCCACGGTAAGACCGTTAAGGTCTCTGACGAGACGATGATAACCGAAAACGGCGAGCTGATCTGCAGGAAAGGCGACTGCCATAAAACGGTTGAACTCTTCACTTCCGTCATAGCCCGAAGCGGCGGCCCGGCGTTTCTGCCCGACTTTGGCCGCGGAGGCCGTCCGGTGATGGCCGTCGGCGATATACATAGCAGGCAGACTGTCGAAAAGAGGAAGAAGCCTGCTGCAGGTATCTCTGTCATACACCGGCCAGAGACAGTGGCGGACGCCGTCGCCGTCTGTTATGTCATATTCCGGCGTTTCAGAGGAAGTGATACCGTTCAGAACAGCGGAAATTCCCGCTCTGTCACGGAAGAAAAAGAAAACGGGTTCTGTATCGGCGCTGCAGGCGTCGAAATGGCGGATCCGATCAGTCTCTTTTTCCGGCCGTGTCACCTCGTGTTTTTTGATCGTTCCGTTTTCGTAATCATCGATGGAGGCACAGCCGACAATTCCTGTCTGAGTGCGTCCTTTCAGCGTCTGGCTGTATATATAGTAGACAGGTTCTTTTTCGGTAAAATAGATACCTTTCTTTTCCAGATCTCTGAGATTTTCGGAAGCCCGGCGATAAACCTCATCGCTGTAAGGATCCGACTGCGGCAGATCGACTTCGGAACGGATGACGTGCAGGAAGCTGTACGGATGATCCGAAGCGAGTCTGCGGGCCTCTTCCGCAGAAATAACGTCATAGGGAGGGCAGAGCACCTGCCGGGCGAATTCCGGACGGGGCCGGAGTGCTTTAAATGGCTGAAAACATGTCATGATGATAAAATCTCCTGTCTGATCTGCGCTGACTGTAATCCTTCAGAATCTTCCGCTGCCCGTATCTGCGGAGCGGATCTTTCGGGATTTACGGGTTTTCTGTAGATATTATGGCATAGACGAAGGAATTTGTGTACAGAATATTATCATGAAAGACAGAAACATTTCAGGAAAAAGACTTTTTCTGCTGGCGTTTTTTTTTGTATCCGTTTTTGCCGTTTTATGCGTCCGCCTGTTCTTTCTGCAGCTGGGAGAACATTCCTCTCTGGCGGTGATGGCGTCGGCCCAGCATATGACGGAGCTTGCGGAAGCGGAGGAACGGGCGGGAATCTATGACAGAAACGGTGATGAAATCACAGGCGGAAAAACATATCTTTACTATTATATCGACGGACAGAAGCTGAAGGAGAAAGGAAAGAAAGTTCTGCAGAGATATGACTGTGAGGAAATCAGAACGACACAAGAGGGGTATCATATCTGGAAAGGAGAAGACGAAAGCAGGCAGCGGGCGGCGATAACGGCGGAATACGGCTGTACGGCGGTGACCTGCCGGAAACGTTACGGCGACAGACAGGAAGCTGTTCATCTGCTCGGCTATACAGGACTGTCGGAGGAAGGTGAGGAGGAGGGTCTGTGCGGACTGGAAAAGAAATTCGATGAAAGACTGAAAAAAGGATCTGTCAGAAAATATCTGTACCGGGATGCGGCAGGCCGTTATCTCGGAGGAGGTGTCGTCTCTGACAGAGAAATACGGGAAAAATTCTGTACGACGATCGATCTCGGTCTGCAGAGAGAAGCGGAAAAGATTCTCGAAGAGACAGACAATCCCGGAGGGATCATCGTCAGTACTGTCGATACGGGAGAAATTCTGGCATATGCATCTTATCCTGTGTACAGTCCGGATGATATCGCGGATTTTCTGGAGAGCGAAGGCGGTGAACTGACGGACCGACTGTCAGGCGCTTCCTATCCGCCGGGATCTGTATTTAAACTCGTCGTAGCGGCGGCAGCGATAGAAGCTGGGACTGCAGAGGAAGACACGGTGTTTGAGTGCAGAGGCAGCGTGAAAATCGGAGATACGACGGTCCGGTGTTCCACCGGCGGAGAGAACGGACACGGAAAAATCACACTGCGTGAGGCGATAGCGGACTCCTGTAACTGTGCGCTCATCGAGCTGGGAATGAAGACAGGCGGAGAAAAAATTCTCGAAAAAGCCGCTGAGACGGGGTTCGGCTGTGATGTCTGCCCTCAGATTACGGAACTGACGGGAAATTTGCCGGAGGATACGGAGGAATGCGGAATCGCCAATCTTTCGATCGGTCAGGGAAGTCTTCTGGCCACACCGCTGCAGGTGACGGCGATGATGCGCAGTATCGCCTGCGGAGGTGTATTTTCCCGGCTTCATATTCTGACAGAGGAGACGGAATCGGATCTTGAGAAATACGATCTGATGCCGGCGGATATCCGCTCTGAGACGCCGGAGGAAAAACGGAGGATCATGTCGAAGAGTACAGCGGCTTCTCTTCTTTCCATGATGTGCGATGTGACGCATTCCGGGACAGCTTCGCGCATTTAGGAGTATACAGATGCGCAGGCGGGCGGAAAAACGGGATCGGCTCAGAGCAGCATGTCGGGCAGAAGTGTCGTTCACGGCTGGTTCAGCGGCTTTTATCCGCAGGAAGATCCGCAGTATGTGATCACTGTCTTTATGGAAGACGGCGGAGGAAGCGGAGCCTGTATTCCGGCAGCAGGAAAAATGATCGACTGTCTTTGCCGGAGAGAAATCTGAATCTCCGGAGTGAAAGACCGGCATGAATTTACGTCATAATTTCTGTTCAGTTTTTTTAAAAAAGATGGTAATATATAGATTGATAAATTTTCAGTCAGAGAAAAAGAAAAGGAACAGAAAAGAATGAAGAAAAAAAGAACGGTAAAATTGTGTTCCGCCGTTCTGGCGGTATTTCTCATGACAGGAATGCTTGCCGGCTGCGGAGATACACAGGAAGATAGCGATACACTCAATTTCAGCGTCGGTCTGAAAGAGGACGGGACGATGGACGGAATAAGTCCGGCGGATTATGTCACACCGGTGGGATATGATGCGATAGAGGTTCCGGATGCCGAGATCGCGGTATCTGATGAGGATCTTCAGAGTCAGATCGATTCCATTCTCCAGAATTATGCTGAAACCTCGCAGATTACAGACCGCGCGGTAGCGGACGGAGATACGGTCAATATCGATTATGTGGGCCGCATCGACGGTGTTGAATTTGAAAACGGCAGCACACAGGGACAGGGCACGAGTGTCACGATAGGCACCACGCAGTATATCGACGATTTTATCGATCAGCTGGTCGGACATATGCCGGGAGAGACTTTTGATGTCAATGTCACTTTTCCCGAAGATTACGGCGATGAAGCGGTAAACGGAAAAGATGCCGTCTTCGAAACGACGATCAATTATATCGAAGAGTCGACTCTGCCGGAGCTGACGGATGAGTTTGTTGCGGAAAATCTTCAGGAATCGGAAGGATATACTTCGGTCGAGGATATGCGGACAAAGATCCGGGAGGATCAGTATGAGATGAACAAGCAGCAGTATCTGTACGAATATATTCTCGATAATTCCGAATTCAAAGAACTGCCTTCCGACTTTGTGGACGAACAGCTGACGCTGCAGATGAGATATGTCGAAACACAGCTGCAGTCCACAGGTGCGTCGCTCGATGAGTATCTGGAGCAGATGGGATATGAAAATGAGGACGAGCTGAAGGAATCCTTCCGCGGCTCTATCGAGGAACTGGTCCGTTACTATCTCGTCTGCCAGTCGATCTTCGAGGAGCAGCAGATGGAAATTACAGACGAGGACCGTCAGGCCTTTTTCGACAATGAAGACATTTCTCAGTATACGGAATATTACGGAGAGGGATATGTCAATCGTCTGGTGATGGACAACATGGTCATGGAATTCTTATCCGAACATGCGTCGGTAACTGCCTGAGGCGGCAGAAATGAAAAAACGGGGGCGGTTTTCCCCTGCAGATGAAAGTGCGGATGAAAAAGTCAGAAACTTCTTCTGTACATGATAAAACTGCTCTCTTTACAGCTGAGCTGTCTCGCTGTAAAGAGAGCAGTTCTGTTTTCCGGTGACAGTCTCAGACGACGGCGACAGACATCGATTTGAAGACACAGTATACGGTATCTCCGAGCTTGAAATCGAGTTCCTTTACGGAACGCTTTGTCACGCTGACGACGAGCGGGATACCGATATTGACTACCAGCTTGTAGTTATTGTTCAGTTCCTCCATGCCGGTGATGATGCCTTCGAGATTGTTTCTGGCGCTGCAGATGAGTACATTCCGGCTGAGAATGATATCCTCCGCTTTGATCGAAATCTTTGCGGATCCTTCGATATCAGTCGTAACGGAGATATAGACGTCTTTTGTGGCGCCGATGACTTTTGCGAATTTCTCTTCTTCGACGGTCACAATTTCAGCTTCAAAAGTATTTTCGGACTGTGTGGACTGCATAAGATATGTCTGCAGCTGAGATTCCGTTACTCTGAGACTGCGGCCGATTCTGTGAGCGGAAATTTCACCGCGCTTTATCATTTCATAAATAGTGTATTTTGACAGTTTCAGCTTCTGTGCCACTTCTTCGGGAGTGTACAGTATTTCGTCGCGCATATTTCACCTCATTATTAAACCGGAGAAGAATTTCTCCTTCTCTCTCTTACTCTTTTCCGGACTTTCTGCCGGAAATAACGATTTATGCCGTCTTTCGCCGGCGGCTGTTTTCTGTTTCGCCGCAGATGTCAGAACAGAGAGGTTCTGTATCTTTTCATGAGCATTCTGTAAACGGAGAAAACAAAAAAACCTATCTATCAGCATTATATCATAATTTTAATTGATTACAAGAAGCGCAGAACTCATTTTGTTTGGTATCATTGGGTTTGAAGAGACTTCCGACGGCATATTCCGCAGAAAAATATAGAAAAATATAGGCATGATGCACAATAAGGCGGAAAAAAACAGGTTGACATGTGAAAGAGATTTAACATATAATTCAAAAAGAAAACGGAGTATGGAAAAGATTTACTGTGAAATACGGCTGACGCTGCAGAAAAGCGGACAGGCAGCCGGCATCACGTATGTGAATTACTTCTGTTTTCAGCGTCAGAACATGTGCGATATGAAGTGAGGAGGAACGAAGTGAAAAAGTTCTGCATGATTTTCGTGCTCGTGTTTCTTTTGACAGCAGCAGCTCTGCTCGGCGGCTGCGGACAGAACGGCAGTGACTCGCCTGATCCGGCATCGGCAGCCGGACAGGGACCGTCTTCTGCCTTCAGTTCGGAAATACCGGAGGATCCGGCCGGCGTGATCAACATCTTTGTGCCTTCGGCGATGACGCTGTCCATGAATGATCTGATCGAAACCTACAGCAGGGACGGAGGCGGCAGAGTAGTTGCAAATTATTCCGATGCCGCGTCGCTTGCCGGCCAGATCAGGGAAAACGCGGACTGTGATATTTTTATCTGTGATGATCCGGCGCTTCTCGATCAGCTGGCACAGGAGGGATATCTGCAGGAGGATACGAGAGCGGCACTTTCCGGCAGGGAGGTCGTTCTGACAGCGCATGCGGAAGACGAGGAAAACCGCAATGCGGAATCTTTTTACGAATTTCTGTTGTCGGAGCAGGCACAGAACATCATGGCGGAGTCTTTTGACAGCACCGTGCCGCAGAGTACGGATGCACAGACGTCCGCGGAATCTGTTTCCGCTTCCTGACGGAACGGATATCAGCTTTTCTTTCCCGGCTCTTTCGGCAGGAGCCGGGATTTTCCTTTTTCGCCTTTTTCAGATTGTCTGCAGACCGGCCGCGTAATTTTCACATTGTCTTCACATTTCAGGTAAAAAATCATATCTGTTCATCACATGACTGCGGTAGAATACTGATCTGTAAGCAAGTTTTTATTTTGACCGAAGGGAAGGTGTACCTGATGATTGAGGTGAGGAATCTCACAAAAAAGTACGGTAATACCGTAGCAGTCGACAATCTCAGCTTTTCCGTCGAGGAAGGGGAAATTTACGGTTTCCTCGGACCGAACGGCGCGGGCAAATCGACGACGATGAATATCATCACAGGCTATATTGCGGCATCGGAAGGAGAAGTACTGATCAACGGATACGATATCCTGCACGATGCGAAGAAAGCCAAATCGATGATCGGCTATCTCCCGGAGATACCGCCGCTCTACCAGGATATGACAGTCAGAGAGTATCTGACGTTTGCTGCGGAGCTGAAGGGAATTCCGAAAAAAGAGATCGGAGATGCAGTCGATGTGGCGGAAAAAACCGTACAGGTTACCGATGTCTCCGGACGTCTGATCAAAAATCTTTCAAAGGGGTATAAGCAGCGCGTGGGGTTTGCGCAGGCTCTGCTCGGGCTGCCGGAGGTTCTGATTCTGGATGAGCCTACGGTCGGACTCGATCCGAAGCAGATCATTGAGATACGTGATCTCATCCGGGAGCTCGGGAAGAATCACACGATCATACTGAGTTCTCATATTCTCTCGGAGGTGAGTGCGATCTGCGACAAGATAATGATTATATCGCAGGGCAGACTGATCGCCGCTGATACGCCGGCAAATCTCATGGAACTCATGCAGCCGTCGGTTCGCCTGAATATTTCGCTGAAAGCGGAAAAAGAAAAGGCGGAAGCTGTCCTTTCATCGATTGAAGGTATCAGCCGCTACGGGATACGGGAATCGGAGGAGGAAGGAATTCTGGAAGCCGAAGTCGAATATGAGCACGGTGCGGATCTCAGAGACCGGATTGCTCTGGCTTTCGCAGAAGCGAAACGTCTGGTGGTGGGCCTCAGAGAAGAGACGGCGTCTTTGGAGGACATTTTCCTGGAGCTGACTGAACCGGAGGAAAAAAATGCTTCGGCGCTTATAGCGGAATCGGAAAAAAGAGAGAGGGAAGACGCGAAGAGCGATCTGAAAAATGACGGAGGAGATCCGGAAGAGACGGCGGAAGAAGGAGAGGAGGAACGTCATGGAAGCGATTTATAAAAGAGAACTGAAATCATATTTTCATAACATGACAGGCCCTATTTTCATGGCGGCGGTTCTCGTCTTCACAGGTATTTATTTTGTAGCTTATAATATCGTCCAGGGGTATCCGTATTTTGCGGCCGCTCTTTCCGGAATGTCATTTGTGCTTCTGTTTGTCATTCCGATTCTCACGATGAGAAGCTTTGCAGAAGAGAGAAAATCGAAGACAGATCAGCTGCTGCTGACGTCTCCTGTCTCTGTGACACAGATCGTAATGGGAAAATATCTGGCTATGATATCCGTGCTGGGATTCTGTATGCTCATATCCTGCCTTGCGCCGGTTATCATACATTTTTACGGCGGAGGATCGATCCCTGCGGATTACATGGCCATTCTCGGATTCTTTCTTCTGGGTGCCGCCTATATCGCTGTCGGTATGTTCGTCTCCTCTCTGACGGAGAGCCAGATCATCGCGGCAGTGGGTACTTTCTGCATTCTGCTCGTACTGCAGCTGATCGACGGCATCACATCCATTCTGCCGTCAGGCGCATCGGGATCCTACGTCTGCTTTTTTATTCTCTTTCTTCTTGCAGCGGCCTTTGTCTATCTGATGACGAAAAACAGAGTGATCTCGTGCGGCGTCGGTGCGGTATGCGAAATTGTGCTTACGATCGTATATTTTGTCAGACAGAGCTCTTTTGAAGGAATGTTCGGAGATTTCCTGAATGCGCTGTCTCTGATCTCACGGTATGACAATATCCTGAATCAGACACTGGAGCTTACCACGTTCTTCTATTATATTTCCGTAGCGGCCGTTTTCTGTTTCCTGACGGTTCAGGTGATTCAGAAACGCCGCTGGAGCTAAAGGGAGGTGCCGGAGAATGAAAAAGGTAAACAGCGGAAAACTGGCAGGCCTGAAGGAATCTTTCAACACAAAGAATGTCCGCTTCGGCTCTTACAGCACAGCGCTTATCGTTATCGTCATCGCCATCGCTGTGGCATTCAATTTTGTGATCGGACAGATCCCGGAAAAATTTACGAGCTTTGACATGACACCGGGAAAACTCTATACGATCGGAGAAAAGACGGAAAAGATGCTCGCGGGGCTCGATGAAGATGTCACGATTTCTGTTCTGGCAGAGGAATCCTCTGCGGATCAGACGCTTGACAGGCTTCTCAAACGTTATGAAGAGGGATCCGATCATATTACCGTAAAATATGTGGATCCTGCGGTCAACATCGGCGCAGCTCAGACTTACAGCGATGCGACGCAGAACAGTCTCGTAGTCAGCTGCGGAAGCAGAGAGACGGTAATCGATTATTATGATATTTATCAGAGTGATTATTCCAGTTACTATACGACAGGATCCTATGATACTTCTTTTGACGGAGAAGGACAGCTGACCAGCGCTATCGCAAACGTGACTTCTGACGATACGCCGGTGCTTTACCATATTACGGGCCACGGCGAGGCGGATACGGGTTCCTCTGTGGAATCGCTGATGAGGAAGCAGAATGTCACGCAGAGCGATCTGAATCTTATGACGAGCGGCGGCATCCCGGATGACTGTGACTGCCTGCTCATCAATGCGCCGACGTCTGATTACAGCGCGGAAGAAACGGATACTGTCATAAATTATCTCGACAACGGAGGAAGCGCGATTATCATCGCAGGCTATACCGCGGAGAGCATGGAAAATTTCGAGCGGATTCTGTCAGCTTACGGCATGTCTCTGGCGGACGGGATTGTAATGGAATCCAGCAATAATTATTATCAGTACCCGATGTATATCGTTCCGAATATTGAAAATACGGAGCTGACATCAGATCTGGCAGAGGAAAATGCGAATCTTCTGATTCCGCAGGCGCGGGGTATCGTGAGCACGGCGGGTGACGATGTGACACTTACCGAACTGCTCTCTTCGTCAGACGGAGCTTATTCCAAGCAGGTCGTCGATGGTCAGATTTCGACATATGAGAAGGAAGCGGGAGATATCGACGGACCGTTCGGCTATGCTTATCTGGCGGAGAAGAAAGCGGCGGAAAATGCTGACGAAAATGAAGAGAACGCTTCAGATGACGCTTCGGATAATGATGAGGAAAATGCACAGGATGCCGGAGAAGACGGCGCGGCGGAGGATCAGGAAACTGCGGCATCGGAGGAGGCTCAGACGGGAGGAAGAGTGATTCTGATATCAGCGGCATCTCTGCTGGATGAGACGATTAACAGCAGCTTTCCGCAGATTTCGAATCTCGACTTTTATATGAACTGCGTAGCGGAACTGTGCGGAGACGGCGGTACGGAAAATATCTCTGTCGATGCCAAAACACTGACGCCGGAATACATCACAGTACCGGCGCTTCAGTCGGTGATCTGGCTGGCAATAGCCGTGTTCGTTCTTCCGCTGGCCGTTTTGATTTCCGGATTTGTGATCTGGTTCAGAAGAAGAAAAAAATAACAGGCGGGAGGTGCTGAAGATGAGTGAACGCGAAAAGAAAAGAAGCGGTCTGATGATACTTTTGATACTCCTGATCGTCTTTGCCGTACTGGTTTTCATGTATTATCTGATCGGATATCTTTCCGCACAGTCCGAGGAAAAGAATAAGGAGGAAGGTCAGCTCCTGATCAGTGAAGATCTCGATGAGGTAAACACATTCAGTTATGATCTTGACGGAACGCGTCAGACTTTTCTGAAGGAAAACGAAGAGTGGATTTATGCAGAGGATACGGAGCTGAAGCTGGATCAGGATCTGGTACAGTCTATGCTTGACGGTCTGCAGAACCTGCAGAGCGAACAGATTGTAGCGGATTCACTGGCAGATTCTTCGGCGTACGGATTTGATGATCCTTATATGACGATAACGCTCAGCTTCGCGGACGGAACACCGAAGATCCTTTATATCGGCAGTCAGAATCCGATGACAGACGTTTATTATCTGGCCATAGAAGGAGAGGACAGAATTTATACGGTCGCCTCTGATGTGCCTTCTGCGTTTCTGCCTGTTTCGCAGCTCGAAAAGGCTGAAGAAGACACGGATGAAACGGCAGATGCCGGTACGGAGGAAGACAGCGCGGAATCTTCTAAGACGTAAAAGAAAAAACGGAAAAACAGCGGACATATCTGTGCGGCAGAAGACCCCGGCGGTATTTTACACGCCGGGGTCTTCTGATTCATTTCGGATTTCAGCTTCGGATGCTTCTTCTGTGTACTGCGGATACCGCTGCGGCAGATATATGTATATTTTTATTCCTGCCCGCGCTTTGACATGAGAAAATTGAATATAGCGGCCGCGCAGATGATGATGTAGCCGAGCACGCTGAAAATATCAGGAATCTGAGAGAAGAAGAGAAAACTCCATAGTGTGGAAAAGATGACCTGTGTGTAGTCGTATACGGAAATTTCTCTGGCAGGAGCATAAAAATAGGCGGAGGTGATGGTGAACTGCCCGCCCGCCGCCGCCAGTCCGGCCAGCATCAGCATGCAAAACTGATAGAGTGTCATCGGCTCGTATCCGGTGAGCAGAAACGGAACACAAAACAGGCAGGAAAAGGCGGAAAAGAAGAAAACGACGAAAGGTCCGCGTTCTCCGCGCTGTCCGAGGAAGCGGACGGTAGCGTAGGCGATGCCGGCCCCGAATCCTCCGAGAAGGCCGATCAGTGAGGGAAGCAGCTGCATGTTGGAAAAAGAGGGGCGGATGATGAAAAGAGCGCCGGCGAAAGCAGCTGCGACGGCGCCGATCTGGAAAGGGCGGACTTTTTCCTTCAGCAGAACGATACTGCACAGGACGGCGAAAAAAGGCGACATCTTATTGAGCATGCCGGCGTCGGACAGAATGAGATGATCTACAGCGTAGAAATTGCACAGGATACCCAGCGTGCCGAAAGCGGAACGCATGATCAGAAAAGGAAGATTTCTGCGCTGAAAGGAAAACCCTTCTCCGCTGCGGACGAGAAGTACAGCCGCAAAGATAACAGCCACAAAATTGCGGAAAAAGCTCTTCTGGATCGACGGCAGATCTCCGGACAGTTTGACAAACAGGCTCATAAGTGAAAAACAGGCCGCCGATGCGATGATGAGAAGAATTCCTTTGTAATATGTTTTCATGGTCTGTACCTCCTTTTTCCCTCCGTTATTCTGCAATGGCACCCATTATACCACAAACCCGGCCCGCATGCAGCAGACGGATCCGGTCTGAAGAAGGATCGCCCGTCTGAAAATCTCGACATTTGGGGCAGAATCCGATATAATACTCTGATACGGATCGTCTCCTGCAGAGAGTTTCCGACGCGGCGGAGGTGAAGGACACCTTCTGCAGAGGAACGGCTCCGGAAAGAATAGAAAGAACAGAAAGGTATCAGCCGCATCTATTATGAAAACAAAAAGAGATTATCAGCATACACGCCTCGATCAGAATTTTCTGTCGAAAGATTCGTCTTTCCGCTTCCGCTGTACGGAATGCGGAGAATGCTGCAGAAATGTTCCGAGAGAGGACAAAATCATTCTTTCTCCCGTGGATCTTTACCGCGCTGCCAGGTACATGGACATCAGCATACAGGAGGTTCTCGGAACCTACTGCGATATGATACCGGGCGGCGAGTCCATGCTGCCGCTGGTCATTCTGAAGGAACGCCTGGACGGAAGCTGTTCTTTCCTGAAAAAGGGAAAGTGCACGATACATGAAGCGAAGCCTCTGGCCTGTGCGATGTTCCCTCTCGGAAGGATCGCTTTTCTCAACGACGTTACGGGAGAGCACGAATTTCATTATTATCTGGAGGAATTTCAGTGTGCGGCGGAAAAAGACACGCCGGTCCGCGTTCAGGAATGGCTGGACAGATTTGACATTGAAACATATGATGAATGTATCCGGCTGTACAAGCGGCTGGGCGGCGTCTGTTCAAGACTGATGCATGAGGCGAAGACACTTGAAGAGAGGCAGGAGATGTTTCAGACGGCATTTTTCCTGATGTATGCGAAATACGATAAGGATCAGCCGCTTCAGCCTCAGATCGAACAGAATCTCGCATTTATCCAGAGCATGTATCCGGACGGCAGTTTTCCGCGGAAAAACTGAAAAAGGCAGTTCAACCGGCTGACGGATGAACGTCAGCTGTGCATTTGCATATTTAGGAGGAGAATTGACATGAAAATCGTATCACTCGAACAGGAACTGAAGAGCACATCCTACCCGGGAAGAGGAATCATCATCGGCCGTTCGGAGGACGGAAAGAAGGCGGTCACCGCTTACTTTATCATGGGAAGAAGCGAAAACAGCCGTAACCGTGTCTTCGTCGAAGACGGAGAGGGCATCCGCACGCAGGCATATGACCCGTCAAAGGTCAGCGATCCGAGTCTGATCATTTACGCGCCGGTGCGTGTGCTCGGAAACAAGACGATCGTCACAAACGGGGATCAGACAGACACTGTCTATGATCTGATGAATCAGCAGATGACATTTGAACAGGCTCTGCGCACGAGAATTTTCGAGCCGGATGAGCCGAATTACACGCCGAGAATCAGCGGCATTCTCAAAGTCAGCGAAGGACATTTCAATTTTGCGATGTCGATTCTGAAAAGTGATATCGATAATCCGCAGTCCTGCAACCGTTATACCTTCGCGTATGAAAATCCGAAGCCCGGCACGGGACGATATCTGCATACCTATGTGGATGACGGCACGCCGCTTCCGAGCTTTGAGGGCGAGCCGACTCCGGTTAAGATCGAGGGCGGGATCGGCGAGCTGACAGAGAAGATCTGGAATTCTCTGGACGAATCGAATAAAGTATCTCTTTTCGTCCGTTTCATCGATATCGAGACAGGAAAATACGAATCGAGGATTGTAAACAAAAACGCCTGAAGAAAAGGCCTGAAAAACGTCTGATGTATTGACACAGGCGGCGGAATCTGTTAGGCTGATGAAAAATAAAAGGGAGTAGCTGACGCAGATTCCATCCGGAAGCGGCGTTTACGATGTCGCCAGCCCCGGCCGTATTTTCACCCGGCCCGTATCGTAATGAAATAGCAAGACTTTTATTGCACTTTTAAAGTGCAATAAAAGTCTTTTTTTATTCTTTTTACGAGGAAAATACCGGTCTGCGTGCTTCTGTTTTCCGGGAAAATACCGGACAGGCGGAAATCTGTGTGTAAAGCGGAAGGAAAAGGAGGAACAGCATGAAAACATATTATCAGATGGAACCGGCGGAGGTCCGGCGGCAGGTAAACGGATCGGATCAGCCGCTGACCGCACAGCAGGTGCGGCAGAATCAGCAGAAATACGGGTACAATGAATTGATCGAGGGGAAAAAGAAGAGCATACCGCTCATTTTTCTGGAACAGTTTCGTGACTTTCTGGTCATCATTCTGATGATTGCAGCTGTCGTTTCCGGAATCCTCGGAGACTGGGAAAGCACACTGGTCATTCTGGTCGTTATCGTCATTAATGCGATTCTGGGAACGGTGCAGACGGTAAAAGCGGAGCATTCTCTCAGCAGCCTGAAGGAGATGTCGGCTCCGACGGCTAAAGTGCTCAGAGACGGTGTATTCGTGGAAATTCCGGGCCGTGAGATTACGGTGGGAGATGAAGTCCGCATCGAAGCGGGGGACTGCATTCCGGCAGACGGCAGACTGATTGAAAATGCCAGCCTGAAAGTCGATGAAAGCGCGCTGACGGGTGAAAGTCTCGGCGTAGAAAAGGACGAGGCTGTGATTGAAGGAGAAGCCGCTCTGGGAGACAGGAAAAATATGGTCTTTTCCGGCAGCTTTGTAACCTACGGCAGAGGAACGTTTCTCGTTACCGATATCGGCATGAACACCGAGGTGGGGAAGATCGCACGCCTTCTGAAGACGACATCAGAGAAAAAGACTCCGCTGCAGGTCAATCTCGATCATTTCGGACGCAGGCTGTCGGTTCTGATCATCATTTTCTGTGCTGCACTGTTCGGAATCAATGTCTTCCGCGGCGAATCGGCCGGAGATGCTTTCATGTTCGCCATCGCTCTGGCGGTGGCTGCGATTCCGGAGGCTCTCAGCTCTATTGTGACGATCGTTCTTTCCTTCGGAACTCAGAAAATGGCGAAGGAAGGAGCGATTATCCGCAGACTGCAGGCGGTGGAAGGACTGGGAAGCGTATCTGTCATCTGTTCGGACAAGACAGGGACGCTGACACAGAATAAGATGACAGTGGAATATTATTATGCTGACGGCAGTGTCATTCCGGCGGATGCGGTAGATGTGAAGGATCCTCTGCATCAGCAGATGCTGCGCTGTACGATTCTCTGCAACGATTCGACGAATATCAACGGCTCTGAAATCGGCGATCCGACGGAGACGGCTCTGATCAATCTGGGAGATAAGCTGGGAGTTCCGGCGGAGAGAGTACGTATGGCTTATCCGAGACTGTCGGAGATTCCTTTTGACAGCGACAGAAAGCTGATGTCCACGTTTCATAATCTGCAGGGCGGTTATACCATGATAACAAAAGGAGCTGTAGACGTTCTGATGAAACGCACCTCATGGATTCAGCGCGACAATCGGGTGCGTGCGCTGACGGATGAGGATGTACAGCAGATCGAAGCTCAGAACCGTTCTTTTTCCGAACAGGGACTCAGGGTATTGGGGATCGCATATAAAAGATATGACACTCAGAAAGAAATCGGCACGGATGATGAACAGGACTTTGTCTTCCTCGGTCTGGTGGCGATGATGGATCCGCCGCGCGTCGAATCAAAGGCGGCCGTGGAGGAGTGCATCCGCGCGGGAATCCGTCCGGTCATGATAACCGGAGATCACAGGATTACAGCCGCGGCGATCGCTAAACGCATCGGGATTCTGAGAGAGGAGTCCGAGGCATGTGAGGGATCTTCCATCGACGGTCTCAGCGATGAGGAACTGAAAGATTATGTGGAGGGAATTTCCGTCTATGCGAGAGTATCGCCGGAACACAAGATCCGCATCGTGCGTGCCTGGCAGGAAAAGGGAAATATCGTAGCCATGACGGGAGACGGCGTCAACGACGCACCGGCGCTCAAACAGGCTGATATCGGCGTCGCTATGGGAATTACCGGCAGCGAGGTGTCGAAGGATGCGGCTTCCATGGTGCTGACAGATGATAATTTTGCCACGATTGTCAAGGCGGTGGAAAACGGAAGAAATATTTATGCGAACATCAAAAATTCGATTCTCTTTCTTCTGTCCGGCAATTTCGGCGGAATACTGACAGTACTGTTTGCGGCCGTCGCCGGCCTTCCCGTTCCTTTTGCACCGGTGCATCTGCTGTTCATCAATCTGCTGACCGACAGTCTTCCGGCCATCGCGCTGGGACTGGAGCCTCACAGTAAGGATGTGATGAAAGAAAAGCCGCGTCCGACAGACGAATCGATTCTGAACAGAAGTTTTCTCAGCCGTGTCGGTATCGAAGGCTTCTGTATTGCCGCGGCGACGATGACCGCATTCTGCCTGGGATATTTTAACGGCGGAAACGCCGTTCTGGCGAGTACGATGGCTTTCGGCACTCTCTGCATTTCAAGACTGATGCACGGCTTTAACTGTAAGTCGGCGGCGCCGGTCGTTTTTACGAAGAAATTTTTCAATAATCTCTATCTGATCGGCGCGTTTGCAGCAGGTTTTGTTCTGATCAATCTCGTACTGATGATTCCGGCCCTTCATACGCTGTTTAAGGTGCAGCCTCTGTCTCTCGTGCAGCTTCTGACGGTATACGGCCTTTCGCTCGCCAGCCTGGCAGTCATTCAGATTCTGAAAGCGGTGCGGATGAGTTTCCGAAAGTAGAGCGGATTCACCGAACCGGATTCTGTCTGCGGCCGAATGTCTGCTTTTGGGAGAGCGGTATCCGTGGAAAGGAATCTGATAAAGAAAAAAATCAAAAAATGTATACAATCTTCTTGACATTTGTATACAATGTGTTAGAATGAATCTCGAACAAAGGAGTTCACAGGCAGACGCCCGTGGACTCCTTTTTTACTTTTCCGGTGTGAATACCTGTCCGAAGGCGGGCGGGGACACACGGGCGGATTTCCTTATGGCCATGATGGAGTCTTGCCGTTTTGTTACAGGAGGTAAGAAAAGATGATTGATACGGGAAATGTTGCATTTATACTGATATCAGCGGCATTTGTATTTCTCATGACACCCGGTCTGGCGTTTTTCTACGGCGGGCTGTCGAGAAGAAAAAATGTACTGAATACGATGATGTCATCGGTCTTTATCATCGGTCTGGCATCGATCATGTGGGTTATCATAGGATATTCTCTTTCGTTTTCGGGGAATGTGGGAGGAATTATCGGTACGTTCGAATCGGTATTTCTGAACGGAGTCGGCTGGGAGCCGGGCGGTTATTCGGATTCACTCCCTGCGCTCTTATTTGCTGCCTTTCAGATGATGTTCGCCATCATCACGCCGGCACTGATCACCGGTGCGGTGGCCGGACGCATGAAATTTAAGGCGTTATTCCTTTTTATCATTCTGTGGTCCGTCGTAGTATATTATCCGATGGCGCATATGGTATGGGGCTCCGGCGGCTTTCTGGCGGAGATCGGGTCCGTGGACTTCGCAGGCGGAAACGTCGTACATATCAGTTCCGGCATATCGGGTCTGGTACTCGCGATTCTTCTCGGAAAGCGCTCCGGTTATGAACAGGTTTCGGTACGTCCGCATAATGTTCCGTTCGTCGTTCTCGGGGCGTTCCTTCTCTGGTTCGGATGGTTCGGATTTAATGCGGGCAGCGCTCTGGCAGCCGACGGCCTCGCTGTCCATGCTCTGATGACGACAAATACGTCTGCGGCCGCAGGTCTGATCTCCTGGATGCTGATCGATACGGTCAAGACGGGGAAACCGACCGTCATCGGCGCCTGCACAGGCGGCGTCGTCGGTCTGGTGGCGATCACACCGGGCGCCGGATTCGTTCCGATCTGGGCGTCGCTGATTATCGGCCTTCTCGTCAGCCCGATCTGTTACTTCTCTGTATCGGTGCTCAAGAAGAAGTTCGGATATGACGACGCGCTGGACGCTTTCGGATGCCACGGAATCGGCGGTATCTGGGGCGGCATCGCCACAGGACTTTTTGCAAGGAGCGATATCAATTCCGTCGCGCAGTGGGACGGTCTCGTATACGGAGATTTCCGTCTGTTCCGCGCACAGCTCATCGGCATTGTCATCACGATCGTCGTTTCCGTGGCGGGAACGCTGATCTGTGCCGGAATCGTGCGTATCTTCACGAAGCTCAGAGTGACGGAGCACGATGAAAAGGTCGGCCTGGACATGACAGAGCACGGTGAATCGGCGTATCCGTCGTTTAACGGTCTCGACTGATGCGGCAAAACGGGGAACAGAAAGAAAAAACAGGGAGTGTGAAGATATGAGGAAAATAGAAGCGATCGTGAGAGAAGAAAAGCTGCAGGATGTGCTGGATGCACTGACGGCGGCAGAGATTACAGGGATTACCGTATATCAGGTTATGGGCTGCGGAACGCAGCGCGGCTGTGCCGGCGTCGTGCGGGGACAGAAGGTATATACGCAGCTTCTGCCGAAGGTAAAGTTTGAAATCGTCGTTTCCGATGAGAAATGGGAAAAAATCGCCATCGATGCGATCCGCTCCTCCGCTGCCACCGGTCATTACGGCGACGGTAAGATCTTCGCTTATGATCTCGATACCGTTATCCGGATCCGGACGGGCGAGACAGGTTATGACGCTATCAACGGCTCGAAGATGGAGGAATAGCGGAAAGCGGAAAAACGACCGGAAACAGTGCGGCCGGAAAACCTGAGATACAGGTCAGAAAAACAGAAAAAGGGGCTGCCGCCCTAACGATTATTTATCGTTAACGCGACAGCCCCTGAACCATTATACGCGTTCTTAACGGAAATATTATACTATACACTTTCAGAAAATTTCAAGAACAAAATTGCATGGAATATACTATGGGTGTATCAGTTTTTACGCGGTACATCCCGGGAAAATCAGGGCAGATCACGGCGTGATGTATGGTACTGCCCTGTGCTGCGCAGTGCGTGAAAGAGAGGCTCCAGTCTTTTTCTTTCCGTGAGGAGGCAGGTACAGTAGTAAGTGACTGACGCTTCCGGATCCAGAATGGGAACGACTTTTTTTCGGCCGGCATACGTCTCGGGAATCGCAAATGCATCCGAAATAAAAGAAGGAAAGGCGCTGGTTTCAGCCACTTCATTAAAAGCGCTCTGCTCGTTCATAAAAAGAAAATGCGCATTCGGAAGTTTTTCCCGGCACATGTTATGCCAGAAACCGATTTTTGTATACAGCAGGAGATTTTGTCCGTCGATATCGCTGAGACGGATTTTGGAAAGGGAAGCCAACGGATGCTCAAGGGGCAGAGCGAGAAACAATTTCTCCTGACGATAGGCAAAGAAATACATGTCGTCAGCTTCCGGCTTTTCGGACAAAACGACCAACTGATACCGGTTTTTTCGCAGTCCGGCGCACAGTTCTCCGTCACTTCCGCAAATTTCGGAAGCGATGGTCATCCCGTCAAAAAGGCGCGTAAGCAGAGGAACGAGATCTGCTACCGGAACAGGAGCGCAGGAACCGAGGGTAATCGTCCGCCTGCTTCTGTCGAAGCGCCGGATGCGCTCGATCATATCCTGCTCCTGATCCAGAAGCTTTGCAGCATGTTCCGCCAGAAGACGGCCGTTTTCATTGAGTGTGATCCTGTTTTTCTTTCTGTCAAACAGAGGGACTTCCATCAGTTCCTCCAGCTTCTGCATGGAATGAGTCAGCGCGGGTTGGGAGATGTGAAGTTGTTCGGAAGCGGCGGAAAGCGTTCCGCACTCCGCAAAGGAGAGGAACTGTCTTAAAAGAGAAAGTTCGATCATATTTCGTCCTCCTTGCTGTGATACCCGGTTGCTGCGATGCTCCGGTTTATTGTGATATTCCGTTATCCCTGCCGTGAGTCGTATCCTGAGAATACGGACGGATAGACAGCATGCATCACTGCAGGTATCACTATAATTTAAAATTATAGCACATTTTCCTATCGGTATTGTACATTTTCCGTCAGCACGGATAGAATAAAGACAGAAAGAACGAAGAAGAAAAAAGATAAAAATTTTCAGGAGGTAAGGAGGATATGGAATTTATCACATTAAACAACGGAGTTAAGATGCCCCTGGAGGGATTCGGAGTCTTTCAGGTTCCAGATCCGGCTGAGTGTGAGCAGTCGGTGCTGGATGCTATAAACAGCGGTTATCGTCTGATCGATACGGCGGCTGCCTACATGAATGAAGAAGCTGTGGGAGCGGCTATCGCGAAATGCGGCGTGCCGAGAGAAGAACTTTTCATCACCACAAAGCTGTGGGTTCAGGATGCCGGTTATGAGGAAGCGAAAAAAGCGTTTCAGGTTTCCCTGGATAAGCTGGGTCTCGATTATCTCGATCTCTATCTGATTCACCAGCCGATGGGAAATTATGTGAGCGCTTACCGCGCAATGGAGGAACTTTACAGAGAAGGAAAAATAAGAGCGATCGGTGTGTGTAATTTCTATCCCGAGCGCCTTGCGGATCTGTGCGAAACGGCGGATGTAATTCCCGCTGTCAATCAGGTGGAGCTTCATCCGTTTTTCCAGCAGGAGAATGCGCTGTCCGTTATGAAGGAGTACGGCGTCGTTCCGGAAGCGTGGGGTCCGTTTGCGGAAGGGAAATTCGGAATTTTCACACATCCGGTTCTGACGGGCATCGGAGAAAAGTACGGCAAGAGTGCCGCCCAGGTGGCGCTGCGCTGGAATATTCAGAGAGGCGTCGTCGTCATTCCGAAGTCGGTTCATAAAGAAAGGATTGAACAGAATATCGATGTCTGGGATTTTGCGCTGAGTGATGAGGATATGGCGGCCATCGCCGCTCTCGATCTGGGACACAGCGAAATTGTGGATCACAGAGATCCCGGATTTGTCCGGATGCTTCACGGCCTGAAGATACACGAATAAAGCAAAAAAAAGACATGCGGCACAGCCATATCGGGCGGTGCCTTTTTACTGTCCGCATCAGCCGGCATTCTCCGGGCAGCCGTACGGGATATTTCGCGCGGCGCCAGGTGCGGATACTCCCATATGCAGGAAAGGATTTTCACTTCCGTGAAATTGTGATATAGATATCAGGAGAAGTGGAAAATAAGAGCAAAATTTACATGACTTTATGAGCAAAACTGAGGGAGGAACAGGATGAACTGGATCGAAGATGTGAAAAAGAGACTGAAAAACGGAAATCAGATTTTATTCACTAAAGATTCGCAGTATCTTCAGGATCTGATGCTGCTGTTCGAAGGCAGAGACCGAAGGATTCTGGTATTGTGGGCGCTGGATCTGGCCGGGGAATCTGCCGGAAAACTGGAGAAAAAGTATCCCGGTGAGAGACGACCGGCTGAAGCGGTAGCAGCGGCCCGCGACTGGTCGCGCGGAAAGATCAAAATGAGGCAGGCACAGCGTAAAATACCGGATTGTCATGCTTTTGCGAAAGAAGACGACTTTCTTCCTCATTTTTCGGCTTTTTCATGTGCGACACACGGATTTTCGTTCCGCCAGAGGTTTCAGGCGAAATATGAAAGTTTTTTTCTGAAGCCTCTTGACAAATTTTCGTACAGAAATTATGATATAACAGTGTTATATAGCGGTGTTATATGAAAGGGCATATGTGTATGAACGAAGCGGAGACAACGACTTTGCGCTTAATTCAGTCGGCGGCTATGCAGGAATTTCTCGAAAAGGATTTCCAATCTGCTTCCTTACGGAGTATTGTGAAAAAAGCCGGTGTTACGACGGGCGCATTTTACGGCTATTATGCAAGTAAAGAAAGCCTGTTTGAAGCGCTGGTTTGCGAGCAGTATGATCATTTCATCGGACTTTTTCAGAAAGCGCAGCAGGATTTTTCCGATATTCCGCAAGAGGAGCAGCCGAAGCATCTGGGGGATATATCCGGCGCATGCATGGATGAAATGCTCTTATATGCCTATCAGCATTTAAATGTGTTTAAGCTCATCCTCTGTCATTCGGAAGGAACACGATTTTCAGGGCTGATTGACGAAATGGTGGAGATTGAAATCAGGGGAACGCATGATTACTTAGCGGTACTTGAGAAGCTGGGCAGACCTTCGCCGCCGATTGACGAGCATCTGGAACACGTATTGATTACCGGAATGTTTAACACATTTTTTGAACTGATTATCCATGAAATGCCGCTTGAAAAGGCACAGCACTATTTAAAAGAAATGCGGGCGTTTTATACCGCCGGATGGATGAAAATTATGGGGCAGTGAGCCCTGTAATTTTTGCCTGTAAGTTAGTATAAACTAACTTAATGACCAAATACCTGGAAGCGATATATCTGTTTTCTTATTATTTTTCAAGGAGGTTTTTGCGTGAAGAAGCAGTCAAATTTATCAAAACTGATGGGCTATGCCGGCAGACACAGAATATTAACCTATCTCTCATGGATTCTGTCGGTCATAAGTGCCCTGCTTGCTCTTGTGCCGTTCTGGTACATATGGCGTATCATTCACGATGTATTGGCCGTTGCTCCGGATTTTGCACAGGCGGGAAATATTGAACGTTATGGCTGGTTTGCCGTATTGTTTGCAGTGATTTCCATTGTTGTATACATAGGCGCCCTGATGTGCTCACACTTGAGCGCTTTCCGTGTCGCTTCCAATATCCGTAAAACGCTCATGCATCATATTGCATCCCTGCCGCTTGGAGTAACAGAAAGGTATGGGAGCGGAAATCTCCGGAGGATTGTCAATACGTCAAGCTCGGCGACAGAAACCTATCTGGCGCACCGGCTGCCTGACAAAGCGGGAGCGATTGCGACTCCGATAGGGCTGCTCGTCCTGCTGCTTGCGTTTGACTGGCGGCTCGGGCTGCTGAGTCTGATTCCCGTAGCGCTTGGATTTCTCATTATGATGAAAATGACGGGTGCGGGAATGGAGCAGAAGATGCAGGAATATCAAAACGCTCTTTCTTCTATGTCTAATGAAGCGGTTGAATATGTAAGGGGCATCCCCGTTGTAAAGACGTTCGGGCAGACGATATTCTCTTTCAAACGATTCAAGGCTGCGATCGACAGCTATGAGAAATGGGTCATCGCCTATACAAAAGCGCTGCGCCTGCCGATGATGTTTTATACGACGGCAATCAACGGTGTATTCGCCTTTCTGATTGCCGGAGGGATCCTTTTGTCAAGGGACGGTGTGACAGATGAACTGCTGCTGAATCTGATCTTTTATATTGTCATTACGCCCGTTATCGGCACGACGCTTACGAAGATCATGTTTATGAGCGAGGACGCCATGATTGCAGGCGATGCGATCAACAGGATTGATGAGGTGCTGCGGGAAAAACCGCTGCCCGGGAGCGCGGTAAATGATGAGCCGAAAGACAACGGAGTTATATTAGAACATATCAGCTACAGCTACGACGGAAAGAAAAATGCGTTAAACGATGTGTCGCTGACTATTCAGCCGGGGCAGACCGTCGCTCTTGTGGGTGCATCCGGCGGCGGCAAAACGACTCTTGCAAATCTTATCGCAAGATTTTTCGATCCGCAGAAAGGACGCGTGCTGATCGGAAATACCGATATACGCGACATTCCGAAGGAAATACTGATGAACAAGGTATCATTCGTTTTTCAAAACAGCCGTCTGCTGAAAACATCGGTCCTGGAAAATGTACGTATGGGCAATCCTGCCGCGACGCGCGGAGAAGTCATACACGCATTGGAAGCCGCACAGTGTATGGACATTATCAAAAAACTGCCCGATGGCATTGACACAGTGGTCGGCGGGGACGGTGTGTATCTGTCCGGCGGTGAACAGCAGAGAATCGCTATTGCCCGTGCTATTCTGAAAAGCGCGCCTGTTCTGATCCTTGATGAGGCCACAGCTTTTGCCGATCCGGACAATGAAGTGCGGGTTCAGCAGGCTCTGTCCGCGCTGTCAGAGGGGAAAACCGTTATCATGATCGCCCACAGACTTTCATCCGTCACGGGTGCGGACTGTATTTATGTACTGCAGGATGGCGTAATCGTCGAAAGCGGCACACACAGCGGGCTGATAGAGCAAAACGGCATATTTGCGCAGATGTGGAAGGCTTATTCCGAAGCAGCGGAATGGAAGATCGAGAAGGAGGCAAGAGTATGATAAAAACATTGCAGAAGCGCTTTGCGTTATCGCGGCAGGGAGCTGTTGATTTAATAAAAGGCTGTATCGCCTGCGTCGTGCAGGATATCTCTTTTATGATTCCCGTAGGTCTTTTGTATTATTTTGTCATGGACATGATGAACGGGGGTGTAAACGGGAGCCGTATCGTTTTTTATACGGTGGGTGTTCCGGTTTGTTTATGCCTGGTTTTCATTGCAACCTATTTTCAGTATAATGCCACTTATCTGGCAACTTATGTGGAAAGCGGGGTAAGGCGCATTTCTTTGGCAGAACAGCTTCGTAAAATTCCTCTTTCTTTTTTCGAAAAAAAGGACCTTGCCGATTTGACAAACTCTATTATGGGCGACTGCGCCGCGCTGGAATCAGCCTTTTCTCATTATGTGCCCGCTTTAGCAGGTTCGCTGATTTCAACGACGATGATTTCGGTTTGCCTTTTTACATTCGACTGGCGCATGGCTCTTGCGGCTGTCTGGGTCTTGCCGCTTGCTTTCGCCGTTACACTTTTCTCAGCCCGCATACAGGAATATTTCAGCCGGAAATCCGCAGCGGCAAATGTCGCTCTTGAAAGCGGAGTGCAGGAGTGCATTGAAAGCTTACAGGACTTAAAGGCGAATAACGCGGAGGAAGCCTATTTAAAAGGGCTGACGAAGAAAATTGACTATGTGGAGAAACGGCATATCATTACAGAACTGGGCACCGCCCTTTTTGTCGTTTCTTCTACATTGATACTGAAATTCGGAATCGCTTCGGTGGCGCTTACAGGTTCTGTGCTGCTCGTCCGGGGAGAGATCGGAATACCTCTGTTTTTCCTGTTTTTGCTGGTGGCTTCCAGACTGTATGCTCCGCTGGAAGGAGCTTTACAAAATCTGGCGGCGGTTATTTCCACCAAAACCAATATTGAGCGCATGAACGAAATCCTTGAGCAGCCTGTTCAGACGGGAAGCAGGCTGCTGACGAACAAAGGGTATGATATTGCTTTCGACCATGTGGGTTTTGCCTATCATACCGGGGAAAACGTATTGAGGGACGTGTCTTTTACAGCAAAGCAGGGAGAGGTTACTGCTTTGGTCGGGCCGTCCGGCGGCGGGAAAACGACTGTTTCCCGCCTCGCAGCGCGTTTCTGGGACATCAGAAAAGGAAAAATTACGGTCGGGGGAATGGATATTTCGCAGATAGAGCCGGAAACCCTGTTATCGCTGTATTCTATTGTATTCCAGGACGTGACACTGTTTAATAATACGATTATGGAAAATATCCGTATCGGCAGAAAAGATGCAACGGATGAAGAAGTGATCCGGGCGGCAAGGCTTGCGAATTGTGAGGAGTTTGCTTTAAAGCTCCCGGATGGCTATAACAGTATGATAGGTGAAAATGGCTGCGAACTTTCCGGCGGCGAGAGGCAGCGCATTTCCATCGCCCGTGCTTTTCTGAAAAACGCCCCGATTCTTCTGCTTGATGAAGCGACGGCAAGCCTCGACGTGGAAAATGAAACTCTGATACAGACTGCTTTATCAAGACTGATAAAAGACAGGACTGTGCTTGTGATCGCCCATCGTATGCGTACGGTAAGCGGCGCGGATAAAGTAGTGGTGCTTTCGGACGGTATTGTCGCAGAACAGGGAACGCCGAAAGAACTGATGTGTTCGGGAAAGATTTATCCACGGATGGTGCAGCTACAGATGATGAGCGGGAGCTGGAAAATATAACAGGTGTATGTCGAGTTGATGACTATCTTGTCTCAAGAGGTACTTTTTGTCCCTTCAGCCAGGAAATCGTATCAGCGATCGTTACCTGCATATCTCTCGGGTGATAGCCCAGTTCGGCGGTAGCCTTGTCATGGGTGAAATGACCGTTGCTGGAAATGGTATATAGAGAATATCTGGTATATAACGGCCTTGTATGTGTAATCTTTGCAACCCACTCGAAAAGCGGAACAAAAGTGCGGGCTAAACCGACGGGAAGACAGATTTTTTTCCGTCCGCCCGCAGTTTTTCGGATACATTCCAGAAGTTCTTTCACGGAAAAGTAACGATTGGACAGGATATAGCAGCTGCCTTTTGTTCCGCGATCGGCAGCCTGAAGGCAGCCCTTTGCCACATCGCGGACATCTACAAAGTCATATCCTCCTGTTACGCCTGCAGGGAGTTTTCCGGAAATACACATCCTGATGAGCTGTACGATATGATTACTTCCGTCATTATAAGGTCCTACAATGCCCGAAGGGTGAACGACTACTGCATCCAGTCCGCTTTTTACCGCCTTCAGTACAGACTGTGTCGCTTCTGCTTTGCTGGCGGCATATGCCCCGGTTACAGCGTCTTTTGAAAACTGTTCCGTTTCGGAAATGGTAGCTTTTTCATCACTTTCCGGAATAGCATGGACCGAGCTGATGTAGACCAGTCGTTTGACATGGTGACGCATGCACTGTGCGATAATATTTTCGGTGCCTCTGACATTGATATCGTAAAGAAGCGGGCCGGCTGCGTCTCCGATGGTGACGAGACCGGCCACATGGATGACGATAACCTCATTGAACTCAAAATCGGAGAAGATACCCTCCAGCGATTCCATTTTTGTGATATCGCCTCTGTAATATGTAATCTGTCTGTCGTCTTCGCCTTTTTCGGAGGGAAGTATCAATCCTCTGATGTGACAGTCGGTATTGCGCAGATATCGGATGATAGTACCTGCGAGATGTCCGGCTGCGCCTGTAATGATGTAAAGTCGTTTCATTTTATGATTGCCTCCTGTTTTCAGAATGGCTTTATCATAAAATACTGCTGTTTACGAATTTCCCGATTTTTGTTAACGAAATATGAAATGCGGAAAATATTCATGATAATTTCCTTAAAGAAAGAAAAATACGGAAAAACTACAGAATGATTTTCACGGTAAATGCTGTTCCTTTTCCGGGAGTGCTTTCCACGGTAATCTCGCCGCCGATGATTTCTATCACTTTTTTTACCAGAGCGAGTCCGAGACCGTTTCCCTCAGAAGCATGAGAGGTATCACCCTGATAGAACTTCTCAAAAATCCTTTTCTGCGTTTCCCTGTCGATGCCGCATCCGGTATCTTTTATTGTAACAAATACCGCGTTATCCTCTGTCCGGGAAGTAAGAGAGATGCGTCCGCCTTTTTCTGTAAATTTGACGGCATTGGATAACAGATTGTTCCACACCAGCTCCAGAAGAGAAGCGTCATAACAGACTGCGACGTCTTCGGCGTCCATTTCGAACTCTATTTCTTTTTCCTGCCACTGTTCCATATAGGACAACGCGCAGCGGCGCAGCTGTTCGCCGAGCTGATAGGTTTCGGGCGCAGAAAATATCTGCTGGTTTTCCAGCTTATTAAGTTTCAGAATATTGGTGATCATGGCATTCAGATTTTCGGACGCTGTCAGGATCGTGTCCATATATTGTTCCCGCTGCTCCGGTGCAGCGTAGCCGTCTTTTAGAGCCTTCGTGTAACTCTGGATGATGGAAAGGGGAGTTTTTATTTCATGGGAAACATTGGAAATGAAATCGCTTTTAAACATTTCATTTCCGGCTAACTCACGTGTCATCCGGTTGAAATCATCGATTAAAACATCGACTTCATTTTTTCGGTCGTCTTTCCGGGAGGATTCGATCTGTACGCTGAAATCTCCTCCGGTTACCCTGCGCGCAGCTTCGGCGATCTTCCGGAGCGGTTTGCCTATCACACACCGCCAGAACAGACCGAACAGCACCGTGATCAGAATACAGGTACAGATTAAATAATACGCCAGTACACCGATCAGTGTGGGAATCCGGTCAAGATAAGCCGACAGGATAAACGCCTGTCCTACGATCAGGAAATATATGATTCCGAAAACAGTGATAAATACCTTCCAGGAGATCAGAGGAGCGGTAACACGTGTATCTTTGTATTTCTGCTGTTTTTTCATTTCAGCACCGCCTTATAACCGAAACCGTGAACCGTAACAATTTCAAAACTTTTGCAGTGAGCAAATTCTTTTCGGAGTTTTGTGATATAGACGTCAACAGTTCGCAGTCCGGTATGATTTGTCATGCCCCAGTACTCGTCGATGAGTTCGCTTCTTGTAAAAACTTTTTTCGGATGAGAGAGAAGTTTATAAAGTATATTGAACTCTCTGGGCAGAATGGAAACTTCTTCTCTCGCGATATATGCGGCCATCTCATCGCGTACTAAAACGAGATCACTGATTTCCAGCCGATTCTCATTTCTGATGTGAGCGCGGCGCAGCAAAGCTCCGACACGCAGAATAAGCTCGTCCATATCTATGGGTTTGACCATATAGTCGTCGATTCCGGCGTGAAAACCTTTCTGTTTAGAGGCAAAGTCGTCCAGAGCCGTGACAAAGAGAATCGGAACGACCGGATTTTTCTGCCGGATTTCTTTTGCAAAATCAAATCCGCTTATTTCCGGCATCATGATATCGGAAATAATAAGATCATATGTTTCTGCATAAAGCAGTTCGTATGCTTCGACGGGATTGATACATCCTTTTGCCGAATAATTGTTTCTGACGAGATAGGAACAGATGATCTGATTTAATTTTTCATCGTCTTCCACAACAAGTATATGAATCATGGACGCCTCCTGTAATCTGAAATATGTCGGTATCATCGTCTGTCCGTTCATACGGAAAATTCCGGATGAGAGTAAGAGATGACGCGGGGATTTTTCGGATGATTTTATCTGGGTCAGGCAATAAAAGAATGTGCCCCACATAAGATATTATCGTACAGAGACAGAAAAAGCGATACCGGAAGAAAAGCCGGGGCGGACGGAATCTGTTCAGACGTCCGGACTGCATCAGGCTTTCGCCTGATGCAGCCATCGGCCCGGAGTACGGGTCATACCAGCTTTGTGGTCCACTCTGTGCAGTCCCAGACGTCTGTGACCAGATCCCGGTAAAATTCCGGTTCGTGGCAGACCATCAGGATGCTGCCGCGGTATTCTGAAAGCGCGCGGTGAAACTCGTCTTTCGCATCCTGATCGAGGTGATTCGTCGGCTCGTCCAGAAGAAGGACATTTGTCTCCCGGTTGATGAGCCTGCAGAGACGGACTTTGGCCTGCTCGCCTCCGCTGAGTACACGGACCTGGCTTTCGATATGCTTCGTGGTCAGCCCGCATTTCGCGAGAGCGGCGCGGACTTCATACTGTGAAAAAGAAGGAAAATATTTCCATATTTCTTCGATGCAGGTGGTGGAATCTCCGGTATCCATTTCCTGTTCGAAATAACCTATTTCCAGGAAATCACCGCGCTTTACCGTACCGGAAAGCGGATCTGCAAGTCCGAGAAGGCTCTTCAGAAGCGTCGTCTTTCCGATGCCGTTTGCTCCGATGAGAGCGATTTTCTGACCGCGTTCCATGGAAAGATTCAGAGGAATACTGAGAGGATCTTCGGGGCTGTAGCCGATAACCAGATTTTCTGTCATAAAAATCTGACGTCCCGGCGTTCTGGCGCTGCGAAAATGGAACTGAGGCTTCGGCTTTTCGGCAGCCAGTTCGATACGTTCCATCTTATCGAGCTTTTTCTGACGCGACATGGCCATATTTCGGGTGGCGACGCGGGCTTTGTTTCTGGCCACGAAGTCTTTCAGTTCGGCGATTTCCTTCTGCTGACGGTTGTAAGCGGCCTCACGCTGAGCGAGCCGTACCTCTCTGACCTTCATGAATTCGTCGTAGTTGCCGGTGTAACGCGTGAATTCCTGATTTTCCATGTGGTAGATGACATTGACCACACTGTTGAGGAAAGGAATGTCATGAGAGATCAGGATAAAGGCATTTTCGTACTCGCCGAGGTAGCGCTTCAGCCATTCGATATGCTGTACA
>CALXIZ010000081.1 GCA_944388495.1 uncultured Clostridia bacterium | reverse complement strand
TGAGCCGGCGTGCTGATGTGAAATTCCGTATCTGTCGTGTTATACCATGAGACGTCGATCGTCTTTCCGTCCCAGACTCCCGCCGAAGCGGCGGAGAACGGAAGAGACGTCCCCGCCGGAACCGCGGCAAAGAGAAAAGCCGCGGTCAGCAGAGACAGAAAACGGCGTCTCCGTTCGGATATATTTGTCATCATCTGATCCTTTCTGTAAAAAGTGTGAAAACCACACCGGAGTAATCCGGTGTGCACAAAAGGATTAATATTATGCAGAGTGCCGCGCCGTCCGGCGCGGCACCTGAAGAAGATAATTCTGATTGTCTTCTGTCGCTACCGCGATACTCCCAGCAGAATCCTCGTGAAGTTGGTCATGAGGGTAGCCGCTTCGGCACGGGTAGCCGTGCCCTTCGGGTTCAACCGTCGTCGTGCCGCCTTCTCCCGGAGCGGGTTCTTCTTCCTCTGTCTCTCCGGAACCGTAAGTCAGAGTGAAGGTTTCCGATGAATCATTCCATTTGACGTCGATCGTCTCTTCTCCGACCGTCAGAGTATGGTCTTCACCTGTGACATAAAGGTAGAGATTCGGCTTGTTGAGGTAAGTCCAGTTGTCTATCGTAAGTTCCGGTTCAACCTGATCGCCTTTCTCCGATGCCTCATTGACAGAACGGTATTCGTGCAGACCGCCGTTGTAAATGACGTCGCCGTCATTGCGGACAGTATAATAGCCGCTTCTGTCCCTGAGCTTTGAAGTATCCGGAATGAGCAGATAGAGCGGATCGCCGCCGTCGTTTACGATATCGGCGGTAATCGTTTAATCGGTGTTATCAAACCGAAGCGCAGCGAATTTCTCGACCGGGTGAGAACACATCCGAAGGTAAAGCTGGTGGAGATCACACCGGAAAACAGAGAGGAAAAATTATCATTTCTGCGGATGACTGCGGAATGGCTCAGATTTTCCGGACCCGCTTCTTTGTGAAGAAAACAAAAACAGAGTTGGCAGTGCGACGGAAAGATGATATAATAGTCACGGAAAGTTAGAATAAACTAACTAATCCGCAGCTGCCGCCGGTCTGACAGTATCCGGAATCCGGTGTGATGCGGATTTTCTTTTTGCCGTTGAGTTATACATGACAAACTGGTTTCCGGCAGGCGGAAGATCGGACTCTCACATTGCCTGCAGGCCCGGTAAAATTCACGAAGAGGAGAGAAAGAGGACACGGGATGAAATCTGACGTAGTGAATAAGCAGAAAGAGGCCATCATAAAGAAGCTGAGGGAAAACGGATGCAGGATGACGAAACAGAGGATGAAAATATTGGATATCATACTGGAGGACAGGTGTTCGAGCTGCAAGGAGATCTATTATCGCGCGTCCGAATCAGACAGTAAGATCGGAATCGCTACGGTTTACCGGATGGTGAGCGCACTGGAGGATATCGGTGTCGTCAGCCGGAGGCTCGTTTACCGGTCGGCGGGGACGGGACGCTCCGTGCCGGCGAAAACGGAATCGCCTGCGGAGAAAACCGCAGTGAGACAGGGAAAAAGGGATCCGGGGAAAAAAGAGGAACGTTCAGGGCGGAAAAAGGAAAATGACAAAAATGATAAGATTTATCAATAACAGGAATTAGAATTGACTAACCTGAAGCCGGAATTCTAAGATCATTTGTAAATAAAGAATAAAAAGCGGCGAAAAAGCCGGTAAAAAGCGAGGGAGGAAGATATGAAGCATCATAAGTTCTGGGCGCTTGCCATGGCTTTCTGCGGACTGATGGCTTTCTATACGGGACATAAGCATAAATAAATACTGCCCGGAGAAAGAGACAGAAAAAACGAAAAAAACCGAAAACCGAAACGAAAGAAGACAGGAGGATAAAAATGAAAAACGTTTTAGATGATATCAAAGCAAAGGAACTGAGTCTGTTTGCAGGAGGCATTCTGTTCGGAACGGCAGGTCTGAAAATTCTTGCGAGCAAGGATGCCAGACGAGTCTATACGAGCTGCGCGGCGGCAGCTCTGAGAGCGAAGGATTTTGTCATGAAAACGGTGACGAAGGTTCAGGAAAATGCAGAGGACGTTCTGGCGGAAGCAAAGCAGATCAACGATGAGAGGGACGCCGCCGAGGCTGCCTGTGAACAGGAGGATGCCTGCAGCTGCAAAGAAAATGCGGAAAAAGCAGAGGCTTAAAAGTGAAATTTACGATTAAGCACGAATTGAAGGGACGTATCCGCGTTCATATGGCACAGAACCGCATGTCATATGAAGAAGCGGATACACTGCTGTATTATCTGAAAAATCTGCCGGGTGTGACGGACGCCAGAGTCTATGAACGGACGGCAGATGCGGTCATCTTTTTTTCGGGGAAACGTGATGCGGTCATCGATTCTCTGAAAAAATACCGGTTTGAAAATATAAGAGTTCCTGAAGGTGTCATCGAACATTCCGGACGGAAGCTGAATGCCGTCTATAAAGAAAAACTGATCCGAAAGATTTTCATGCGCTTCGGCGGAAGGCTGTTTCTGCCGTATCCGGTGCGGGCGGCAGTGATCACAGTGAAGGCGTCGGGATATATATTCAGAGGTCTGCGCAGTCTCAGAGGCGGAAAGCTGAAAGTGGAAGCTCTCGACGCTGCGGCGATAGGCGTCTCTCTTCTGCGCAGAGATTTCGGAACGGCGGCCTCCGTCATGTTTCTGCTGGGAATCGGTGAAATCCTGGAGGAATGGACTCACAGAAAATCGGTCGGGGATCTGGCGAGAAGCATGTCTCTGAATGTCAGCAGAGTATGGCTGAAGAAGGAAGAAGAGGAAGAAAGCTTCCGGGAGGTTCTGGTTCCGGCTTCGGATATCTGTCCCGGCGATGAGATAGTCGTACATATGGGAAATATCATTCCGTTCGACGGCGTCGTTACAGCCGGTGAAGGTATGGTCAATCAGTCTTCGATGACGGGAGAACCGCTTCCGGTCCGCAGAGCGAAGGACGGATATGTATATGCGGGAACCGTTCTGGAGGAAGGTGAGCTGACTGTTGCGGTCCGGGCGACTTCCGGTTCCACGCGCTATGAAAAGATCGCGGCCATGATTGAAGAATCGGAAAAGCTGAAGTCGGGTATGGAGAGCAGAGCGGAACATCTGGCGGATCGTCTCGTCCCGTATACGCTGGCAGGCACAGGTCTGGTGTGGCTCTTTACCCGGAATTTCACGAAGGCACTGTCAGTACTGATGGTGGATTTTTCCTGCGCGCTGAAGCTGGCGATGCCTGTCTCCGTTCTGTCGGCAATCCGGGAGGCAAATGCGCATCATATTACCGTGAAAGGCGGAAAATATCTGGAAGCGGTGGCGGATGCGGAGATAATCGTATTTGATAAGACGGGGACGCTGACAGAGGCAAAACCGTCTGTGAAAGATATCGTCGTTTTCTGCGGAGAAGAAAAGGATGAACTGCTGCGCATAGCGGCCTGCCTGGAGGAACATTTTCCGCATCCGGTGGCCGGAGCGGTCGTCGCGGCGGCAAAACAGAAAAAACTCGATCATGAAGAGATGCACTCGAAGGTCGACTATATCGTAGCTCACGGGATCTCTTCCTTTGTCGGCGGCAGGAAAATCATCATCGGCAGTTATCATTTTGTATTTGAAGACGAAGGATGCTGTATCGGCGACGGGTATAGCAGAGCGTTTGAACAGCTTCCGGACGAATACTCTCATTTGTATATGGCCATAGACGGAAAGCTGGCGGCAGTGATCTGCATTGAGGATCCTGTCCGGCCGGAAGCGCGGGAGGCGCTTCGTGCGCTGAGAGCGGCAGGAATCAGAAAGATCGTCATGATGACGGGAGACAGCGAGCGTGCAGCGGCGTCTGTCGCGGCGGAACTGGGAGTGGATGAATATTACTCCGAGGTTCTGCCGGAGGATAAGGCAGCCTATATTGAAAAACAGAAAGCGCAGGGAAAGACTGTCATCATGGTAGGTGACGGTATCAACGATTCTCCGGCGCTTTCAGCGGCTGATGCGGGAATCGCCGTCAGCGACGGTGCGGAAATCGCACGGGAGATTGCGGATATCACTGTTTCCGAAGATAATCTCCGGGGACTCGTGACGCTGAAGCGGCTGAGCAGCCGTCTGATGCACCGCATACGGTGCAATTACCGCACCATCGTCGGCATCAATACCGCTCTGATCGGTCTGGGCGTCGGAGGTGCCGTCCGGCCTGCTGCGTCGGCTCTGCTTCATAATACATCCACGCTGCTCATCAGCCTGAAAAGTATGCAGAATCTGCTGGATGAAAAGTGAGTTTTTTCGTTTACAGAGGGAGAAAACACGGATCCGGGAAAATCCGTGCTTTCTTCCTGTTCTGTTTTTATACGGCAGTCCTGACGGGCTGCGTCTGACGGGCTGTGCGCTGGGCCGGAAATTCACCGGAGGATGAAAAATCCATGGCGATGTCAAAAAAATTTTTTACGGACGCTCCGGTACATCCGGTTTTTCAGAGAGAAGTTTCCGCAGATGCTCGGCGATTTTTATGAAGTCGAGCTGAGCGGCTTCCAGTTTTGAGGGATCCCGCAGGACGGCGGAAGGATGATATACGGCGGTAAGGTCGCAGTTTTTGCGCCGGATCCACGTGCCGTGCTGCCGGGTGATCCGGTAATCGGCAGAGATGATGCGCTGTGCGGCGACACGGCCGAGACAGACGATGATCTGCGGACGAAGCAGGTAGGCTTCGTAGCGAAGATACGGCATGCAGCTGTTTTTTTCCTCTTCGTGAGGATCCCGGTTGCCGGGCGGCCGGCATTTGACGATGTTCGTCAGATAGACGTCACTGCGGCTGAGTCCGGCTCCTGCGAGGAGACGGTCGAGCATCTTTCCGGCGGGACCGACAAAAGGCAGACCTTCGATATCCTCCTGCGCTCCCGGGGCTTCCGCGATCATCATGACGGCGGCATGTCTGTCTCCCTTTCCGACGACGGGGAGGCGGCGCGTCTGTGCCAGAGGGCATCCTCCGCAGTGAAGAATAAAACTGTTCAGTTCGTCCCATGTATGCATGATCGGATTCTCCTGTATTCTCTGTATTTTTATTTTCTGTATTCCTGTATTTCTGCATTTCTGTTCCGCGGCGTCCGCATCCGTCGGCGCCGTTGTCGGAATCTGCTGTCTGTCTTATTTTATCACCGGAAAAAGAAGCTGTAAAACGTGTCTTTTCCGGCTGTTTCGGCAGAAAGGGATATGTTATTGTTATATTGCAGGAAAATAATGCGTGGAAAGAGGGGAGCAGAATGAAAAGAGAAAAAAGACGGGAGGCTCTGCCGGAGGAGACGGAAAAAAAGGAAAGGCAGCGCCGGGGACGGCTGAAGATATTTTTCGGTTATGCGGAGGGTGTGGGAAAGACGTTCACCATGCTGGAGGCGGCCCGCGCCGCTTCGGAACGCGGCGCGGACGTCGTGATCGGATGCATAAAGGCACGCGGGCGCGGGCCGCTGTCCTCGCTGGCAGACGGCCTGGAAGCTCTGCCGCAGAAAGATGTACCGGGGAGAAAAAATGCGGAACCGGAATTCGATCTGGACCGGGCGATCGCGAGAAAACCGCAGCTGCTCGTCATAGACGAACTGGCCCATGAAAATGCTCCGGGCTCGCGCCATCTCAGACGCTATCAGGATGTGGAAGAACTTCTGAGCCGCGGCATCGATGTCTATACTACAGTCAATGTACAGCATATCGAAAGTCTGAATGACATCGTACATGCTATCGCCGGCATAGAAGTAAAAGATCGCATTCCCGATTATGTTTTTGACAGAGCGGATCAGGTGGAACTGGTGGATATCGAACCGAAGGAGCTGATCGAACGCTGGAAGGACAGAGATTCCGCGGAAGAGGCCGCAGCACCGGATATGCCGGAGAGTTTTTTCGATATTTCCACGCTGATCGCGCTGAGAGAGCTGGCGCTGCGGCGCTGTGCCGACAGAGTGAATAAAATTTCGGAAAACATCGGAAACAGGCAGAGCAGATATCCCGCCGAGGAACATATCCTCGTATGTCTTTCCTCTTCCCCCACAAATGCGAAAATCATACGTACGGCGGCGAGAATGGCAGATGCATTCCGCGGGGATTTTACGGCTCTGTTCGTAGAAACGCCGGATTTTGCCTCCATGAGCGAAGAAAACAGAAAACGCCTGCAGTATAATACCCGTCTGGCACAGCAGCTGGGCGCGGAGATTGAAACGGTATACGGAGAGGATGTCGCACTTCAGATTGCCGAGTTTGCAAGAATTTCAAGAGTGACGAAAATCGTGCTCGGAAGGAGCAGCACAAAGCGGGGAACACTTCTGCGGCGTCCTTCGCTGACGGAAAAAATCACGCAGCTGACGCCTGATGTGGATATTCATATCATACCGGATCAGAGCACGCCGCCTTACCGCGGCGGCAGGCGCGCGTCCTCGGCCGGGCCTTTTGAAAAGGCTGACATTGTAAAGAGCCTGCTCATTCTCGCGGCTTCTACGACTGTCAGCATTTTCTTTCATTTTCTGGATTTCAGCGAGGCGAATGTCGTCACCGTCTATGTTCTCGGAATCCTCATCACAGCCATGGTGACCACGAGGAGAATCTACAGTCTCATCTGTTCTGGAATCAGCGTGCTGCTCTTCGATTTCCTCTTTACGTCGCCGCACTTTTCATTTACAGTAAACGACGCCAAGTATTTTGCGACATTTCCGGTCATGTTTCTGTCGGCTTTTCTGACAAGCTCTCTCACGCTGCGGATCAAGCGGCAGGCGCGCCAGTCTGCGGAGACGGCATACCGGACGAAGATTCTGTTCGATACAGACAGAATGCTGCAGAAAGAGAGAGAACCGCAGGGAATCGTGTCGGTGACCTGCCGTCAGCTGACGAAGCTTCTGAGCAGAGATGTCATCTGGTATCCGGCGGAAAACGGAGAACTGGGACAGCCTCGTATTTTTTCGGCACAGGAGGGATCGGACAGAGATCCGCAGGAATACCTGAGCGGGACGGAACGTTCGGCGGCCGGATGGGTCTACCGGAACAACCGCCGCGCCGGCGCGTCGACAGATACGCTGGGAGACGCCGTATGTCTGTACCTTTCCGTCAGAGTTTCTCACGAGGTGTTCGGCGTCGTGGGCATCTCTCTGGGAAAAGAAGTACTCGACAGATTTGATACCGGCATCGTTCTTTCCATTCTCGGGGAGTGTGCGCTGGCGCTGAAAAACGAGAAAACCTCCAGAGAGAGGGAAAACGCGGTTCTGATGGCGAAAAACGAACAGCTGCGCGCCGATCTTCTGAGGTCGATCTCTCATGACCTGAGAACACCGCTCACCTCCATCTCCGGCAATGCCGGCATTCTGCTCGCAAGCGAGCAGGCACTGGAAGAAGAGCAGAGAAAGCAGATTTACGCCGATATCTATGATGATTCTCTGTGGCTGATCAATCTGGTCGAAAATCTGCTGTATGTGACCCGTATAGAGGACGGGACGATGCAGCTGAGAAAGAGCACAGAGCTTCTGGATGATATTCTGACAGAAGCGATACACCACGCCCGCCGCCGGCGCGGAGATCACAGTATAAAGCTCAGGAGCGGAGACGATCTGATTTTGGTAAAAGCGGATGCGCGTCTGATCATGCAGGTGGCGGTCAACATCATCGATAACGCGATAAAATACACTCCGCCGGGATCGGAGATTGTGATCGAAACGGGAAGAAAAGACGACAGAGTCTTTGTCAGCATCGCCGATAACGGCAGAGGCATTTCTGACGAGGCGAAGGAGCATGTCTTTGATATGTTTTATACCGGTGAGAGCAAAGTCGCCGACAGCCGCAGAAGTCTGGGGCTGGGACTGGCTCTCTGCCGTTCGATTATATCGGCTCACGGCGGGGAAATTTCCGTCGCGGACAATGTACCGCACGGTGCGGTCTTCACTTTCACTCTGCCCGCCGCAGGCGCGGAGTCCTCTCCGAAGGAACCGGAAGAGGAACGGAGAGAACAGGGAAAAAGAAAAAAGTGATCAGCCGCGGCTGATCACCTGAGGTGTTCCGAAGGAAGACTGAAAGCTGTCAGCGATGCCTTCGGTCACATAGACTTTTCTGTCGTCAGTGACGAAGACGGCCTCGAAATCCGCTTCATCACAATTTTTCCAGAATTCCGATGCTTTTTCGAGCCCCATCACGTACAGGGCGGTAGACAGAGCGTCGCCTTCTGTTCCGGAAGAAGAGACGACAGTCACCGACATCAGGCCGTTGTCTGCGGGATAGCCTGTGAAAGGGTCTATGATATGGCAGTAGCGTTTTCCGTCCTCCGTAAAATACCTCTGATAAGATCCGGAGGTGATGAGGAAGGTATCGCTGCAGCTGACGATTCCGGCGTAAGCATCGGGGTCGGAAGGGCGGAAGGGATCCTGTACGGCGATATTCCAGTCGGAGCCGTCCGTTTTTGAACCGAAGGCGCAGATATTTCCTCCGAGAGAGATCAGGCCCGACGAAATGCCGTATTCGCGGAAAATCCCGGCGACGACGTCGGAAGCGTAGCCTTTTGCGACGGCGCCGGTATCGATCATCATCCGCTCATCCGCGAAAGTGACAGTGCCGGTCGTCTCATCGAAAGAGATGCCGTCCATGCCCGTGTGAGACAGGAGAATGCCGATCTCCTCCCCGGAGGGAACGCGGTATTCCTTCGTCGGGAATCCCCAGGCGCAGACGAGCGGATAGACCGAAATGTCGAAATAATTTTCTGTCAGCCCGGCGAGGCGGACCGAAGCGGAAAGAACGGCAGCCGTATCACCGCTGACGTGGTCGGACAGGCGGTGGTTCAGCGCGTAGATCTGGCTGCTTTCATCGGAGGCGGACAGATCTCTGTCGAGACGGTAGAGTCTGTCCGACGCTTCGGAAACGGCATCCTGCGCCGCGTCGCCGTAAGCGGTCAGCGTCATGTGAGTGTCCATGGCGAATACTTCCTGTGTGACCGGAGATGTATCCTCTGGGATATCTTCCGAAACGGAGCCGGAAAAACCGGGCGCGCTGCAGCCGCACAGAGAAAGTACGAGAATCACTGCCGGCAGAAGCGCAGAAAAGCGGGCTGCCCGGCAGAATCCGGATGAATTTTTTTTCAGAACTTTTTTTTCGGACATGTTTTATTTCCTTTCTGCAGAAATACTTTATCATATTTCAGCGTATCCGTCAGGAAAAGATACTGCGGAGGCTGCGCACACGGATATTTTGCCGGAATAGAAAACGCATTCTGTGAGCATAAATAAATATAGAAGAATACTCCGGCGGAACAGAAAAAGAAAATACCGGCCGGAGAGAAGAGGCAGGAATTGGGAAATATGTATACAAATAAGGTAGAAATCTGCGGAATCAATACCTCCGGACTTCCGGTCATGAAGGATGTGGAGATGAAAGACATGATCGAACGCATCCGGTCGGGAGACAGGGCGCTGAGGGAAAGATTCATAACGGGAAATCTGAGGCTTGTCCTGAGTGTCATACAGAAATTTCAGAACCGCGGCGAAAGCATGGACGATCTGTTTCAGGTGGGGTGTATCGGCCTGATCAAAGCGCTGGATAATTTTGATCCCTCGCATGAAGTAAAATTTTCGACATACGCTGTCCCGATGAATGTCGGAAGGCGAGGAAAACATGTCTCTAAAAATTCCTGTTTTTTCTTTGTTTTTTATATTTTTTTTGGACGATATCATAAAAACCGGAAAAATACAGAACGTGAATACATGTATGCGATACTTTTACATAGAATACATTAGCAGGCTGAATATATTTAGATCAAACTTAATTCCGTGCGGATATTGACAAATATGAGTCAATCATATAGACTGATTGTGTTGCTAATGATATGTTTTGCAGCGTTGATATTGAGGGTCATCGGTACTTTGTTAAGAGTATAAGGTATTCAATATCAAAGATATACAAGTTATATCTGAAAAGTACTGTCTTGAAGTACGGTATTTAGAAAGAAGGTAGACAAATGTTTGGTTTCACGGAAGACATGACTGAAAAGCAAGAATTAGTCCGCAAGTTCTGCGAAGACTGGGTTTATCCTAATCTGGCGGAAATCGATGCAGGTAAATGCTGCCCGGATTACATCTGGGAAGAATGGTGCAAGATCCCTGGCTTTGCAAGCCCTTGCGCACCGAAGTTCACGGGCGGCGAAGAGATGCCTTTCGCTACTTGCTGCGCTATGTGGGAAGAACTTGGTAAAGCTGACTTAGGTGTTGCGACAGGTTTCGGTTCCAACAACCTCGGTTCTTTCCCGATCCTCTTAACCGGTACAGATGATCAGAAAAAAGAACACTTCGGAAACCTCCTTCAGGGTAAGTTCGGTGCTTTCGGTCTGACGGAAAAGGGCGCAGGCTCCGATGCCGGCGCTGTCGCTACGGAAGCAAAGAAGGAAGGCGAATATTATATCCTCAATGGTGACAAGTGCTATATCACGACGTCCGGAAAAGCGATCGAGACAAAGTCCACTCTGGCTATCTGCGCATCCACGGATAAGTCTTTAGGCAGCAAGGGTCTGACGATGTTCCTCATCCCTGGAGACACTCCGGGCCTCACTGCAGTCAAGGAAGAAGACAAGATGGGTATCAGAGGTTCCCAGACCTGCGAACTTCACCTCGAAAACGTTAAGCTGCACGAATCCAGAATCCTCGGCGGACCGGAAAAGGGTATCGGCTTCGGATTCAAGACTGCAATGATGACTCTGGATGCAGGCCGCTGCGTCGTAGCTGCTCAGGCAAACGGCGTTGCAATGCGCGCTATCGAAATGATGGTTGAATACTGCAACACTCATCTCGACGGAGGCAGACCTCTCTCCAAGAACCCTGCAGCTACATTCAAGATTGCAGAGCTCGAAGCACAGACTCAGGCTTGCAGACAGCTCGTATATCACACTGCATTCATGAGAGACGCCGGCCTGAACCACGGACACGAATCCTGCTGCGCGAAGATCGTCGCAACGGAAAATGCGATCAACGCTACGAGAGTCGCTATGGATATCATGGGCGTTAACGGTATCAAGAAGGGTGATCCGTCCACAGTTGACGGCGCTGTTGAAAAGTTATACAGAGACGCTCGTATCCTTTCTATCTATGAAGGTACGAACCAGGTACAGAGACTGGTAGTTACTAACGGCCTCTTCCCTAAAAAGAAGAAGAAGTAAGATTTCATCTGAAGCGGATTGAAAGCAGATTGAAACAAACGAACAGTTAGTAAGAACGATATTAGATAGAACACCATTAAGGAGGATTTTTCAAAATGAGTGAAAAAAGTTTGATTCAAAAAGCTGCTGCAGATTTTGCTGCCGCAGAATTAGCTCCAGTATCTTTCGTACCGGAAAAGACTGCTGAATATACAGAAGACGCTGTAAAGGCTATGGCTGCTAAGGGCTTCTTAAAGGTTGCTGATATCGAAGAGGCTGCTATCGTTGCAGAAGAATTCGGTAAGGCAAACGCATCCATGGCTGAGGTTGCCGTTATCGCGAACGCTACGGCTGAGATCATCGATGCTTATGATGCTTCCAAGGCAATCGACGGTATGACGGGTTATGCCGTATACGAAGAAGGTACTTCCTGCGGCGGCGTTACTGCTGCAAAGGCAGGAGATGCTTACACGATCACCGGTAAGAAGATCGCAGCTGCTTTAGGCGGCGCTGCTGACCAGTACATCGTTATCGCGACTCTCGAAGAAAAGCCTGCTGCATTCATCGTAAAGGCTGCAGATGCTGCCGCTGAGAAGTTCGATAAGCTCGGTCTCAGATCTTATCCGACTGCAAACCTTACATTTGATGCTGCTCCTGCAGTTCTCCTCGCTGAGGACGGCGCTAAGCTGAGAGCAGAACTGAATGCAAGAATCGACATCTTAAACTGCTACGTTGCTGCCGGCATGGCGAACACAGCAGCAGATGTTTCCACTGAATATGCGAAGACAAGAGTTCAGTTCGGAGCTCCTATCGCTAAGCTGCCTGCAGTTCAGTTCCTGCTCGCAGAGATCTCCATCGCAGAGTACACGCTGAAGGCAGTTGCCGCTCCTGCAGTAGAAGCTGTTATGGCAGGCAAGTCCTACGTCATCGAAGCTGCAAAGGCTAAGTATGTCGCTTCTAAGGCTATCTATGATGCGACTTCCAACTGCGTACAGATTCACGGTGGTACAGGTTACTCCAGAGAGTATCCGATCGAAAGATACTACAGAGAATCCAAGACTTTATTCAACAATACGGATTACTTCGACTGGCCGGAAGCAAGAATTGCTGCGGACATGTTAAAGTAAGACCGGACAGGGCGAGTCTTTCTATTCTAAGTCATGTCAATATCCGCGTAGGGATACGCGGTGTACGGGAAAAGCCGCCGCTGCAGATTTTTTCTGCAGCGGCGGCTTTTCTTCTTCTGATGCCGTGACCGGCCGGACAGAGGAAAAAAATCCTGCCGGAATCGTATATATGTTCAGCCGTCCGGCCGCTCCTGTCCGGAATCCGGGCGGAAAAACCGGTTCCGGGGCCGGCAGAGCGCGCGGATGAGACGCCGGACGGCTTCCGGCAGGATCTCGGGAGGAACGCCGGAATAGCTGATGACGAGAGGGTGGATCTTTTCGGAGTTCCCGTTTTTTTCTGTTTCAGGACGGAAGCCGGAATCTTCCGCCTGTCTGCAGCCGGAGCCGCGCGGTGAAAAATCGTACTGGGAGAGCGCGGAGATGAGGATACCCAGGCGTCCGGCGCGGCGGACGAGTCC
>CALXIZ010000080.1 GCA_944388495.1 uncultured Clostridia bacterium | reverse complement strand
TTCTCAGATCGTGGTAACTTAAATATAGATAGAAAAAGGTGCTGCCGGCAAACGGTTAGCCCGGAATATTCAGTTTAAGAAATAAACCGCAGGTTTCCAGGTCGGCGGTTTATTTCTTTTTTGCGATGGTGTATGTAACAAATACGACATTCACAATAAACGCTGCGAAGGCTATGATCTCTGTCGTTGTCATAAGCACCACCCCCCCCTCTTGCGAGGGCTAACCGCCTGACCGTGCTTGCAGCACCTGTCCTTAAAAAAGGCTGAAAAGCCTGATATGCTCAGAAGCGCCGAACCCGTCTTCTGAGGAATTGACCCGTCCGGCTGTTCCTGCACCACCTGCTCCTGTTTTGCCGCAGATATCACGGACATATTTCCGGTCTCATATAACAGATCCGGATGCCATATTCCAGACAGCACATATGCTCGATCCTGCATCCTCTCGACTCCCTCCAGCCGTCTGCAAATACCGCGATATCGGCTTCCGACAGGAGCCTGACCGACTCTCCCAGCAGATACAGAGGGGAACGCTGCGCCTGCCTGTTTACGATCCATGAATCGATAAGATGTGCTTCTTTTCCCCATCTCTCCTCTGCAGCTCTTCTGACAGCCTCTCTGACACGCATGATTTCATCCGGTGTTCTGCCTGTCATCGGCTGAGACAGAAATATCTTCATGGTAATACTCCTTTCTCCGGATCTTTTTTCCTGCTCTCCGGCCTGAAATTCCGGGCTTTATCTTTTATTTGATCATATTTATTTGATCATATATAATAAATAACGTGATTCTGATCTGGCCCGCTGAGGAAGGACATACCTATCAGATCTACCGCAGTGATTCACAGAACGGCGACTATGAACTGATCGATGGCGGCGGAACGCGCGACGGTCAGAGTGCTCCTTACTGCCAGTAGAACGAACTCATCGAGATGTCCGAGAGCGGTGAAATCAATATCGGTTCTCATACATACGGACTCCACCACTATAACACAGAAGGCCGTGTCGCGCATCTCTGATGACGGGAACCTCTCTGACAGAATTTTCTCCGGATCAGACGGTGAGCCGCGCCATGACTGCGACGCTTCTTTATCGCATGGCCGGAGAACCCGCTGTATCCGGAACAGCTTCCTTCAGTGATGTATCTGCGGAAAAGGGTGATTACCGCGGCCGGCTCCGGCAGTATATATCACGGCGGCCGCCTTCTCAGGAAAAGACAGAAGGAGCCGCACCATCCGGTGCGGCTTCCGCTCTTTACAGAAAGGATACTTCTTATGCCATTTTCATCTGAATTTTCATACTGCAAACTTGAAATTTTCATTCCGGAAACACATCTGCGCCTTCTTCAGCAGACACTGCAGGAGGTCGATGCCGGACATATCGGAAAATACGACTGCTGTCTCTCCTACAGCCGCGTCACAGGCTGTTTCAGACCCCTTGCAGGCTGTCATCCGTACCTCGGCACAGAAGGTGAAATCAGCGAGGAACCGGAGCTGAAAGTCGAGGTCACCTGTCCGACAGAAAAAGTCGGTCTTACAGTCAAAGCGGTCAGAAAGATCCACCCCTACGAAGAACCTGTCATCAATGTGATTCCGCTGTATGCGACAGGTCTCGCTTAAAAAGAGTGATACAGAGCCCGTTCCTGCTGTTTTCTATTCTTCTTCCTGCTCCGCCGGCTCCGGAAGGTTTCTGATTTCCGTCCGGCTGTCACCGGATTCCTGTGTGCAGACTCTGATCTTTTCGATTCTCTGACCGTCCAGCTTCAGAACCTCGATCCGGCAGTTTCCGTAATTCAGCGATTCTCCCTCCTGCGGAATGCGTTCGAAAAGCTCCGTAACCCATCCGCTGACGGAGACTACGTCAAAATTCTCCTCCGGAAGCTCCAGCACCTCAAACAGCTTTTCCACATTGGTATTTCCGAGAACGATATATTCCCTGTCTGAAACCTTCTCGATTTCGCGCACCACGGTGTCATGTTCATCCCATATTTCTCCGACCAGCTCCTCCAGAATATCCTCCATGGTCACAATTCCCGATGTTCCGCCGAATTCATCGACGACGACGGCCATATGCAGCTTTTTCCGCTGAAGCTCCTTCAGCAGACTGCCGATCTTGTTATTCTCCGGAACAAAGATAGCCGGTTTCATCACTCTGCGGATATCCGCCTCAAGCTCTGCCGCCATGCTGTCCGCCTTTTCATCTCCTGCATTCCGGCCTCCTACACTTCTGAGAGCCGCCCTGTGTCTGCTTATGACGTTGCAGAAATCTTTCTGGTGCAGAACGCCGACGATATGATCTCTCGTCTCCTCATATACCGGCAGACGCGAAAATCCCGACTCCGAAAAGAGACGTGCAATTCTGACATAATCCTTCATATCTGCGGAAATTCCTATGATATCCATGCGCGGCACCATAATCTCACAGGCTTCCACCTCGGAGAATTCAATCGCATTCCGGATCAGAGCGCCTTCCTGCCTTCCGATCCCTCCGTCCTTTTCCGCCTCCTCGACGATCGTCAGCAGTTCCTCTTCCGTGATGGACTTTTCCTCTGCCGATTTGCGGAACAGGAGCAGAAGCAGCTTTTTCCACTGGCGGAACAGGAAGTTGAACGGCGTCATGATCAGCATGATCACACGGATAATCGGAGCGGCGAACATCGCAAACTTTTCAGGAAACTCCTTGGCGATACTCTTCGGGGAAACTTCGCCGAAAATGAGGACGATTATCGTCGTCAGCACGGTGGAGACGCTGGCTCCGGCCGCTTCGCCGAGCATACGCACAAACAGAACCGTAAACAGCGCGGAAGAAGCGATATTTACGATATTATTTCCGATCAGAATCGTCGATAAAAGACTGTCATAATCATCCGACAGTTTGAGAACCAGCGCCGCTCTCCTGTTTCCCTTTCCCGCCATATTCTTTATTCTGATCCTGTTGAGCGAGGAAAACGATGTCTCCGTCGCCGAAAAGAACGCTGATAAAACGATACATATTATAATCAGCAGAAATGTCCCTGTACTTCCATCCATGAAAAACTTTGCCTCTCTTTCTCTTTTTCCGGTTCTTTTCCTGTCAGCCGGCACTCCGGCTCTTCTGAAACAGATATTTTTTATGTTATCTCAGTTTCGCTCTTACACTTTTTTAAGTACACAAAAAGGCATTCCTCCGCCCTGTGAATCAAAAATGGCGCAGAAATGCCAGAAAATTACCGGTATATGTGATATGTGATATGTGATATGTGATATGTGATATAGAACTGTTCAGATAAAACGATCCGCTTCCGTATCTTCCGCACGATCGTCGAGCCGCGTCACTGTCGGCGTAATCCATTATGTCTTCTCCTGAATTCTGATGCGATAATTTTTATCCATTGTATCAGATTTCGTTCTTTCCTGCAATACAGCCTCTCCGCAGAAATACATTTTTCTTCTTCAACGTTTTTTCGGACTGTTTTCAGACTTCGATCATCTCCGAAGCTCTGAACAGCCAGAGTCCGGCCCGGATTTTTTCCGTGTCGAAGGCCCGGCGGATTACATCGCGGTAAAGCTGAACCTGATTTTCATACCTGTGCCGTATCTGATCCATCGCTTTTTCCCTGCTGCGAAGAGGCACATAATCTGTCTTGTAATCGATGACGGTGATGCCGTCTTCGTCTTCAAAGCAGCAGTCGATAATCCCCTGGATCAGCAGTTCTTCCGGCAGTACAGTCCGGAGCGCCGCTGCCGTTTCCGGATCCTGTGCCATCGCAGCCAGCTCTTCTCTGTTTTTTTTCAGAGTAAACGGCCATTCCCGCTTCAGCCATCCTGCGCGGCAGGCTCTTTTTCCGGCATCCGAATGAAAAAATGCCGCAATCTGTGCACAGGAAACAGTCTGTGCCTCTTCTTCTGTCAGAATGTTCTTTTCTGTAAGAACCTCAAGAAAATCCTGTACGTCTGATTCCCGCATATCTTCCCGGAACGGTATCAGCTCCATGACTTTATGCATATAAGTTCCCCGCATCGCCGCGGTAATTTCCGTCTTTTCCCTTAGAAAGCGCGGCACGGCGGACTCACTGTCCTCTTCGTTCAGGATGCGTCGTACATTCTCTTCCTCATCGCTCTCATGTTTCTCCCGGATCAGAAGCTCCTCTGTCCTCTCGGCCGCAGGATCACCGTCTGAACCGTCCGGCTTCCGCTCCATATCTGTTTCCGCTCCGGCAGCTATATCCTCCGGCGCCGCATTTTCTCTTTCTTTCTTTCCCGAAAGCGCGGAAAAGTCCCCCCGCAGCATCCGGTTGAGCTCTGATACGGTAAATTTCGATTTTGAAAAGACATCCGTCTCATGAGGATAGCGGAAGAAAAAACGGCCGGAGATTTCACGGAACAGACTGTTTTCCTGCAACTCGTCAAAAAAGCCGCTCTCAAGCTCCCGCCGGAAGGAATCGGAAATGTCCTCCGATATTTTCCGGTTATCTGACATCGTGTATCTGTCGTGCATCACCTCGGAAATTCCGGCCTGTCTCATGTTCGGAATAATCCAGTCGAGAAAGCAGGAAGCCTCGCCGGCGAATGTCCCCCGCCGCCCGTCACGGTATTTTTCCATCTCCTGTTCCAGTCTGTTCATGCTGCCCAGCAGCACGAGCTCATCCATAGCCCGGGTCATGGCGACATAGAGAATTCTCATCTCTTCCGCCATACTCTCTTCTTTCTTCTGTCTTTCGACGGCACGCTGTACCATCGTCTTCGCATAACAGCCGCGGTCCGGATCGGAATAACGCAGTCCCAGGCCGAGATCTTTATGCAGGACGACCGGAGAGGAATCACGGTTCCCCTGGAATCTCCGCCCCAGTCCTCCCAGAATGACCACAGGAAATTCCAGTCCTTTGCTCTTGTGAATCGTCATGATCCTGACGGCGTGCTCCGAGCCGCTCTGTTGCATGCTCTGTCCCGTGGAAACGCGGTTTTCATTCAGCAGCTCCACATAGCGTACAAAGCCGAAAAGACCTTTGTTCTGCGTTTCCGAATACGCCACCGCCTTGTCCACGAGGGCCCTCAGATTAGCGGCACGGCGGTCGCCTCCCGGCAGAGCGGATGCATATTCCGGATATCCCGTCTCCTGCATCAGCATCCACAGAAAGTCCTCCAGCGGCATATATTTTGCCTTCAGTCTCCAGGAATCCAGCTTCTCCCTGGCCGTGACACACTTCTCCAGACCGGAAGCGAGAAACGCCTCACTGTAGCTTCCCGATCTGCAGCTGAGACGGATTTCGATCAGTTCACTGACAGAAAGGCCGAAAATCGGGGAACGCAGAACGCTGATCAGAGGAATATCTCTGCGCCGGTTGTCGATGACGCGCAGCAGATTCATGAAGACTTCGATCTCCATCGTCTCGAAATAGCCTTCTCCCGCATCGATATAAGAGGGAATGCCCTGTTCCTTCAGAGCTTCCGCATAGATATCCGCCGATCCCTTCACGCTGCGCAGCAGAATGACGATATCATCATATCCCGCCGTCCGTATCTTCTCCGCCTTGCAGTCATAAATCTCCATTCCCACTCTTTCAGCCACAAGCTTCGCCGCGATTCTGGCCTCCAGTTCCGTTTTCTCCAGCTCCGCGATTTCCTCGTCCAGAATATCTTCTCTCTCCTCATCCGGACCGGAGCTGTCCACGAGATGCAGCATGACAGGTCTGTCCAGGCTGCCTTCATAAGCGACGCCTTTCCGCAGCGCGGCGCGTTCATCATAGGCGATGCCCCCGCGCGATTCATCCATCACAGCGGAAAAAATACCGTTGACACAGCGTACGATATTCCCCTTGCAGCGAAAATTTCTGTTCAGATCGATTCTGCGGCCCGGCATATTTTCCCGTCTCTCCCGCGCGCTTTCATCCGGCAGTGCCTCATACGGAAGAAAGGAATGATATTTTCCGATGAAAATCTCCGGCTCCGCCAGCCGGAATTTATAGATGCTCTGCTTGACGTCGCCGACCATATAGACATTATTTCCCCGGCTGATTTTCTGTATCAGCGTCTCCTGAAGAAGACTGCTGTCCTGATATTCATCGACAAAGATAACCCTGAAATGCTCTCTGATACCGGACGCTGCCTCTTCATGATTCAGAATCTGCAGCGCCAGATGTTCAATGTCGTTAAAATCCACCAGAGATTTTTCTCTTTTTTTTGCCGTAAAACGTTCATGAAATTCTCTCACAAGGCCGCAGAGATATTCCGCCGGTCTTTCGGTGGCACGGATGCGCGCAAAAGCTTCCGCCTCCGGCAGAGAAGCGAATTCTTTTCCGAGATTCTTTATCTTTTTCTTCATCACATTCCGTATATCTGTAACCGCGGCTTTTATTTCCCCGTAATCCTCTTTATCATCTTTTGACGGCCGGAAAGACTCATATTTCATCTCCCCCGCCGTCCGCAGAAGCTCATAAAATCCGGCTCCGTCTTCGCCCGCCGCGCACAGCCCCGTGATTTTCTGCAGATCGGATTCGGCCTTCTTCAGAATAGACGGCAGATGCGCCGTCATATCGCAGACCTGTCGGGCCATATGTTCCGCTTCTCTCAGAGAATTCCGGGCTTCCTTCATCATGTAGCGGTAAACAGCCGATTTCTGAAACTCAGCCGGTTCCGCTCCCAGCATACCGCAGGCGGATTTCAGCCATTCAAAAGGCTGCGGCATTGTCATGATGAAACGGTATACGGCAAGAATCATATCCTTCACTTTATCCTCGCTGCGCACGCCGGCATAACACCGCAGAAAAGACAGAAATTCCTCATCTTCCGCCTCAAAACGGGCGTCAAAGAGCTCGCTGAGCGCCTCCCCCTGTATAATCTGGCGTCTCGCCTCGTCGCAGACTGTAAAATCCGCTTCTGTATCGGTAAGATAAAAATATTCCCGTATGATATTCATGGAAAATTTATGGAATGTGCTGATGTCGGCGAAGCGGGCTTTTCGGAGCTGAGTGCGCAGAAACTCGCTTTTTCTGCGCCTCCGGCCGTCCGGATCTCCGGATGAGGCAGTCTCCTCCGCAATCCGCCGGATTTCATCCGAAATCGATCTGAGTATCTTCTCTCTCATCTCCGCCGCAGCCGCATTGCTGAATGTGACTACCAGCATCTTATCCACGGAAATTCCGTCCTGAAGAATGAGCTGCTTGATCCGCTCGGTCAGCACAGCTGTCTTCCCCGATCCCGCCGCAGCCGAGACGAGAATATCACTTCCGCGCGATCCTATCGCCTGTTTCTGTTCCTCTGTCCATTTCATATGCTCTGCCTTCCCGCCTTTCTCCGATTCCCGCATACTCTTTGCACATCTGCCCTGTGTTTTCATACTTTGAAAATAAAATCACATGCATTATTTTATCACAGAAAAAGACAAAAAAGCAGATGATGAAATCCGCGATTTCCGTCTGTGTATGTCTGCTTCTTTGGAATAACGAAAAAACTTTTCCGTTTTTTGCGGAAAGAAAGCAGTATTTTTGATATAATTTTCCATGCACCGCTTCCGGGTCTTCGGACCGCAGCGAAGCAGAAAAAATAAAGAAACGGACAGAAAGCACAGAGAGAAATATTCAGATAGAGATCTCTCAGAGGAGATGAAATGAAACAGACAACGACACTGATCATACTCGACGGATTCGGACTCAGTGACCGGAAAGAAGGCAACGCCGTCGCCGCAGCCCGCACACCAAACCTGGACAGACTTTTCAGAGACTTTCCGCACACCGTCCTGCAGGCCAGCGGAGAGGCTGTGGGGCTTCCGGAGGGACAGATGGGCAACTCCGAGGTAGGTCATCTCAATATCGGAGCGGGAAGAATCGTCTATCAGGATCTCACAAGAATCACGAAAGCGATACGTGACCGGACTTTTTTTGACAATGAAGTTCTGAAGCAGGCTGTCACACGAGTAAAAAACAGCGGTGCAACACTTCATATCGCAGGCCTTCTCTCCGACGGAGGAGTTCACAGCCATATAGACCATCTCTTCGCGCTGCTGGATCTTGCCGCCCGCGAATCGCTCTCACGCGTCTGCGTCCACTGTTTCCTCGACGGACGTGATGTTCCGCCGAGATGCGCCGAAACCTATATTTCCGATCTGGAGAAATATATGAAAAATACAGGCGTCGGAAAAATAGCCACCGTATCCGGCCGTTACTATGCGATGGACCGGGATAAGCGCTGGGAACGCGTCAGCAGAGCTTACGACGCGATGACCGGAGCCGGAGGAGAAACGGCTCCTTCCGCTCTGGAAGCTGTCAGACTCGCCTACGGCCGCGGGGAAAACGATGAATTCGTTCTTCCGACGATAATCGGGAATTCTGACGGCGCAGTCCGCGACGGCGACTCATTCATAATGATCAATTTCCGTCCGGACCGCGCACGTGAACTGACCCGGGCTTTCACCGAAGATGATTTCGACGGCTTTTCGAGAAGTGTCCGGCCTGAGGACATCTGCTATGTATGCATGACGCAGTATGATGCTTCTCTGTCAAATGTCAGAGTCGCTTTTCCGCCGGAGGAATACCGCAACACGCTGGGAGAATACCTTTCCGCTCTCGGAAAGAAGCAGCTGCGTCTCGCCGAGACGGAAAAATATGCACACGTAACGTTCTTTTTCAACGGCGGCGTCGAGACTCCGAATGAAGGAGAAGAACGTATCCTCATTCCTTCCCCGAAGGTTGCCACCTATGATCTCAGGCCGGAGATGAGCGCGCCGGAAGTGAAGGAGACCGCTCTGCAGAAGCTGAAAGCAAACGAGCACGATGTCATCATCATCAATTTTGCCAACCCCGATATGGTAGGGCACACGGGTATATTTGAAGCCGCAGTACAGGCGGTGGAGACGGTAGACAGCTGTGTCGGCGAAATCGTCTCCGAAGTCCTCCGAAGCGGAGGAAACCTCTTTCTGACGGCGGATCACGGAAACGCCGATGTGATGGCGGACGAAGACGGAAATCCGGTCACATCTCACTCGACGAATCCTGTTCCCGCGATCCTGATCACACCCGACAGTGACATACGCCTGCAAAACGGCGGAATCCTGGCCGACATCGCTCCGACGATTCTCGATCTCATGAATCTTCCTCAGCCGGAAGAGATGACGGGACATACACTGATCATACGAAATTCCCGGAATTCATAATGAATCCTGAAACTTTCCGGCATCGCCGGCCGTTCTGAAAAAGCGGGAATAAAAAAGAGCTGCGGAAAAAGAGTGTCATCTTTTTCCGCAGCTCTTCCGCTGTCTGTCCTTTTTTCTTTTATCTTCTGCAGATCAGCCGGTCATAACGTCCTGTCCCCTGAGCCCGTTATCGATCCGCCAGATCACCGCAGCCGCCTCCGCACGCGTGATCATACGGCCCGGCGCAAAGCTTCCGTCCGGATCTCCCGACATGATGCCGCAGACAGAGCAATAGGCGATTCCGTCCACAGCCCATTCGGAGATATCTTCCAGATCTGTATAATCGATGGAAAAGCTCCAGTCTGATGCCGGCTGAATGCCGAGAAGCGGCGAAGCTCTCTGAATCATCACAGCCGCCGTCTCCCTGTCCACCGGACTCTGCGGATCAAATTTTCCGCCGGCTCCCCGGATGATACCGCTGTCATACGCCCAGGACAGCGCTTCGGAAAACCACTCGCTCTCGTCCACATCGCTGAACGTTCCCTGCGGCAGATTCCGGTCATACGTTCCGCCCCACATGCGGAAGAGCACTTCGGTAAGCATCGCCCTCGTCACCGGTTCCTCCGCACCGAAGTCTCCCGGACTCAGCTCGCTCATATACCCCTGTCCGAGCACATAATCAGTATATTCCGAGTACCACGCAGTCTGCTGTCCGTTCTGTCCCGCATCCGTCTCCGCCGCCCGGACCTGTACGGGAGCGGGAAACAGCGCAGACAGAAAAAGAAAGAGCAGAAGAAAAACAGAAACGGAAAGAAACGTCCGCAGGAGAGTGAAAGAACAGGAAAATCCCTTTCGGTTCCGCATAATCGCCGGATTTTTTGCTCTCTTTGTCTCACATTCTGCAGCGAATCGATAATATCTCATAATCCTTTCCTCCGCTTCTATTTTATACCGTCCGTATTGCAGAAAGATTTTATTCCTGTTAGAGAAGTGTTACATCTCTGTCACATCTTCATTACCGTCAGAATGCTTCCGGATAATCTCCTCTGCGATCCGGATGCCGTCTACCGCCGCCGACATGATACCTCCGGCATATCCTGCGCCCTCACCGCCGGGATAAAGACCTGACACAGACAGGCTCTCCAGTGAATCTCCGCGCAGAATCCTTACAGGAGAAGAACTGCGTGTCTCCACACCTGTCAGAACGGCATTTTCCATATCAAATCCGCGGATCTTTGCCGCCATTTCCGGTACCGCTTCCCGCAGAGCCTCCGTTACATAATCCGGAAGACACAGGCTCACATCTGTCCAGCGCACTCCCGGACGATAGGTGGGTTCCACGGAAAAGTGCGCCCGGCTTTCTTCTTCCTTTGCCGCTTCTTCGCTCTGTCCTTTTCCGCTTCCGGACGCCCCGCCGTTCTGCATTTTTTCATCCTTTCCGGCCGCCTTTCCCGCATTCAGAAAATCTCCCAGACGCTGTACCGGCGCATAATAATTTCCGCCTCCGGCCTCATAAGCTCTGCGCTCCAGTTCCTCCTGAAGATCGATTCCGGCCAGCGGATTTTCTCCGCCGCCCGGATAGTCGGACACTCTGACATCCACCAGCAGAGCGCTGTTCGCGTTTTCACCGCTCCGGTCATGATAGCTCATACCGTTCGTGACGACACCGCCCTCAAAAGAAGCCGCTCCCACCACATAACCGCCGGGACACATACAGAAAGTATATACGCCTCTTCCGGAAGAAGAACGTGCCGACAGCTTGTAGGAAGCCGCTCCCAGTCTTCCCTCCTCTTCGTTGTGCTCCATGCCGTACTGCGCCAGATCGATCATACTCTGAGGATGTTCGATCCTAACGCCCACGGAAAACGGCTTTGCCTCCATCCTGACGCCGCTTTCAAGAAGCATACGGAAGGTATCTCTCGCACTGTTTCCGACAGCCAGTACCACGTCGCTGCACGGAATCGTCTTCATCCCCTCCGGACTGCTGATCTGCAGTCCGGTCAGCTTTTTTCCGCCTTCCGGCATATTTCTCTCCTGGATATCCGCGCCTGTTTCCGTCTGCAGGCCGGTTACCTGCGTTTCAAAGCGCACCTCGCCTCCCAGAGAGATGATCTTTCTGCGTATATTCTTCACCACCGTCCGCAGCACATCAGTGCCCACATGCGGCATATGACGGTAAGCGATGGCGGGATCCGCCCCGGCTTCGATGAGCTCCTCTTTTACCTTCGCCGTCCTCTTATCCCTGATTCCCGTCGTCAGCTTGCCGTCTGAAAAGGTTCCCGCTCCGCCTTCGCCGAACTGGACGTTTGATACGGGATCGAGCTGCCCCGTATTCCAGAAATGTTCCACATCCTGTGCTCTTCGGTCCGCATCTCTGCCGCGCTCCACAACGACAGGACGAAGACCCGCTTCCGCCAGAATCAGAGCCGCGAACATTCCGCAGGGACCGAAACCCGCGATGACGGGACGTATTTTCGGTTTGTCTTCTCCTGTCCTTTTTTCTGATCCTGCGGCTGAAAAAGGCACTTCATAACGGATTTCCTCCGCCTTTTCCAGCAAGACGCCTCTTCTCTTCTTTGCACGCGAAAGAAGCGCCGCTTCTTCTCTGACTTTGAAATCCACCGTATAGACAAAGCGGATATCCGGCTTTTCTCTGGCATCGACAGATTCCTTTACGATTTTCCATTCCTCCGGCTCGAAATTCCGGATACCCAGTTTCTGTCCGATTTTTTTCGGGATCTCTGAAAGCGGCTCCTCCCGACTGAGCCGTATCTGACTGATTCTCAGCACTTTTTTTCTCCTCTGCAGCAGTATATCTTCGGATTCACAGATTTCACTTCACAGACTTCAGCTGCATTTTTTTCTTATCTCTGCTCTTTACAGTTTTTCTTAC
>CALXIZ010000079.1 GCA_944388495.1 uncultured Clostridia bacterium | reverse complement strand
TATTGATATCGGACAGAATCACTTTCCGGCAGGCCCGGTTTCCGGTCAGCCAGATCGGAATATAGCCGTGATCCGTTCCGATATCCGCCACCGTCTCCGCTCCGCGGGCTCTCTGTGCAATAGTCAGCAGCCGTTCCGATAATTTCAGATTCATTATTCAAGATAATCCTTCAGTTTTTTGCTGCGGCTCGGATGACGCAGCTTTCTCAGAGCTTTTGCCTCAATCTGACGGATACGTTCCCGCGTCACGTCAAATCTCCGTCCCACTTCCTCAAGTGTTCTGGCCCGTCCGTCTTCCAGACCGAATCTCAGCTTCAGAACCTTCTGCTCACGTTCTGTCAGAGTATCCAGCACCTCCACGAGCTGTTCCTTCAGCATGGAAAAAGCAGCTGCATCCGCCGGCGCAGGGACATCGTCATCCGGAATAAAATCTCCCAGGTGACTGTCTTCCTCTTCGCCGATCGGCGTCTCAAGAGAAACAGGCTCCTGCGCTATTTTCAGAATTTCTCTCACCTTGTCCACGGAAATTTCCATATCTTCGGCGATTTCCTCCGGCGTCGGCTCTCTGCCGAGTTCCTGCAGCAGCTGACGTGAGATACGTATCAGCTTGTTAATCGTCTCAACCATATGCACGGGAATACGGATTGTCCGCGCCTGATCCGCAATCGAACGGGTGATAGCCTGACGGATCCACCAGGTCGCATAGGTGCTGAACTTATAGCCCTTCCGCCAGTCGAACTTATCCACCGCCTTGATCAGTCCGAGATTTCCTTCCTGTATCAGATCCAAAAAGAGCATTCCTCTTCCCACATATCGCTTCGCGATGCTGACGACCAGCCGCAGATTGGCCTCGCACAGCTGTTTTTTTGCCTCATCATCGCCGAGTTCCATGCGCTTTGCCAGTTCGATTTCCTCTTCCGCTGTCAGAAGAGGAACCTTGCCGATCTCCTTCAGATACATTCTGACAGGATCATCCACTGCGATCCCCTTCGAGAGTGCAGCTTCCAGATCCTCTTCGCTGTCATCCACGGCATCCGCATCGGCATCCTTTCCCTCTTCGAGCTTCTTCAGTTCATAATCCTCGGGATCCGCTTCGGAGATAATCTCAATTCCGTTTGAAATCAGAGTGTCATAGATTTCGTCCATCTGATCCTTATCGAATTCAATGTTGTCCACCTGATCGGAAATATCCTTATATGTGAGATTTCCCTTTGCCTTTCCTTTCTCGAGGAGAACAGAGAGACATTCCACTTTTTGCTGTTCTAAGTTATTTGCTTCATGTTCCATCGGTAGCCACACTCCATCATCTTAATTTTATATTTTGCATCGTCCTTTGCAGTTCGATGAGCTCTTTCGTCAGAGCATCGGCTCTGTCACGGTCACTCTCCTCTTCTGTCAGCAGAGTCAGCGCTTCCAGAATCTCATTCTGGCGTTTTTCCATTCTTTCGTAACGTATCTTTTCAATACACTCCTGAAAAACACGGTCACTGTTCTCCGGAAAAACAACTCTCTGAAGTGATCTCTGAAAAAGCGCATTATCCTCCGGAAGGAGATTGTCCGAAACTTTATTTATATCTACCTCGGAATCCTCCAGGTAAACATTCTTTATCATTGCGTAGATCCTGGCGTAAGCAGGGTCTTCAAAGACAGATTCATACTCTCTCATCGCTTCCAGATAGTCCGGATTTACGGCGGCCAGTTTTATGAAATGCATCTGAATCATCTCATCCCCTTCCATATGCCGTTTTTCCGTCATCTGATCCCCGGAAGCAGGGACAGGTCTGCGCACTCCGGCGCCTGCATCTGCCGTTCTTTTTTCCGACGCCGCCGTCTCATTGACTTCTCTGCGGATCGCGCTCTCGGAAATACGGGTCTCCGCTGCGATTTTCCTTATGTACACATCTGCCTCTACCGGACTCAGCGAAGAAAGAAGACCCCGGATTTCCTTCAGAAAACCGATTCCGCCGGCCGGCGTCGCAAGATCATACTTTTCGCGCGCGACGGAGATCAGATAATCCGCATACGGCAGCGCCTGATCCACCAGTTTCAGGAAAGCCTCTTTTCCGTTTCTGGTGATAAATTCGTCCGGATCCTTTCCGTCCGAAATATGCAGTACGCGCGCATTGATTCCCGCTTTCCGCAGAAGCTCGATTCCGCGCAGAGCCGCTTTTCTGCCTGCAGCATCTGCGTCATAAGCAAGCACGACATTCTGCGTATAGCGTTTGAGCAGAGCGCACTGCTGTTCCGTCAGAGCGGTTCCCAGAGAAGCTGCTGTATTCATCACCCCGTTTCGGTACAGCGAAACGAGATCCATATATCCCTCTACAAGAATCGCACAGTTGCTGCTGCTGATCTCTTTTCTCGTCAGATTCAGTCCGTACAGATTATTTTTTTTGGAGAAAACGCCGGACTCCGGCGAATTGAGATACTTCGGACCTCTGTCGCCCAGTGCCCGTCCGCCGAATCCGATTACCTTTCCTCTCGTATTGAAGATGGGAAACATCACGCGGTTTCGGAATCTGTCATACCGCTTTTCGCCGGAGGCGGAAAGCAGCCCGGCTTCGAGCATCAGCTTTTCCGGATATTTTTTCTGTCTCAGATGATCCAAAAGCGCATGCCAGCTGTCCTCAGCGAATCCGATGCCGAACCTTGCGATCGTTTTTGGATTGAGTCCCCGTCTTTTCATGTACTCATAACCGGGATTCGGCTTTTCCGTCAGATTCCGGTAAAAAAAGACGGCCGCTTCACGGTTCATCTCGTAGATCTCGTTCTTTTTTCCTTCATTGCGGTATCCGAACCTGTCCATGTCGATTCCGTACTCTTCCGACAGCTTCGAAACAGCCGTATGGAAATCGATATTTTCGATCTTCATAAGGAAGGAGATGACATCCCCCGACGCTCCGCATCCGAAACAGTAAAAAAACTGACGGCTGTCGGAAACGACAAAAGAAGGCGTTTTTTCACTGTGAAACGGACAGAGACCTTTATAACTGCCGCCGCTCCGCTTCAGTTGGACATAACGCCCGACGATATCCACGATATTGCATCTGCTTTTGATTTCATCTGCTATCGTACTGCCGCTCAATCTAAAACCTCCCACGTCTTATTATTCGACACGAAAGATGAGACTCCTCTATTTTTTTTATCATACAGGAAATATCCTCTGCATTTTCGCCGCTTTTCTCCTGCTATTCTTTCTGTTTTCTGCTTTTTCATACCGGTTTCTGTTATTTTTTATCTGTCAGACAGCGAGTCCTGCCGGATCTTTTTATGAGGTACGTCCTCTTCGTCCCTACAGATCGATATTCAGTCTCCATCCTGTCGGAACAAAGATGGATTTGTACATGCTGATCGCATAACGGTCCGTCATCCCGGCGATATAATCTTTCACAACCTCCTCCGGTCCGTACAGATACAGCATCTCGATATGTTCGTCCGGCATCTTTTCCGGATGCTCCATGAAGTAATCGTAAAGAGAAAAGATGAGATTTCTGACCTTTGACAGTTCCGCATCCTGTTTTACCACTTTACTCTTATACACATGCTCAAACATATACTCCCGCAGCTTATTCATATAGTAACGGCAGTCCTCGCTCTGACAGATCATGCCGTTTTCCTCGCTGGAACGTATCATATCCAGCACCAGCGTATTGATCCGCGCGCTGTGATCCGCTCCGAGATATTCGATGCAGTCTTTCGGCAGATCACTTTCCCGGATTACTCCCGCTCTCACGGCATCGTCGATGTCATGGTTGATATAGGCGATTCTGTCACTCGTGCTGACAATCTGCCCTTCCGGTGTAAACGGTCTGTCCGATCCCGAATGATTGAGAATCCCGTCTCTTACCTCCGCCGTAAGATTCAGTCCCCGCCTGCCCGGCATGCTTTCGAGAATGTCTACGACTCTCAGACTCTGAACATTGTGATGAAATCCGTTCGGATGACGCATGGAGAGATATTCCTCTCCGTTGTGTCCGAACGGCGTATGTCCGAGATCATGACCGAGAGCGATGGCTTCTGTCAGATCCTCATTGAGAGCCAGACCTCTTGCAATGCTTCTGGAAATCTGAGCCACATCCATCGTATGTGTCAGACGTGTCCGGAAATGATCGCCTTCCGGAGAGAGAAAAACCTGTGTCTTGTGCATCAGTCTGCGAATCGCCTTTGAGTGAATAATACGGTCCCTGTCACGCTGAAAAGCGGTGCGCAGGCTGCACGGTTCTTCCTGTTCGATTCTTCCCTTCGACTCCGAGGCTTTGGTCGCCAGCGGAGAGAGTGTTTTTCTCTCCATTTCTTCATACATCTCTCGCGTAACAATCTCTTTTCCTCCTTTACACCGGTCCCGGCCCGGAAATCTCCGCAGAACCGGCCTGAAAAAAGTAAAAGGTGGAAACGCCGTCTTTTTGCTTCTGCTGAAATATCAGCAGCTGAAAGCCGGAATTTCCACATCGCAGTTATTCTTCCGAGTATTCGAATTCATAGTTACGGATTCTTACCGTATCGCCCTCGGACAGACCCAGTTCTTTCAGCTCCGCAATCGCTCCCTTTTTCTCGATATATTTATAGAGATATCTCAGAGATTCCATATCGTTAAAGTTCGTCGAATTGAAGATTTTTCCCAGCTGTTTGCCCTCTATGACAAAGACACCGTCTTCTTCGTCCACATACGTATAGATTTCTCTGTAGTCAGGATCTTCTCCGTGAAAATCGATTTCCGTCAGTTCCTCCGGCTCCTCATCTTCTTCCTCCTCGAGGCGGCTGAGCTCCTGAAGAACGGCAGCCAGGACATCTCTGATTCCCTGCCCTGTAGCCGCCGAAATCAGAAAGAAACGGTATCCTTTTTCTTCCACGTATTTTTGAAAATCCTCTGCCTTCTGCGGATCAAAGATGAGATCCGCTTTATTTCCCGCCACAATCTGAGGTTTTTTTGCCAGACGCGGTGAATACTGAATCAGCTCGCTGTTGATTTTTTCAAAATCCTCGACAGGATCGCGTCCTTCGGAGCCGGCGACGTCGACGACATGTATCAGTACCTTCGTCCTCTCCACGTGTTTCAGAAAATCGAGTCCGAGACCCGTTCCTTCATGAGCGCCTTCCACAAGGCCCGGAATGTCTGCCAGAACAAAGCTCGAATCGTACAGATTTACGACTCCGAGATTCGGCGTAATCGTCGTAAAATGATAATTTCCGATCTTCGGTCTGGCACTCGTGGATACGGAAAGAAAGGTGGACTTTCCCACATTCGGAAAGCCGAGCAGACCGACGTCCGCAATCAGCTTCAGTTCGAGTATAATGGTCCGTTCTCTGGCCTCGCCTCCCGCTTCCGCGAAGTTCGGCGCCTGACGAACGGAATTTTTGAAATGTACATTTCCCTTTCCGCCTTTTCCGCCTCTGACCGCCACGACACGATCTCCGTGATGCACGAGATCCTTCATGACCAGGCCGGTGACTTCATCGATGACGACAGTTCCCGGAGGGACCATGATGACGAGATCCTCGCCGTTCTTTCCGAATTTCTTCTTTTTCATACCGTCTTCACCGCTCGGAGCCTCATATTTTCTCTTGTAGCGGAAATCCATCAGAGTCCGGTAGCTGTTATTCGCCTCAAAGATGACA
>CALXIZ010000078.1 GCA_944388495.1 uncultured Clostridia bacterium | reverse complement strand
GAAAAAGAAAAGGTTCCTCAGGCTGCGGAAACCATCCTCTTTTTGGCCCGGCTTTATGCCTGCCTGACCACCAGCCCGGAACGGATGCAATAGGCTGGGATCAGTCAAAAAAAAGATTTTTTCCCTTCTCTTTACGTTGACAGGCTCTTCCCTAATTTATATAATGGTTAGTGGCCGGTCACGGCTAATTTTGTGTGCCCTGAAGCTTTTGATACCACAGAATTATATGTAAGGAGGTTCCCATACCATGAGCAAGAAAATGACCATCGATGGGAATACCGCGGCAGCGCATGTCGCCTATGCGTTCAGCGATGTCGCCGCGATTTTCCCCATCACCCCTTCCTCTCCCATGGCCGAATATGTAGATGAATGGGCCGCCAAAGGCGTCAAGAATCTGTTCGGTCAGGAAGTCCATGTCACCGAGATGCAGTCGGAAGCCGGCGCTGCCGGCGCTGTCCACGGCTCTTTAGCCGCCGGCGCTTTCACCAGCACCTTCACTGCCTCCCAGGGCCTTTTGCTGATGATCCCCAATATGTATAAGATCAGCGGTGAACTGGTTCCCTGCGTGTTCCATGTATCTGCCCGTGCTCTGGCTGCTCACGCCCTGTCCATCTTCGGTGACCATGCCGATGTGATGGCCTGCCGTCAGACCGGTTTTGCCATGCTGGCCTCCCACTCCGTTCAGGAGGCAATGGATCTGGCTTTAGTGGCTCACCTGGCTACCCTGCGGGCCAAGGTGCCCTTCCTGCACTTCTTCGACGGCTTCCGGACTTCTCATGAAATTCAGAAGGTAGAGCTGATCGATTATGATGTATACCGTGACCTGATCGACATGGATGCGGTAAACGAATTCAGACAGAGAGCTCTGTCGCCGGAGCATCCGAAGACGATCGGTACAGCACAGAACGGAGATGTCTACTTCCAGGGAAGAGAAGCTCAGAACAGACATTACGAAGGCATTCCTGATCTTGTGGAATCCTATATGGATGAAATTTCCAGAATTACCGGAAGAAAATATAAACCGTTCGATTACGTAGGTGCACCGGATGCGGAGCATGTTATCGTTGCGATGGGATCTGTCTGTGAAACAGCAGAGGAGACGATAAATGCACTGCTGAAGGAAGGTAAGAAAGTCGGACTGATCAAAGTAAGACTGTACAGACCGTTTTCCGCAAAGCACTTCCTTTCTGTTCTCCCGAAGACCTGCAAAAAGATCGCGGTTCTCGACAGAACGAAGGAGCCTGGTGCCGCAGGCGAACCGCTGTATCTTGATGTGAAGTCGGTATTATATGACAGAGAAGACGCTCCTATTGTAGTGGGCGGAAGATACGGTCTTGCGTCAAAAGACACGAATCCCGGACAGATCATGGCTGTATTCCGCAATCTGGAATCGGAAAAGCCGATCGACAGCTTTACAATCGGTATCGTGGACGATGTGACACACCGTTCTCTCCCTACCGTAGAGGGCGTATCCACAGAGCCGGAAGGCACGATCCGCTGCAAATTCTGGGGTCTCGGTTCCGACGGTACTGTCGGCGCAAATAAGAGTGCGATCAAAATCATCGGCGATAATACCGATTTATATGCACAGGGCTATTTCCACTACGATTCGAAGAAATCCGGCGGAATCACAGTTTCTCACCTCCGCTTCGGAAAGAACAGGATTCAGTCCACATATCTGATTTCCACGGCAGACTTCGTGGCATGTCACAATCCGGCATACGTTCATCAGTATGATATGCTGAAAGGACTGAAAAAGGGAGGAACCTTCCTGCTCAACTGTCTGTGGAATAAAGACGAACTTGAAGAAAATCTTCCTGGATCGATGAAACGTTATCTCGCAGAGAATGAGATCAACTTCTACACGATTAATGCGGTAAAGATCGGCGAGGAAATCGGATTGGGCAACAGAATCAATATGATCATGCAGACCGCATTCTTCGCACTGACAAATGTTATTCCTCTTGAAGAGGCGATCGCTCATCTGAAGGAATCTATCGTGAAAAACTACGGATTCATGGGCGATGATATCGTCGAAATGAATAACAAAGCTGTGGATATGGGTGCGACTTCGTTTGAAAAAATCGAGATTCCTGCATCCTGGGCGAATGCCGAACTGGAAGAGAAAAAAGAAAAGGAAGTTCCGGAATTCATCAGCAGAATCCTCGATCCTATTTCCAGACAGGAAGGTGATTCTTTGCCGGTAAGTGCGTTTACAGAAGAAGTAAACGGAATTCTTCCTCCGGGTACAGCTGCTTATGAAAAACGCGGTGTTGCGGTCAATGTACCGGAATGGAATAAGGAAACATGTATCCAGTGCAACCAGTGCTCGTTCGTATGTCCGCATGCGGCGATCCGCCCGATCCTCGTGAAGAAGTCCGACGCAGCTTCAAAGCCTGCAGGTTTTGATACTGTTCAGGCGAAAGGAAAGGGTATGGAAGAATATGAATTCCGTATCCAGGTATCTACGCTCGACTGCCTCGGCTGCGGCGTCTGTGTCGATGTCTGCCCGACAAAGACAAAGTCTCTCACGATGAAGCCTATCGCTTCCCAGAAGGATGAAATTCCGAACTGGGAATATGCTGCGGTAAAGAGCAAGGAACAGCTCGGATTCCCTGCTGATAACATTAAGAACAGTCAGTTCAGACCGCCTTATCTGGAATTCTCCGGAGCATGTGCGGGCTGCGGTGAAACTCCTTATGCGAAAGTTGTAACGCAGCTCTTCGGCGACAGCATGATGATCGCGAATGCTACCGGATGTTCTTCGATCTGGGGTGCTTCCTATCCTTCGTCTCCTTATACGACGGACTGCACGGGCAGAGGTCCTGCATGGGGCAACTCGCTGTTCGAGGACAATGCGGAATTCGGTCTGGGCATGGCAGTAGCTACGAAGCAGGTAAGAGGAAAAATCCGCGACAGCCTGGAAACACTGATGGAAATGAATATTTCCGACGGCGCAAAGAAAGCGATCGTCGATTATCTGGATACATTTGATGAACGCGAAGCAAACCGCACAGCTGCAGATGCTCTGATTTCTGCTCTGGAAGCGGAATCTGCAGGTGCGGAAGAAGCAGCTGTCATCGAAGAGGTACTTCACAGAAGAGATTTTGCCGCCAAGAGAAGCATCTGGATGTTCGGCGGTGACGGATGGGCTTACGATATCGGCTACGGCGGTCTCGACCATGTTCTGGCGTCCGGGGAAAACGTCAATATACTCGTTTTCGATACGGAGGTATATTCCAATACGGGCGGTCAGTCCTCCAAAGCTACACCTGCAGCGGCAATTGCGGGGTTCGCGGCATCCGGCAAGAGAACAAAGAAAAAGGATCTCGGCCTGATGGCCATGAGCTACGGTTACGTTTATGTGGCACAGGTTGCCATGGGAGCAGATAAAAATCAGTTCCTCAAGGCGATCAAGGAAGCGGAAGCTTATGACGGACCTTCTATCATCATCGCTTATGCTCATTGTATCAACCACGGTATCAAAAAGGGCATGAACAAGTCCCAGGAAGTCATGAAGGATGCGGTAAATGCCGGATACTGGCACTTATACAGATATAATCCGCTGCTCAAGGAAGAAGGAAAGAATCCGTTCACACTGGATTCCAAAGAGCCGAAGGAGAGCTTCCGGGAGTTCCTTATGGGAGAAGTGCGTTATGCTCAGCTTACTACAGCATTCCCTGACATTGCGGAAGAACTCTTCGATATGGCAGAGCAGAATGCAAAGAACAGATATGAGACTTATAAAAATCTGGCCGAGTCCGGAAAGGCGATTTTCTAAGCAAATATCTGTCTTCTCAAATATGAATAGCAGATATGAACAGCAGATTTAAGAAAGTCTGAAAAAGAAAAAAGTATGGGGAAGGATATCCGGTAAGGGATCCTTCCCTCTATGTTTGTGACGGGACTATATGGTATGTCAGCTTCACAGGTTACGTATCATAGGATCAGAAGTCGATTTTGGCAGAAAAATATCAAAAAATGATTTTACGTGCTTGACATACACATTTTACAGAGCTATAATGTAATTCCACTACGGGGTTCGTAGTGCAGCGGCATCGATCCGAAGTCATCAGAAAGAAAGATTTAAAAAAATAAAAAAAGCTGTTGACAGATACGGAAAACGATGCTATTATATAAAAGTTCGCTGATGAAAACGAAAACAAACGCTTCACGGCGAGAACGGTTCGGAACACACGGTCCGGGCCGGTCCGGAAAAGACAGCGGAAGCTGAAAAGACCGGAAACCTGTCCGGTGGGCAGGGAAACGAACATTGAAAACAACATAGTGCAGAGATTTTGTA
>CALXIZ010000077.1 GCA_944388495.1 uncultured Clostridia bacterium | reverse complement strand
CCGATGCTGCTGCAGTGGGACGAACGCTGGGGATATGAATCGTACGGCAGCGGACTTATCGGATGGACCGGCTGCGGGCCGACATGCCTGTCCATGGCGGCGGTGGGACTGACGGGTGATACGGGATGGAATCCGGCGAAAGTGGCGGCTTTCAGTGAGGAACACGGTTATTATACAGAAAACGCCGGGACAAGCTGGGAGCTGATGTCGGACGGCGCGCAGAAGCTGGGACTGCATTCCGAAGAGATCCCGCTCGACGAAAGCAGGATCCGCTCCGTGCTGGACGGCGGCGGTGTCGTAATCTGCTCGGTGGGGCCGGGAGATTTTACGACAGAAGGACATTATATCCTGATACGCGGGTACGGAAAGAGCGGCTTTATCGTCAATGATCCGAACAGCAGAGAGCGCAGCGGACTGGAGTGGCCTTATGAGCGTCTTGCGGGACAGATTAAAAATCTGTGGGCTCTGTCTGCATAGCTGCACGAAGCCTGTGAGTCAGCAGCTGTTTTTGCAGCCGGTGAGAAAGGCAGAGGAAAATCGGCGGCAGCACAGAAGACGGGCGGTCAGGATTCCTGCAGAGTCCGCCTGCCTGCCGGATCACCGCTCAGAGAAGCCGGAAAAAATTCCTCCGGAAACGGAGGATCCCCTCTTTTTCCAGTTTTCCGAGCTCTACTGTCATATGGCTCCGGTCGATTGCGAGATAATCGGCCAGCTGCTGACGGTTGAGCGGAATTTCAAAGGAAGAAGAGCCGTGAAGCTGCGCCTGCGAGGAAAGATAGGTGAGAAGCTTTTCGCGGACAGTGCGCTGTGACATCACATCTATTTTTCCGGCCATTACCGTGTTTTTTTCTGCGATGACGGATAAAAGATTTAATATGAGCCGGTGGTGGAAGGGGCAGGCGGAGGAACAGCAGGTCAGAGCGGATCCTGCGCTGAGAAAGAGAATCTCGCTGTCTTCCGCGGCGACAGTATTGAACAGAGCCTTTGCGCCGAGACTTGCAAAGGATTCTCCGAATATATCGCTTTCTCTGAGGTGAACCAGAATAGAGCGGTTTCCCCAGAAATCCTCTTTTTCGACCAGTACACTTCCGCGCAGGATAAAACCGATATCGGTTATGCTGTCTCCGATGCGGAAAATCGACTGTCCTTTCCGGTATGTTTTCTGTGAAGGGGCGAGGCAGGAAAGAACCGCGGAGATTCCCTCCTCTTCTATGCCCTTAAACAGAGGGCTTTTTTTCAGTTTCTCACAGGAAATCATAAGGTCTCCTCTCTTCTGTTGGAAATCAAACATATTTTTCAGCCTGATTTTATTATACTTCCCTCAGAGAAGCAAGAAAAATGAGAAAAATGCGGAAGAGAGGGGAAATCCATGATCAGAAAAATCATTCATATTGAAGAAGAAAAATGTACGGGATGCGGTCTGTGCGCGGATGCGTGCCATGAAGGAGCGATCGTTATGGAAAACGGGAAAGCGAAGCTCATCCGGGACGATTACTGCGACGGTCTGGGTGACTGTCTTCCTGTCTGTCCGGCCGATGCCATCCGCATGACGGAAAGAGAGGCTGTTCCGTATGATGAGGAAGCGGTAAGACTCCATATAGAATCGAAGAGACAGAAAACGGAAAGTCAGTCACCGTCCTCTGCCGGATGCTGTGAGGATTTCCGGGAAAAAATGCCGGAAAGAGAGATATCAGGGGGAAAGACGGAACGGCAGGAGACTCTTCAGGACGCGGAGAGCATGCTCACAAACTGGCCGGTTCAGATTCGGCTGGCGCCCGTATCCGCAGCATATTTCAAAGGAGCGGATCTTCTGATCGCAGCGGACTGTGCGGCTTACTCCTGCGGAAATTTTCACCGAGATTTTGTCGCGGGCCGTGTCGTTTTGGTGGGATGTCCGAAGCTGGATCCGGTGGATTACGCTGAAAAGCTGGCGGAGATTTTCAGCAGAAATGAGATAAACAGCATCACTCTGACGAGGATGGAGGTCCCGTGCTGCGGAGGAATGGAAGCGGCCGTTCACAGAGCTCTGGATGCGGGCGGAGTAAATATTCCGTTTGAGACGGTGATTCTTTCCATCGAAGGAGAAATACTGGAACGCAGGAAAGGCTGAAGAACAGGAAAGGGACCGGGAAAGCCGCAAAAAACGGCTCTCTCGGTCCCGGAAAATTTGCGGCATAATATCACATCGAACGGGCGACGTCAGATTTCAGCTGATGCCAGGCATCTTCATGCTCGACATAATAGAGCGGACAGAGCTTTCCCGTTATGTCGTAATGACGGATAATGTCATCGCTGTGCAGCCCGCCGATATCGCAGAGCCAGGCGGCGAGCCGGATGAGCGAGCGGTAGGATGCATCCGTAAATTTTCCGGATTCGTCAGGATGACAGACTTCGATGGAAATCGTATCCCTGTTTCTGTCATTGCTGGCGGAAGAAATCTCATTCAGCGGGATACACTGGATGATTTCACCCTCCAGTCCCACGACGAAGTGGGAGCTGACACTGGATTCCGGGGAATTGAAATAATCTCTGTTCTGCTGTGCCGTCGATCCGGGATTTCCGACATAGTGGATGACGATATCGGAAAGGCGGCTCAGATTTTCTCCGCGCCGGGAGGCTCCGTCGATCTCGATGATCTGTACATCGATCCAGCCGGGAACGCTGACATTTTCCAGACGGGATATATCGGCGCCGAAAGGAAAAAAGGCAAGGAACGCTTTGCCGGCGATCCCTATGACGATCAGGACGAGCAGCGCTTTTGCCGTGCGGCTGAAACGATCCGGTTTCTTTCCGCCCGTCATTCTGCCGTCCGGTGTTCTTCTGCCGGAGGAATGAGCCGGGAAGCTGTCATCTGCCGTCCGGCAGCTGCTTCCGGTATCGTCAGAAGAATATGCGGTCGTTTTTTTCTGGTATCGGTCTGACAAAGCTGCCACTCTCCTTTTTCTGCTGTATCTTTCTGTATATCTGTATCCTGTATATATTGTATGATCCGACGCCGGCGTTTATCTTGCGCCGGCGGTTCTGATTCTGCGGTCATCTTCCGCGTTTTTTCCGTTTTCGGGAGAAAATTCTGCTGTGAAAGATTCCGGCCTCTTCATTTTACTATATTTCCGAGGAAAACGGACGGATGTGGAAATTCTTCAGAAAATGGTAAGGACGGTGTAGGAATCCCGTAAGAAACCGGAAGAAAAAAACGGTATATTTCACGGGAAAAGGCGGATAACAGAAAAAACGGGAGAAAAAAGGAGAAAAACGGGATATACGTGGTATACTCGAAAAGATGAGAAAACGGAAAATATCAGGAAGATGAGACGTGAAAAGCAGGAAGCGAGGGGAGGATGAAGTATGATTGCAGAGTGTCTGATCGTCGGAGCAGGGGGAGCCGTCGGCGCCGTCTGCCGGTATCTGATGAGTATGGTGCGTTTTGAGGGGGATTTCCCGCTGATGACATTTCTGACGAATTTTACAGGAGCCGTCATCATCGGAATCGTTGTCGCTCTGGCGGCCGGCCGGACGGCGATGACGCCGGATGCCGTACTCTTTTTCAAGACGGGTTTCTGCGGCGGCTTTACGACATTTTCCACTTTTTCTCTGGAAATGCTGAAGCTGATCGAAGAACATCACTTTGCAACGGCGGCGCTGTATGCGGCCTGCAGTCTGCTTCTCTGCATAGCGGGCGTGTGGCTGGGAGAACAGATCGTACAGCGGCTGATGTGAGAAAAGGCGGAGAGAAAATACAGGGATACAGATCGGAGAACAGAAAGATGCGGAATAAAAAAAGAAGCCGGATCCTGTCAGAGAATCGCGGCTTCCTTCCGGTATCGGCTGAACGGCGGAATATGCGCCGTTCGTTTACAGTGTGAGAGACGGCGCGGTGTAGACGCGGGCGCCGAGTTCGGCGTCAAGATCGTAGAGCCCCTTCGGATCCGAGCCGAATAACTGGTATCTCTTGAGATTTGTCTCAGCCGTATCTTCCTCTTCGCCCTGTTCCTTGACGAACCAGTCGAGGAACTGCATGGTGCGGAAGTCATTGACTTTGACACATTCCGCGTAGATATTGTGAATCAGGGAAGTGACGTAGATCTCGTGCTCAAGTCCGTACTTCAGCGGATCCTCCGGAGATTTCAGCTCTTTGTCCGGCTTGCCGATCGCTTCGAGAGTGACCTCCATACCGTTGTTTCTCATATACTGCAGCATGAGCATGGCGTGATCTCTTTCCTCCTGTGCCTGGATATAATACCAGTTGCCGTAGCCGTCGAGACCTTCATTATAGTAATAGTTTGAAAAATCGAGATAAAGATATGCGGAATAAAATTCCTTGTTGATCTGATCGTTGAGCAGTTCCGCTATTTTTTCATTTAACATGGGATGTTCCTCCTTACCGTAAATATGGATTCTGAGAATATGTTCTGATTCTGTCTTTCTTTTCCGGGCTGCCCGAAAGCAGCGTATCACGCATTCAGTATACCACATTCTGTGCCAAAACAATCAGGCAATCGCGATTTTTTCCGGCCGGAAACGGAGCGGACGCGGAAAAAATCCGGACGGCGCGGAAAAGCGCGGCAAACAGCGTATTCGCGTTTACTTCACTCTTTGCGTGCGGTAAAATATAGAAAACAAAAGCAGATCGCAGACGGCTGCCGGGCGGACTCATCCGGAGAGTAACTGAAAATGCGGAAAAGTACAGGAGGATTTATGATCACAGGAAAACAGAGAAGTTATCTGAAAAAGCTCGTTCACACGATGGAACCGACAGTATATATGGGAAAATCGGGACTGACGGAAAATGTGCTCAGAGAGATGGATTCCTATCTCGATGCGCACGAACTGCTGAAGGTAAAGCTTCAGGACGGGTGCCCGCTCGACGCGAAGGAAGCGGCGTCCGGGGCAGCCGAAAAGCTGGGGGCGGAATTTGTCCAGGCGATCGGAAAGAAGTTTTCGCTTTACAGGAGATCGGAAAAAAATCTGATCGAATTGCCGTAGGCATCCCGCATGGATGAGATATGCGGGAGGCGGTATCGGAATTTCAGGAAAACCGGAAGTTTTTTCGAGGGAGAGGAGGAGAAAATCATGAAGAAAAATCCCGGAAAGAAATTTTTGACAGCGCTTATGGTCGTCTTTCTGGCCGCGGCATCCATGCCTCCGGCATATGCTGCGTCGGGTCTCGACAGATTTTCCGATGCGAAGTCTCACTGGGCGGCTCCTGCGCTGGAAAAAGCCGTGAACGAAGGAGTTCTCAACGGCAGTGACGGAAAGCTGAATCCGAACGGAACGCTGACGGGCGCGGAAATGGCAGTGATTCTCGTGAGAAAATCAGGCGCGCAGCAGTGGTCGCAGCCGTATCCGGGAACATCAGCCTCAAACTGGTATTATATGCCGTGCGCTGTGGCGATGTACGAGGGCATTCTGCCGCAGGACGGAAGCCTGGCGCTGAAGGCTCCCGTCACGAGATCGCAGGTATTTCTGTCCTTTGTCCGCGCATACGGCTATGAGACCGGAAACGCGGATACGGAGATTCTTTCGGATTATCCGGACGGGGCGCTTCTGAGCGGAGAGGAGGCTCTTGCCGCTGCCGAACTGGTGAAGAGGGGTGTCATTTCCGGTGATACGAAGGGGATGCTGAATCCTCAGGACAACATCACGAGAGCGGAATTTGTCACCATGCTGTACCGGGCACAGGAGCCTGCGAAAAACGGTTTTTACATATCGGTCAGCGCTTCCGACGTTCCGGCGGGAGGATCGCTGAAGGCAGAGGTATCCTTTCAGAATGTGGGAATGCCAAAGACATGTGAAGCGCAGTGGTATCTGGACGGCGAAGCCGTGAAGGGCTATTATGCCGCATCCAAGGTGATCGCGCAGGATACGACATCCTCTTTTTCGCACCGTCTGACGTTTTCCAGATATATGGCGCTTTCCCACAGGATCGGATTCGGTCTGGTCTATACGGACGCGCAGACGGGGCGGCAGGTGAAGCTCTATGCGGAAAAGACGGTCAATGTAAACAATTACAGTGCGTCACATTATGATGATCTGGAGACCACAGCTCTTGAGAGAGAAGCGCTGGCTACAGTCAGCAGCCGTTACAGAGGCAATTATACATCATCCTATAATATCGATTATTCTCCGGAGATCAAGCAGGCCTTCGTGCATGCAAAGGGATATTCCAGCCGTACGGGTTATCTCGTCTGGGTGAATCTGGCGACGCAGAAGGTAAATGTTTTCGGCGGATCAAAGGGAAACTGGGATCTGATGAGAACATTCCGCTGCGCGACAGGCGCTCCGTCGACGCCGACTCCGGTGGGCGTGACCTATGTGACCTATAAGCAGTCAGCCTGGGTGACGAGCAGCTACACCTGCCGGCCGATCGTCCGTTTTTATCCCGGAACGGGGTATGCATTCCATTCCAGACTGTATTATCCGAACAGCAGCCGGGTTAAGGACGCTTCGATGGGATTTCCTGTCTCGCAGGGATGTGTGAGAATGGAAGATATCGGTATTTACTGGCTGTACAATAATATTCCGGTCAATACGACGGTGGTTATTTACTGACCGTGTGTCTGACGGCCGGCGCTGTGCCGCACCGGATGAGCGCAGGTGAGGCACAGCGGTGCAGAGGACGGATAATACAGACAGTGCGGTGTACAGATGAAATGCGCAGAAAAGAAGAAAAAGAAACAGAAAAAAGCGGGATTGTAAAATATATAAGAGAAAAAGGAAAATTTTCTTTTTCGGAAATGCCGTTCTGCCCGGCAGACAGCCTGATTTTCACCGTCTTATCCTATCTCAGCCCGGAAAAGGTCATCCCGGCCCCGGAGGGGCTTTTCAGAGGACGGCCGGGAGAAATCACGCTGCAGGAGCTTGCGGAGCTTTATGAAGCCTGCTATACGCCGCCTGTCCGGTCCGGCAGATTTTCCATGGAAGCGCGTGCGCCGGAACTGCTTCCTTATCTGGCCGTTTCGGAACGCTTTTCAGGGATACGGATCGCGGATTATGAGAGTTTCCTCGATGAGGACAGAGAAAGTCAGTTTGCGGCTGCGACATTTCTCCTGCCGGACACAGAACCGGCAGCGGACGGAGCGGAAACAGAAACGGAAACGGCGGCCGGACCGTCGGCGGGAGGCGTCATCTATATCACATACCGCGGTACGGATGATCATATGATCGGATGGAAAGAGGACTTCAATATGTCCTACCGCGACAGCGTGCCTTCTCAGGAGAGAGCGCTCGCCTATCTGAACAGGCAGTCTGCAAAGAAGCGCGCGGAGAAGATTTTTCTCGGAGGACATTCGAAGGGAGGAAATCTGGCTGCCTATGCGGCAGTGTGCACGCGGAGGGATGTACGCAAAAAAATCGCCGCCGTTCACTGTTTTGACAGTCCCGGTTTCGGGGAGTCTTTCTTTTCGCGTCCGGGATATCCTGACGCTGCGGGAAAGATTACTCATTTCATGCCGGAGGAATCGATGGTCGGAAGACTGTTTGAACACCGGGAGAAAATTATGATCGTAAAGAGCGGGGCGGGCGGTCTTCTTCAGCATATACCGTTTTACTGGAGTATTGAGGACGGCGACTTTGTCCCCGCGCAGTCTTTCGGAAAAAGCAGCGGCATGTTTGCGGAGATTATGAAAAACTGGATAAACGGGCCGGACGATGCGGAGAAAAAGAGATTTATCGACACGCTGTTCGGTCTGCTGGAGGACGCGGGCATCAGTACGACGGATGAGATGCATCCCGATCCGGTCAGGATCAGGAAGCTGTTCGGAAGTATCGGTTCGATGCCGGAGAAGGAGCGGAGAAATTTTTTTCTCTGGATCAGAAGACTGCTGAAAGAGACAGGGGAAACGATGCGAAGAGATCTGTTTTCCTCCGGCGGAAAAGAAAAGGAAGATCTTTCTTCCGCGGAAAAAAAGTTTTATCGCGAAAAAAGGACAGGGAAAGAATAAAAAATTATGGAGCTCATGCACGAGAACGCATCACGTCTGGATGCGAGAGATTATGCGAGTGATTACCTTTATCTGGCACTGAACATCGGAGAACAGATGCTCATCAGCGGCGCCGAGGTCTGGCGCGTGGAGGACAGCATCAGGCGTATCTGCAGAGCATACGGTGCTGTGCGCGTGGACGTTTTTTCGATCACATCGAGCATCGTCGTGACGATATACGGTCCGGAATTCAGTTCTCTCACACAGACGAGAAGAATTTCCGGATCGGGAACAGATATGCACCGTCTGGATCGCCTGAATCAGCTGTCGCGTGATATCTGCAGCAGAGTGCCTGATCCGGTCGAAGCGGCGAGGGAGCTGGAAAAAATACAGACGACGAAGAGTTATCCTCTCATCGTACAGTTTTTTATCTATGCCATATCACCGGCGGCATTTACCGTCTTTTTCGGCGGAACCTGGAGAGACGCCGCCGTGGCGGGAGTGATAGGGATGATTCTCAAAGTACTGGAACAGCTTCTGAACCGCTATGAGGTAAATGCGTTTCTGTCCGCTTTTCTGTTTTCGCTGCTGGGCGGATTCGGCGCGATCTTTGCCGTGAAACACGGGCTGGCGGATTCGATGGATAAGATCAGTATCGGCGTCATCATGCTCCGGATTCCGGGTATCGCGCTGACAAATTCCATCCGTGATTTTTTCAGCGGCGATACGATGACAGGGCTGCTTCGTTTCCTGGAGGCGGCTCTGCTGTCGATGACGATCGCTTTCGGCTTCGTGGCGGCTGATGTGATCTGGAGGTGAGCGCCGTGGAGGGAAATATCATTCAGCTGGCAGCGGCCTTCACAGGATCTCTGGGATTTGCCATGCTCTTCAACATCCGGGGGAGGAAGCTGCTGTTTTCAGCCTTCGGCGGAATGCTGGCCTGGGCGGTTTATCTTCTGCTCGGCTGCCTTATCGTCAACGATGTCTGGCGCTTTTTTCTGACGTCCATGTTTCTGACGCTCTATGCGGAAGTGATGGCGAGAAGACAGAAAGCTCCGGACACGATTTATATCATCTGTTCGGCGATCCCGCTGATTCCGGGAGGCTCTCTTTACAATACGATGCACTGTGCCGTGGAAGGAGAGTGGGAACAGTTTTCCGAGACAGGCATGCATACGCTGATGCTGGCGGCGGCCATCGCTTTGGGAATTCTATGCATGATGACGCTGCTGCACGTTATCTATTCCGTGTATAAAGATGTAACGCGCTGGTGCCGGTGGCGCAGAGCGGACGAAAAATCGGCGGAGGACGGAAAAGAAGACGGAGCCGGAGTATGAAAAGCTCAGAGAGAAGAGATCAGAAGGAAAAAAATGGATATCAGAACATATTTGAAAAACAATGTGCTGCTTTTCGACGGCAGCATGGGAACCTATTTTGCGGAGAAATACCGGGATTTTGAAGGCAGCTGTGAATCGGCAAATCTGAAGGATCCCGAAAAGGTAAAAAAGATACACGAGGAGTATCTGGCGGCGGGCTGCAGGGCGCTGAAGACGAATACTTTTGCCTGCAATCCCGTCAGCTATAGAGGAGATGAACGTCTGCTCGGCGACGTCATCCGGGCGGGAATGAAAATCGCACAGGATGCGGTGTCCGCCGCGAAAGAGCGGGAAAAGGACGGCGCGCACAAAGAAATCTTTATCTTCGCCGATATCGGACCGGTAATCGGGGCGGATGAGGAGACGACAGCGGAGGCGTACCGGAAGCTGGCGGATCTTTTTCTGTCCGCCGGCGCGCAGCATTTTCTCTTTGAGACAAATGCCGCTGCCGATCATCTCGCACAGACGGCGGAATATATAAAAAAGAAACGCCCGGATGCATTTATCATCGTCTCCTTTGCCGTACAGCCGGACGGATATACGAGAGAGGGAAATTATGCGGCGGATCTCTGCCGTGCCGTCATGGAGTGCGGCGCGGCCGACGCTTTCGGCCTGAACTGCATGTCCGGCGCATCGCATCTTCTTGAGCTGACGGAAAGGATGGATTTCAGCGGCAAACCTCTTTCCGTGATGCCGAATGCGGGCTATCCGCGCATTGTAGGCAGCCGCATGTTTTATGACAGCGATCCTCAGTATTTCGCGGAGGAACTGGAAAAGACCGCGGCCGCCGGAGCTTCGATCATCGGGGGCTGCTGCGGCACGAATCCGGATCATATCGCGGCGGCTGCGGCGCGCCTGTCGGCGGAAGGACAGCGGGAAAACGAAGAAAAAAAGATTCCTCTCGTCCGTCCGGCGTCTTCGTCCGGCAGAAGAGAAACACAGGCAGATACATCGCCGGATCAGGAAAGCGAAAACCGCTTCTGGAACCGGCTGAGCCGCCGGGAGCGGGTGATCGCGGTGGAGCTTGATCCGCCGCGGGATGACGACGGGGAAAAATTCCTCCGGGGAGCCGTACAGCTGAAAGAGGCGGGAGCCGATGCGATCACGATCGCCGACTGTCCGACAGCGCGGGCGAGGATGGACAGCAGCCTCATGGCCTGCAAGCTTCACCGGGAAATCGGCATCGACACACTGCCTCATATGACATGCCGGGACCGGAATCTCAATGCGACGAAAGCGCTGCTCCTGGGACTGTCCATGGAGGGCGTACGCAATGTGCTCGCCGTCACCGGAGATCCGATTCCTTCCGCGGAACGCGATGAGGTCAAGAGTGTCTATCAGTTCAATTCCAGGATGCTGGCAAAATATATCTCCTCTCTCAATGAAAATGAATTCCGCCGGCCGTTCCGGATATACGGCGCTCTGAATGTCAATGCCAGACGGTTTGACATTCAGCTGGATCTGGCGCGGAAAAAAATCGAAAACGGCGTCTGCGGATTTCTTACACAGCCCGTTCTGACAGAGACTGCACTCGAAAATCTGAAACAGGCTCACGAACAGCTGGACGCCTTCATTCTGGGCGGCATCATTCCGGTAGTCAGCAGCAGAAACGGCCGTTTTATGAACAGCGAGATCAGCGGCATCACGGTGGACGAAAAAATCATCGATCTGTATGAAGGAAAGACGAAAGAGGAATGTACGGAGATCGCCGTCCGTGTCTCCTCTGTCATCGCGGAAAAGATCCGTCCGTATACCGACGGCTTTTATCTGATGACACCGTTTTACCGCACGGACATCATCACGCGCCTGATCGCGGAGATACGCAGACAGGAAGGATAACAACCCTTTGCGGAATCTGCGGAAAAAGAAGCATCCGAAAAAAGAAAAGCCGAAAAGAAGAAGAACGCGGAATGCGCTTTCCTGTATACCGGGAAGTGTATTCCGCGTTTTCTTTTCGTTTTTGTATTTTTTTGCGCATATCTCCCGTATGCTTTTTCTCCTGTTTTCGTTTTCGCATAATGTTCGCATACAGGGGTTACAATACGGAAATAACGGCAGATCATGCCGGTGAAAACAGAAAGAGACAGAATCAGAAAAAAGCGGGAGGCAGAAAGATGAGCCATTTATATTGCAGCGGAGAAAGTTTTTTTAAGGAGACGGCAGAATTCCGGGAATACCTGCTGCGGGAGGAAAAAGCAGCCGGCACTGTCGAAAAATATCTGAGAGATGTGCGGGCTTTTTTCCGTTTTCTTTCCGACGGCGTGCCGGCCGGGATCTCCGGAATTACAAAAGAAAATGCGCTGGCCTGGAAGGACTTTCTCGTCTCGTCCGGCTATGCCGCGGCGACGGTAAATTCCATGCTGGCCTCTCTCAACAGTTTTCTGCGCTTCTGCGGCCTGGCGCGGTGCTGTGTGCGTCCTGTGCGCCGCCAGCGGCGCATCTTCCGCGAGCGTGAACGGGAGCTGACGGAAGAGGAATATTTCCGCCTTCTGCAGGCGGCGGAGGAAACCGGCAGACAGCGTCTGTATTTCATCCTGGAGACGATCGCTTCCACCGGAATCCGGATTTCCGAACTGCGTTTCATCACGGTTCCTGCTTTGCGCACGCGCCGGGCGGAGGTAAACAGCAAGGGAAAACAGCGCATCGTCCTTCTCACGGAAAAGCTGTGCCGCGCTCTGCAGCGGTACTGTGCGGAGCAGGGAATCGCAGACGGTCCCGTCTTTGTGACAAAAAACGGAAATCCGGTCGACCGTTCCAATGTCTGGACGGAAATGAAGCGTCTCTGCAGCATCGCGGGTGTGGAAGCGAAAAAAGTCTTTCCTCATAATCTGAGACATCTGT
>CALXIZ010000076.1 GCA_944388495.1 uncultured Clostridia bacterium | reverse complement strand
GAGGAAGACCTGCCGCGATTTTCTGAAAGAAATCGCGGCAGGTCTTCCTGCGCGTGCAAAAAAATGATATAAAGATACGGGAGAAAATACAGACTGCATAAGAAGCCGTCTGTATTTTCCGATATGGAGGAATCACGAGAGGAGGAGATGGTTTGTTAAAGGAAGCGGATGATTCGCAGCTGACGGATGATATCTGGGTATACGCTGAATATACGCCGGAAAAACTCCACAATGTTACGGGAGAACTGCTCGGTGCAGCGCGCGGTCTCGCGGGACATACGGGCGGAAAAGTGTGCGCCGTGATCATCGGACAGAATGTGGAAAAATACGGAAAGGAGCTTATCTCTTACGGGGCGGATCTCGTTTATGTTCTGGAAGATGATCTTTTCCGGAACTATAACAACGAACTTTATACGAGAGCGCTGGAAAAGCTCGTGAAGAAACACCGTCCGAAAGTATTTCTGTTCGGTTCGGTATTCGACAGGAGAGATCTTGCGCCGCGTCTGGCGGCAAGACTGAAAACGGGCATAATATCGGAATGCGGAAAGATTTATTTTGATGAAAACGGACGTCTCACCGCCGACAAGACATCTTTCGGCGGAAATTTTCTCGGAAAAATCATCTTTCGGGATGAGACGAAGACTTCGCTTGTTACCGCGCGTCCGGGCGTTTTGGAGGGAATGTACGTTCCGGAACACAGAGGAGAAATCATACGTGTGGAATCCGGGGCGGATCCTGCCGATATGATGACACAGATCCGGGAGGTGGCAAAGCTGGCGAAAAAAGCCGTAGCTCTCACGGATGCCGATATTATCGTCTCGGGAGGCCGCGGAGTCGGCGGTCCGGAGGGATTTGACATCATCTATAAACTGGCTGACCGCCTGAACGGAGTCGTCGGAGCTTCCCGCGTCGCGGTGGATCTAGGCTGGATCGGATTTGAACATCAGGTGGGACAGGCAGGCGCCACGGTAAAGCCGAAAATCTACATCGCCTGCGGCATTTCCGGCGCGACACAGCATATTGTGGGCATGTGGGAATCCGATATCGTCATCGCTATTAATACACACCGTTATGCGGCGATTTTCAATTTTGCCGATTACGGCATTGTCGGAGATCTGTTTGAAGTCATTCCGAAACTGCTCGAGGAACTGGACAAGTAGAGGATCCGACGGATGAACGGCGGGGAAAAGGAGAAAAAAGAGAAAATGGATTATCAGGAGCAGATGGAAGAAGAAGCAAAGTGGGTGGAAATAGATCTGGATGCCCTTGCCCGCAATATGAAACAGATCCGGATGAAATCCGGAGACGGGGTGCGGATCGCAGCGGTGATCAAGGCAAACGGCTACGGACATGCGGCGGCGGAGATCGTGCAGGTTTTGCTGGAATCCGGAGCGGATCAGTTTGCCGTATCGAGTCTGGATGAGGCGATGGAACTGCGCAGCTGCGGCGTAAAAGAAGATATCCTCGTGCTGAGCAGCATTCCCTGCGGATCGGAAGAGATTTCCGTCACGGCCGGGATTCAGCATACAGTGACATCGGAGGATAAAGCTCTGCTTCTGTCTCAGGCTGCGGTAAAGACCGGAAAAGAGGCTCTTCTTCATATCGCCGTGGATACGGGCATGACGAGAATCGGCTTTTCTCCGGATGAGGAAGGCGCTGATGCAGCTGCGAAAATCGCTTCTCTTCCGGGCATAAAGATCGACGGGCTCTTTACGCATTTTGCGACGGCGGATGAAGCGGACAAGACAAAGACACTCCGGCAGCACGAGCGTTTTCTGAAGTTTGCGGAACTCCTGGAAGAAAGAGGAGTACGTCCCCGTCTGCTGCATGCGGCAAACAGCGCGGCGATCATGGAGCTGCCGCAGACGTATCATGATATGGTTCGTCCGGGTATTATTCTGTACGGAATTTATCCGTCGGCAGAGGTGAACAGGGATCTTCTCCCTCTGGAACCGGTCATGTCTTTTAAGACGAGAATTCTTTATGTCAAGACGCTGAAGGAAGACAGAGAAGTGAGCTATGGGGGGCGTTTTCTGGCGCCTGCAGGCTCGCAGATCGGAACCGTGGGAGTCGGATATGCAGACGGTTTTTCCAGAGCTCAGAGCGGAAAAGCTCAGGTTCTTTTCCGCGGAAAACGGGTGAACGTGCTGGGAAATATCTGTATGGATCAGTGTATGATTGATCTCTCTTCTTTTTCCGACGTGAAAGCCGGAGAGGAGGTAACGCTGATCGGCCGGCAGGGAGACGAAGAGATCACCGCAGATGAGGTGGCGGCGAGGTACGGGACTATCGGATATGAAGTCGTATGCGCAGTCAGCCGCCGTGTTCCGCGCTTTTTCAGAAAAGACGGCCGGCTGACCGGGATGAAAAACTATCTCGATATTCCGATGGAATAGAAACAGTACGGAAACAGACCGGCGCCGTTTCGGATATGACCGCGGAATGTAACTGTACGGGAAAAACGGACTCATACAGCCGGTGTTTCGCCGGCTGTATCCTGTTTTGGGGAGAAGAGTAAAGAAAAAGTATAGTGCGGATTTTCGCGTCGGGGAATATCATCTTTTTTATGAATTTTTTTTCGAAAATGCCGTTTTATACCATAAAAATTAAATAAAATAAGGAAAAATGTCGAATAATAAAAGATGAAAAATTAAAAATGAAGAAATTTCCACTAAAATTATTACCGGGATGTGGTATACTGGGTTCATACGTTACTTCATTTTATATCTGAAGAGAGGAAGCAGGGTATGATAAAGAAAAGTTTATCGGTATGGCTTTCAGTAATGGTTTTAGTGTTCTCTTCCATTTCCATTTATGCGGACGATGTCGTCCGGGGCAGTTATTTTCTGAAAAATATCGTCATCGACGGAAAAAATGCAGCCAATTATGAGCTCGAAAATCCGTTTCTGATTTATCATGACCGCCTGTACATCCCGACGGATGAGCAGACCGGAAAACTCATGGGATTCGAAGCGGAAATGGATTACGGGAAACGTATACTGAAAATTCACGGAACGGATCGTTCTGCAGCGGAAAATGCGGCGCAGATAGCACCGATATATGATACGCAGAACGGCACGGTGAAAAATAATCTCGAATCTGTGACGGCGGCTGCCCGTTATGATATCGAAATCCTGGCGTATGCAGCCGGCACACAGGATACGGAGCGTGCGGCCTCTGTTGCGGATTCCGGGGCAAAGACAGTGGATCTTGGCGGGCTGCCGGTGCTGGAGGCGGATCATACCGTATATATACCTCTGAGCGCTGTCGTATCCGGCGGAGTTTTCGGATGGTCGGCCTGTTATGATGCCTGTTTCGGTGTCTGTATCAGTACAGACCCGGATATCGCTGCCGGATCTTTTTATGATGCGGCGCAGGCGGACAGAGTCCGCGGTCTCGCTTCTTATATCATGACGCAGAATAAGTCGCTTACCATGGCGGAAGCGCTCGGCATGGTGTATTATTTTGAAACGTACGGCAAAATCAACGGTGTGGAACCGCAGCTTCTGATGGCAGTTGCCAACTGTGAGAGTATGTATGATCCTCATGCGGTCAGCTCGAGCGGATGTGTGGGACTGATGCAGATCAAGGTCTCCACAGGAAACAGCTATGGCTTTACAGAAGAACAGCTGCTCGAGGTAAAACCGAATATCGAGATGGGTTCCATTTATCTCGGTGAGGCGCTGCAGGCCTTCGGGGGCGATACAGTCCGCGCCGTCTCCTCTTATAACTGGGGAATATGGGGTGTGAAAAGCGGATCCTATAACACGCGATATGCGGAAAAAGTTCTTTCAAAATATGATGCGATCGATTCTTATCTCAGAGACGGCGGATATATCTGACGGCCGGCGGAGCGGAAAAAAGAAAAATGAAGAGAGTGAAAGGAAAAGCGGGAAGAAAATGCGGGAGGACACAGCGTTTTCTTCCCGTTTTTCCGTAAACGGTGAGCCTCTCGGTTTCCGCCGCGCCCGATGCAGCAGAGCAGGGGCAGGAGAAGGCGGAAATCCGTGATTTTGTTATCTGTTCTTTTATTCTCACTGTACGGCGGGAGGAGATTAATTTGTATCATTCATATATGTTTCGATCAATATTCGGTCGAAAATCAGACAAAAAACTGATATAATATCTTCGCTGATAAATAATACAGCTGCTGACGAATGAACTAAACGCCTGTCAATTCGGGAGGAAAGAATGGTAAGACGAATCTTCGTGGAAAAGAAAAAGGGCTTTGATGTCGAAGCACAGGGACTGTGTGAGGATATCAGAGAAAATCTTGGCATAAAGGGACTGACAGATGTCAGAGTGCTGAACAGATATGACATGGACGGGCTTGATGACGAGCTTTATCATAAATCGGTCTTTGACGTCTTTGCAGAACCTGCGGTGGATGTGGTATACGAAGAAAATGCCGATCTGTCGGATGCCGCATATGTCTTCGCTTCGGAATATCTTCCGGGGCAGTATGACCAGAGAGCGGATTCCGCGGCGCAGTGCATCCAGCTTATCAGTATGGGACAGAAGCCGGAGGTGAAATTTGCGAGAATCATCGCGCTGTACGGGGATGTTTCCGCATCGGAGGGAGACGCGATACGCGGATACTGTATCAATCCTGTGGATTCTCAGGAGGCGTCCATGGAAAAGCCGGATGACATTTCCATGGTAACGGAGCCCCCTCAGGATGTGCCGGTTGTGGAAGGATTCCGTGAAATGGATGATGACGCTCTGAAGGACTACAGAGCGGAGATGGGATTCGCCATGAGTGAGGAGGATCTGAAGTTTGTGCGGAAGCATTACGCTGAAGAGCTGATGCGCGATCCTACCGTTACGGAACTCAGAGTGATCGATACCTACTGGTCGGATCACTGCCGTCATACGACTTTTTCGACGAAGATCACCGATGTCAGATTCGGAGAAGAC
>CALXIZ010000075.1 GCA_944388495.1 uncultured Clostridia bacterium | reverse complement strand
CATAAGCGGAATGATAAGAGACGGCCGGTATGAAGAAAGAACTGAAGAATACCGGGATATCCCGGAAAAAATCCGGACTCAGCCGGTTCAGAGACCGGGGAAGACAAAAAAAGTGATGAAGAAATCACTGAATCGCTTTCTGATTGCAGCGGGAGGAATCTGTACCGCCGCCTTTGCGCTGGCAGGGCTGGACAGACTGATTTTCCGGCTGCCTGATGACCCTTTGCTGGCATTCCGGGACAGTTATATACCGTTCATCTTTACAGGACTTTCCGCTCTGATGCTGATAAGCGGAATCTCACGCAGCCGGAAAGCGGAACGCTATCGGACATATCTGGCGGTACTGGAAGGACGGGATGCGGCAGCCGTTTCCGAAATTGCCGAATGCTGTCCGTTTTCGAAGGGAAGAGTCAGAAGTGACCTGCAGGATATGATCGACGGAGGTTTTTTCGGGGAGAGCGCCTGGATCGATTACTCGGAGGACTATCTCATTCTTACACGCGAGGCGGGGCAGACTTTCAGAGAGAAAAAAGAAAAGGCAAGGACGGCGGACAAGAAGGCTGAAGCGGAAAACGGAAAAAAAGATCCGGACGGTACATCCGATGACAGAACTGTCCTTGAAGAGATCCGCCGTATCGGAGACAGGATAAAGAATCCGGATGTCAGACAGCAGTCGCAGAGGATTCAGAGGATTGCGGATCAGATTCTGGATCGAAGAAAAAATCTGCAGGAGGAAAACAGAAAACTCCGTCTGTTTGCGGAATATTATCTTCCTGAGGTGCGGAAGCTTCTGCAGAGATATGCAGAACTGGAAGAGCAGGAAATCAGGGGCGAAAACATCAGGATCGCCATGAGCAGAATTGAAGATGTGATGGAGAAAGTGGCATCGGGTTTTGAAACGCAGCTCGATGATCTTTACCAGGCAGATGTGATGGATATCTCATCAGATATCGCCGTCATGGAACAGATGCTGGCAAGAGACGGGATGTCGGACGACAGACTGACGCTGCGCACAGGCGGATCCGATACAGAAGACAGGAAAAATCAGACATTATGAAAGTATCTTTTTATACACTCGGATGCAAGGTAAATCAGTATGAAACGCAGATGATGAGGGAACGGTTTGAAAATGCCGGATATGAGACGGTCGGAGAAGAGGAGTCAGCTGATATCTGTATCATAAATACCTGTACAGTGACGAATCTGTCAGACAGAAAATCGAGACAGCATATCCGGCGTCTCAGAGATAAAAATGCGGACTCGCTCATTATCGTTGCCGGATGTTATGCACAGACAAATCCGAAAGAAGCATCGTCGATTCCCGGGGTTTCCATGGTCGTAGGGACGAATGAAAAATCACAGATCGTCGATTTTGTGGAGGAGTTTCTGCATCAGAAAAAACGGGATAAAAAAAGTGTTCCGGAGAAAATCCCGGAAGAAAAAAGCGCGGAAATGCATGTCCTTTCTTATGAGGAGCTTACAGAATATGAAGAAAGCGGAAGTATTACCTATATGGATTCGCGGACGAGAGCCTATATCAAAATCCAGGACGGATGTGACAGATTCTGTTCCTACTGTATCATACCGTACGCCAGGGGACATGTCAGGAGCCGCGGCATAGAGGAGATCGTAAAAGAAGCGGAGGGACTTCTGAAAAGAGGATTCCGTGAGATCGTTCTCACAGGAATCAATACGGCTCTTTACGGCGCTGATCTGCCTGCCGGAGAAGACGGACCGTGCAGTATCGAGACGGTTGTGGCGGCTGTCGGCGGCATCGAAGGAGACTTCCGCATACGCCTGAGTTCTCTGGAGCCGAATGTCATCGATGAAGAAACGGCGCGCCGTCTGAACAGATATCCGAAGCTGTGTCCTCATATGCACCTGTCTTTGCAGAGCGGCAGTGATACCGTTCTTCAGCGCATGAACCGCCGGTATGACATGAATACCTACCGGCGCATTGTCGCTGTTTTCCGGGAACGTGATCCCGGATTTGCATTTACTACCGATATCATCGCAGGATTTCCGGGAGAGACGCAGGAGGAATTTGAAGAGACACTGCGTGCGGTGCAGGAGATCGGATTCTGCAGAGTGCATGCTTTCCGATATTCCCGCAGGAGCGGAACAAGAGCTGATTCCATGCAGGAACAGATCAGCGGTGATGTGAAGAGCGCCCGTGTCAGTGAACTCATCCGGGCAGGAAAACAGGCTTCTGAAAGATTTTTCGCTCAGAATACGGGAACGGTCAGACGCGTCCTCTTTGAGCGTTATCAGCGGGAAACCTCGATGCTGACGGGGCTTACGGACAATTATATCCCCGTCTGCTGCCGTGTGCAGTCTGAAGAAGCGGAAACTCTCATCAACTGCTTCAGATATGTACTGCTCAAAGAACCGTACGGAGACGGCCTGCTCGGAGAGATAACGGAAAAGACACTGTGAAGATGAGATGAAAATAACAGGATTTCTGTTTCTGAGCCGGAAAAAGTATGATAAAATATCCGTATCCCATAATGACAGAAGGGGGTGATCAAAATGTCGGACTGCATATTCTGCAAAATCGCACAGAAAGAACTGCCGTCGGAAATTGTCTATGAAGATGACAGGATCTGCGTATTTCGCGATAATGCGCCTCAGGCACCGGTCCATGTGCTCATCATTCCGAAAAAGCATATCGCTTCGTTAGACGACACGTCGGAAGAGGACGCCGGACTCCTGAGCTATATTCTTCTGAAAGTGAAAGAAATAGCAAAAGATCAGGGGCTGGCTGACGGATACCGTCTGGTGGTCAACTGCGGAGAAGACGGACAGCAGACAGTAAAGCATCTGCACTTCCATCTGCTCGGCAAGAGAAAAATGACCTGGCCTCCGGGCTGATTTCGGAACGTTTCCGGATCTTTAAGAGTTTCGGGTGCAAATTGACACTTGATTTATGGACAAAAAAAATATATAATTTAACGCGCTGTGGATTATTTCGGCTGTTACGGCACAATAAAGAAATTTCAAAACACGGAGGGAGGGAAATGGAATATGGCACAGGTTGTAGTCAGAGAAAATGAAAGCCTGGAAAGCGCGCTGAAGAGATTCAAGCGTTCCTGCGCTAGAGACGGAGTAATGTCTGAGCTCAGAAAAAGAGAACATTACGAAAAGCCTAGCGTAAAGAGAAAGAAAAAGTCTGAAGCGGCAAGAAAAAAGGCTAAGAAATATTAAAAAGAGGTGTTGTAATTGTCTTTAAAAGACAGACTTATGCAGGACTTCAAAGAAGCTATGAAAGCGCACGACGAGGTCGCAAAGAATACGATCAGTCTTGCCCGTGCAGCGATCAAGCAGTATGAGGTGGACAACAGAGCTGAGCTCGATGAGCAAGGCATTATCGACATTTTGACCAAACAGGTAAAAATGAGAAAAGATGCCCTCTCTGATTTTGAAAAAGCCGGAAGAACCGATTTAATTGAAAACTACAGCAGAGAAATAGAGATCCTCATGGCATATCTGCCTGAGCAGCTTACCGAAGACGGGATCCGTCAGATCGTACTTGAGACGAAAGCGGAGCTCGGCATCGAGGGCGGCGCGAATCAGATGGGCAGACTTATGGGTGCCGTTATGCCGAAGGTAAAGGGACGTGCAGACGGCGGAACTGTAAAGAAGATTGTAGAGAGCGTTCTCTGATTTTATAGCATCAAAAAAATATCCCGAAAGCAGACTGACTGCTTTCGGGATATTTTTTATTATGCAGAAAATATCGATTCATCGATATTTTCTGCATAACGATAAAAGCACTTTTGTTCTTTTCCGTAATATTTCGTTTCAAATACAGCAGCTTCCGCATAAGAAGAAAAAATCATCCCGCACAGGCCGCATGGAATGAAAAAATTTCAGTATATGCAAGTGAATTGTATGAGATAAAAGCGGAATTTCCTGTTGTAAAATTCGTTTTTAGTCTGAGCAAAACTCATCAATTATTCTTGTGTAATCTATTTTTATGACCTATCATACACATAAAAGCAGACATACGGCACGATCCGGCGTACCGAACTTTGCCGCGGTCAGGACCGGAATGTCTGACAGAACAAGATCACAGGCATGCCTTTATCCGCTATTACAGGAAACATGATACAGATCGAGTAGGAGGACTGTAAGATGAGTGAAAAAATATCTTTAGAAGAACGCGTTGCGAGAGCAAGAGCTGCGCAGAAGCAGTTTGAGTTTGCGACTCAGGAACAGGCGGACGCAGCATGCCGCGCTGTTCTGAAAGTTGTATTTGATAATGCTGAAAAGTTTGGTCCTATGGCGGCGGACGAAACACGCATGGGAAGCAGAGAAGACAAAATCGCCAAATGCCGCAATAAATCCGCTCTGATCTGGAATGACCTGAAGGATAAGAAGTCCTGTGGCATCATCAGAAGAATTCCTGAAAAAAAGATGATCGAAATCGCCAAGCCTATGGGCGTTGTCGCTTCCATCATTCCTTCGACCAATCCTGTGGTGACGCCGATGAGCAACGGCGCTTATGCGCTGAAGACGCGCAATGCGATTATCTTTTCGCCGCACCCGAGAGCAGTGGACTGCACACAGCTGCTGGTCGGCCTGTTCCGTGAAGAGCTGAAAAAACTGAATCTGCCGGAGGATCTGATCCAGGTTGTCGATGAAGTTTCCATCGAAGCGTCCGCAGAACTGATGGCTGCCTGCGATCTGGTGGTGGCTACCGGCGGAAATGATATGGTGAGATCCGCTTATTCCAGCGGAAAGCCTGCCATAGGCGTAGGACAGGGAAATGTACAGACGATTATCGATGAGGATGCGGATATCGCGAAAGCGGTCGGAGACATTCTCATCGGACGTTCCTTCGATAACGGCCTGATCTGTCTCGGGGAACAGTGCATCCATGCTCCGGAGTCCAGACTGGATGAAATCATCGCCGAACTGAATAAGCAGGGCGGGTTTGTCGTCGAAAAGCAGGAAGACGCAGATAAGCTCCGCGAGGTATGCTTCCCGGGCGGCGGAGCCTTCAGCCGCGTCTGTGTCGGAAATAACGCTGTTCAGATCGCACAGGAGGCGGGCATCGAAGGAGTTCCGGCTGATACGCGTGTGCTGGCGGCAAAGGTAAAAGGTATCGGCGCAGCGGATGTACTCTGCCGTGAAAAGCTGTGTCCTGTTATCGGCATTCTGCCGTATAAGACCTTCGAGGAAGGTGTGGCAAACATGGTGGCAAATCTGGAGTTTGAAGGAAAAGGCCATTCGATCGGCGTTCATTCCAATAACGATGCTCACGTGGAATATGCTGCGATTCAGTGCAGTGTTTCCAGAGTGATCGTAAATCAGCCTTCCGGTACGACCGGCGGCGGTTCTCCGACAAACGGATTTACTCCGACTACGACACTGGGCTGCGGTTCATGGGGAAACAACAGCTTTGCCGGAAATCTGAGCTATGAGCAGTTTATGAATGTCACCCGTGTCGGTTATCCGTATGAAGAATCTTATCTCCCTGATCCCGCAAAGGTATGGTAGAGGAGATATCGCAGATAATTCCGCGGAACAGCGGGAGATTATCTGTGCAACGATGAAGGAGAGTAGTTATGGATCTTAAGCGTTTGATATATATCGTGCTGGGACCGGTTCTGCTGATAATATGCATGCTGGCACTCGAAGGAACTTTCGGAGCGGCAGGCTCTCAGGCGATCGGTGTGGCACTGTGGATGATTTTCTGGTGGATTACACGCCCGGTTCACATTACGGTCACCGCGATTGTTCCGCCTATCGCCAATGCGTTTCTGAATATGATTCCTATGACAGATGTGCTGGCAAACTATTCGAGCGAAAGTATCGTTCTCGTGTTTGCATCGGGCCTCATCATCTGTCCGTGGGCTGCGATCGGTCTGGACCGCAGGATCGCGCTGAAGGTATTGTCGATTGTCGGACCGTCGATGAAATCCCAGACGATCGTCTGGCTGACGGCGACGGTTCTTTTTTCCAGCGTGCTGCCGAATATCGCAGTCGTCACTCTGTTCTGCCCGATCGCGGTAGCGATGCTGAAAGCCGCAGGATATGAGGATATCACAAAGGGACCCGGCGTTCCGATCATGCTGGCGATTTCCTGGGCGGTTTCTCTGGGCGGCGGCGCCACCCCGCTCGGCGGAGCGATGAATCAGGTCGCGATTACAGCTCTTCAGGATTATACCGGCAATGAGTTCATGTACTCAGACTGGCTGATCCACATTATTCCTTATACCGTTATCGCTACGATCGTGATGTATATCGGAATGCGCATGTTGCCTATGTGCAAGGAAGTGAAAAGGCTGGAAGGAACGAAAGAATTCTTCAAGACGAGCTATGCGGAACTCGGCCCGATGAAATGGGAGGAAAAATTCTGTCTGGCAGCTTTCGTTCTGGCGCTGCTTCTCGCATTTACGCGCACGTTCTATGCGGATCTGCTGCCGGGACTGGCTCCGGCGTACTCCATGCTGACTCTGGGATTTATCTGCTTCTTTGTCATGATCACTGCCAAAGACGGTCAGAAAAAACCTCTCATGACCTGGGAGGACGCTCAGAAGGGCGTGATGTGGGGCATGATGCTTTTATTCGCGTCCGGTATGGCGATGGGTTCTCTTCTCAATGGTACAGGAGCCAGCGACAGGGTTGCCGAACTGATTTCCGGCCTGAATCTGGACGGCGGTCTGACGACGATTATCATTCTTGTCGTCTTTACGAGAATCATTTCAGAGGTGACAAACGGAACGACAGCCGCTGCCGTCGTATGTCCGATCGTATTCAGCTTCACGGCTCAGGTCGGCCTCAATCCGATCCCGTACTGGTTTATCTGTACGATGGCGTATAATGCGGAATTCCTGCTCCCGATCTCTGTGCGTGCGGTGCCGGTGGGATATGGCCTGGATCCGAAGAAACTTCTCAAGGGCGGTATACCGATGACGATCATGAATATGGCTGTTATCGTCATCTTCGGCTACGTCGCGATCAATCTGATTCCGGGATGGGGAGAACTTCCGTATATGTTTGAGTGATCCTGATGCACGGATGTGTATATGCCCCGGATAAATATATATGAAAATAACATTCCGGGAAAAAACACCCTGCCCGGAAATATGAGAAAGAAATATGCAGAAAAGGCTGGCCGGAAAATGTCTGAAAACTGTAAAGACACAGCAGCATCTTTCCGAACGGTACGGCAGTAAGGCCCGCCTTTCCGGCGGGCCGGAACAGGAGAAAAAAATGAAAGATTTCAGCTTTATGATTCCGCAGAATATCGAATTCGGCATGGGTTCGCTGAAAAAGCTTCCTCAGATTATGAAAGAGAATAATCTCGACCACGTATTTCTCGTTTCGGACCGGGGTCTGGAAGAACTCGGCGTGGTGAAGAAAATTCAGGATATCATTCAGGGAGCGGGTCTTGAATGTACGACATATCTGGATGTCAAGGCAAATCCTACCGCTGCCATCGTAGCGGATGCGACGGACCGTTACAATGAATGCGGAGCGACGAGTATCATCGCTCTGGGCGGAGGCGGGCCGATGGATGTGGCAAAAGCTGTCGGCGTGGTTGCGACTTACGGCGGAAAAATCTTCGACTATGAAGGAAACTTCAAGGTTCCGGGGCCTATTGTACCGATCTTTGCAATCCCTACAACGGCAGGCACGGGCAGTGAAGTGACGGCCTCCGCGGTTATCACGGATGAAAAGACTCACTTCAAATCGACGATTTTCAGCTACCACAATCTTCCGAAGTTCGCCATCCTCGATCCGGAACTGATCATGACGGCTCCGGCCCATATCGCGGCGGCCTGCGGTGTGGACGCTCTGATTCACGCTCTGGAGGCGTATCTTTCAAGAAATGCCTCTCCGTTTTCCGACGCTTTTGCGGAAAAAGCGATGGAACTGATCGGTGCAAATCTCCGCCGGTTTGTGGCGAACAGACATGATGAAGAGGCCGCATGTGCTATGATGGCCGGAAGTACGTTTGCCGGTATTTCCTTCGCCTGGGCGAGACTGGGCAATGTTCACGCGATGAGTCATCCGGTAAGCGGATTCTTCGGCGTGGCTCACGGCACGGCTAATGCCGTTCTCCTTCCGACTGTAATCGAATACAATGCTTTAGCGGACAACGGCCCATACGAAGTGATCTACAATTATATCCGCGAGGGCAGAGGCCCGGCGGAAAACTTCAAGCCGGAAATGCTCCTCGAAGAAGTGATCAGCCTCAATGAACAGCTCGGGATTCCTAAGCGCCTGAGGGACGTCGGCGTTACAGAGGACAAGATCGAAGCTATGGCGATCGACGCGATGAAGAGCGGAAATATCCCGGCTAATCCGAGAGAGACTACATTAAAGGATATGATCGAACTTTATAAAAAAGCGTTTTAGTGACGGCGGAACAGTGAATACCGGCGCCGCAGCATGCATGCGGCCTGTCTTCTGTATTCGAAAGTCAGCGGTCTGAATAAGCGCATAAAAGAGCTGTCGCATCGGATCTGCCGCGATAGCTCTTTTCTTAAGAAATTTCAGAGAAATTTCTCGGACTATATTATGGAAAATGATATGAGTGAAATTTCATGCACCGCATGAATGTAGAAAGGATAAGATTTATGGACAGAATTGCCGAGTCTCTCAGAGACAGAGTGATGAGTGCAGAAGAGGCGGCGAAGATAATCAGAAGCGGTATGACGATCGGCGTGAGCGGTTTTACCAATATCGGATATCCGAAAGCCGTACCTCAGGCTCTTGCGGAGTCGAAGCATGCGAAAGATCTGACCATTATGGTCGGAGCGGCTACAGGAGATGAACTGGACGGAGCACTCGTGCGTGCAGGTCTCGTAAAGTACCGCTACGGACATCAGTCAAATGATTCTCTGCGTCAGGCGATCAACGACGGAAGTGTTCTTTTCAGCGATATACATATCTCGCAGCTGCCGCTGAATATCAATCAGAAAACCGGTCCGAAGATGGATATCGCTCTGGCTGAATGCGTGGCGGTGACGGAAGAAGGATTGTATCTGGGCGCTTCCGCAGGATCTGTCGATGCCGCTGTCATGACGGCCGACAGAGTTATCGTCGAGGTGAATGAATCTCTGCCGATGGGACTGATGGGCATGCATGATTTCTTCGAGATCGGGCTGCCTCCTCGCGCGAAGATCATTCCGATCGAAAAACCTGATGACCGGATCGGTACGCCGTTTATCCCGTGTCCGCCGGAAAAAATCGCCGCGATCGTCGTCACGGATCTGTCGGATCAGCCGCAGAAATTCCGTCCTGTGGATCCGGTAACAGCGAAAATAGGACAGAATATTGTCGATTTTCTGAAAGCCGAAATCGCGGCAGGCAGACTTCCGGAAAATCCCGGTCCGATTCAGTCAGGCGTGGGAGCGGTCGGCAATGCGGTGCTGAGTTGTCTGGAAGCCGGAGGCTTCAGAGGTCTGAGTATGTATACGGAAGTGATGCAGGATTCCGCTTTTGAGCTTCTTTCAAAAGGCGTGTTCGATTTTATCTCCACCAGTTCCATTGCGCTTACAGATGAAAATAAACAGCGTTTCTATGAAAATATCGACTTTTACCGCGATAAAATTATCGTGCGTCCGAATGAGATTTCAAATCATCCTGAAATCATCCGGCGTCTGGGTGTGATCGCTCTGAATACGCCGATAGAAGTAGATATTTACGGAAATGTGAATTCGACACATCTTTCCGGGACGCGTATGATGAACGGTCTCGGAGGAAGCGGAGACTTTACCAGAAATGCGAGAATAAGCATCTTTGCCACAGAGTCCATAGTGCTCGGCGATAATTCGATTTCCTGTGTCGTACCGATGGTCTCTCACGTGGATCAGACGGAGCACGATGTCTGTGTCATTGTCACAGAACAGGGTGTCGCCGATCTGCGCTGGAAAACACCGAGAGAACGTGCGGAGCTGATCATCGAAAACTGCGCTCATCCGGATTACAGGCCGCAGCTGCGTGAATATTTCAGACATGCATGCGAAATTTCTCCGGGAAAACATACACCTCACGATCTGATATATGCTCTTTCGTGTCATCAGAGATTGGCCGATACAGGAACGATGCTGAGGTAACACCGGATATACGCGGACGGAACGGTTACGGAACAGTTAATAAATCTTACTATAACCTATAACAGGACGGAGAAAAGTCCGCATAGAAAATCCCCGCATCTTCTCTGCACTGTCCGGACGGACAGACAGAGAAAGATACGGGGAGATTTCCGCTTCCCTTTTTCAGGACAGCCTGATGATATTTTTCCCCGGAAATAATCCGGCGGAAACGGGCATCTTTCGGTTCATGCCGATCATACGGGGGATTTCAGAGATCAGTTCCCGGGCGTTTCTGTTGTTTCGGTCTTCTGAGGTGCAGCCTCCGATCCGGCTGAATGTTCCGCCTCTTCTGAGGATGCGGACTTTTTTTCTTTTCTGTCTTTCGGCATATAGTATTCAAAGGAGCGGGGATCAATCTTCATATTCTTGTCTTTGAGATCCTTCAGAGCCCACAGGTAAATATCCTTCAGAATCGGCATGACACTTTTTCCTTTTTCAGTCATGACATACTGTGTCGTCTGCTTGTCCTCTTTATTCATTTTCTGTCTGATGATGAGACCGTCATTTTCCAGTTCTGTGAGCTGTGTATACAGAACCTTGCTTGAAATGCCCCAGAGTTTCTGAAAAGCATTAAAATGAATATGCTTTTCATAATCGATTGCGATCATGATGCAGGATTTCCATTTTCCGCTGAGAAGATCGAAAAAATGATCATACGGAAAGGATCCGTTCTGCATCTTGCTTCGTTGAACTTTCTTTTTTTCCATATATTTTTTCCTCCTGCGGGAAGCTTCTTTTCGGGAATTTATAAGGGTTCCCGTGTATTGAAAGAGGCCGTACCACTTACAAAAAAGTAATCAGTTGACATATTATTAGTATGACGATAAAATAGGCTCAGCAAGGAGATAAGGAAGAAAAAGTCTTCCTGCCCTGCTGCGATATTCTTAATATAACACAAATTGTTATACATTTTAAGTGTATTTTATTAAAATATCGCCACATAGTAAGTCTGAAAAACAGCTCTGATGATAAGGTTCTGACACATATGGGAGTGATCGGATTACGGAAAATAAAATAATAGGTTGACATATTATTAAAGAGAGCATATAATCTTATACGAAATATAACGTATACGAATTATATGTATAAAAATATTTCAACATCGTTATGAGTACGTATGAGGAGGAACAGCCTGAAAGAAGAAAAAGGACGCGGTCCGGAACTGCACGCGAAAAGAGCGTACAGAGAATTTTCAGGGCAGGCTGCACCGAATCGCCAGTCATATCTTAGTCTTAATTTCTGTATCTTGTGATATGGGTTTAAGAAACGTCGGCTTTTGCGGGCCGATGTGGAATAGAGAGCTGACAGCTCATGATTATGATACTGCTTAAAATTAATTTACATTGTAGCTGCGGGGAGGCAGATCCGGTTTTCCGAAAATATTATTCACACAGAGACGCTGCGTACAGATAAAACATATCATGCAGAGGCACCAACGGGTAAAGATGATAGTTATTACGGAAAAGTACGGCGCCGTTTCTGCGGCAGAAAATGATTTTCTTTTAAGTGAAGAATCATGATTGTATGGTAATGTAAAGCAAGATGTTGTATCGTAATTTCGTTTTGAAAGGAGGAAGTGAGTTTATGTCAATGATCAATGAACTCGAAAAGTTGGTTGCAAAAGCGAGTGACAAAGCTGCAGATCTTGAGGTTTATGCAAAAGACATGAGTATGATGCCTGCTGGATATGCTGACGCTGTCGTTTGGCCTGAGTCAACTGAAGAAGTTTCCGCAGTCGTTAAGTATGCTTATGAAAACAACATTCCGGTTGTTCCAGTAAGTTCTCAGACGCATATGTATGGTAGTACGATTCCTAAGCAGGGTGGTATTGTCATAGATATGAAGAATATGAACAAGATCCTCGAAATCGATCTGAAGCACAAATTTGTTCGTTTCCAGCCTGGTGTTACCTGGAATCAGATGTACGAAGAGCTGGATAAGGTGGGCGCAAGAATTATGATGCCGTTCACTCCGCTTGGCAACAGATCCGTTCTTTCCGATACACTCGATCGTTGCGTGATCACAAATACCGTATATGATTACGGTGAAGTTACACAGTCTCTCGAAATCGTATGGGGCGACGGTTCCGTATTCCGTTCCGGTTCCGGTTCCGTTCACGGATTTGCGGCAGACAATACCCCGACTCACGGCCTTTACACTCCTTCCAGAGGTGTTGACCCTTCCGGCCCGGGACTTGACTTCTACCGTATCGTTCAGGGCGCTCAGGGAACCATGGGTATCATCACATGGATGAGTGCTAAGCTCGAACTGAAGAGCCAGATTGATAAAATCTACTTCGCACCGATCGAAGATCTGGATTATGCGAATGAATTCTTATACAAGATCATGCCGAGAAGAATCGGTCAGGAAATCGTTCTCCTGAACAAGGTTGATCTCGCTACAGTAATTGCAGACACAGTTGAAGACATTCCTGAACTCTGCGCGAAGCTGCCTGAATGGACACTCGCTATCGTACTCAGCGGTGTAAAGAGACGTCCGGAAGAAAAGATCGCTTACGAAGAGCACTATCTCACAGATGTCATCAACACGACGTTCAAGGATATCTCCCTGAAGCCTGCATTACCTGGATTCCCTGGTCTCGGCAGAAAACTGTTAAATATCCTGAAGACTCCTTGGAATGCACCTTCCTGGAAGACGAAGCCTTACGGCGCATATGAAGATATGTTCTTCATCGCACGTCCTGAAAAGGCAAGCGAATATGTAGAGATCCTGTCCAAGGTCGTTGCTAAGCACACATATCCGCACACTATGATCGGTGCTTACATCCAGCCGATCGAACACAACCGTGCATGCCAGATCGAGTTCACATTCTTCTATGATCCTGCTAACGAAGCTGAAAAGGAAGAGATCGCAGCTATCGTTTACGAAGCAGGCGTTGAAATGATGAACAACGGTGCTCAGTTCACAAGACCTTACGGAAACCTCGTTCCTGTAATCTATGACAGAGCAGGCGGTTACACTGCAACACTCAAGAGGGTTAAGGGTATCTTTGATGAAAAGAACATCTTAAATCCTGGCACTTTATGTTTCTAATATAGAAGGGAGGAACATTGACTATGGCAAGAGATGATCGTTTCGACTTATCAGTAACCAAAAAGAACATGGAGTATGCTGCTGAAGTCGCAAAAGATAAGAGATTAACGGGTGACCGCTATAAGCTCTCCGTAATCGACCCTGAATATGGTGATGGAAAGGGAAATTCCCACGGCAGATATGATACTCCGAGAACACCTCTGGAATTCAATATCGAAGAAATCAAGAACTTCAAGTACGACATGGACCACTGCATCAAGTGCAAAGGTTGTTACTGGGTAGAACATACATATAATCCTGGCGTTAAGTTCAACGTAAGATGTCCGGCGAACCTCTGGAATGATTTTGACGCTTTCGGCGCAATGGGTAAGATGAGAATCGGTCTGGGCGTAATCGACGGTTCCCTCGAATGGTCTCCTACGCTCCTGCAGGTTCTTTATGCGTGCCCTCTGTGCGGCGCATGCGACGTTGCATGTAAGAGAAACCTCGACCTGGAAATCGAGCTGTCTCTCGAAGCACTGAGAGTAAAGGCTGTTCAGGACGGCGTTGCTCCGCTGCCTGCTCACAAGACTGCAGTTGACAAGATCATCGAAACCGGCAATATTTACGGTGAAAAATCCGACCGTAAAGCATGGGCAAAGGATGTAAAGGTAGCTGATAAGGCTGATACTCTTTACTATGTAGGCGACAACACTTCCTACAAGAACCCTCAGATCGCTCAGGCTACGGCTACGATCCTGAATAAGCTCGGTATCGACTTCATGCTCCTCGATGATGAGAAGAATGACGGTAACGTTGTATTCTCCATCGGTATGATGGATCTGGCAAGAAAGATCGCAAAGGAAAATATCGAAGCGATCAAGGCTACCGGTGCTAAGCGCGTCGTTGTATCTGATGCGGAAGCATACAGAGTAATGAAGGTTGATTATCCGAAGCTCCTGAACATCGCTACGGCTGATCTCGGATTTGAAGTTGTTCACATCCTCGAAATCGCAGCTCAGGCGATCGAAGACGGAACTCTCGTACTCACGACTCCTGTTGACACGAGAATGGCATATCACGATGCATCCTCCGTTTCCAGACTGTGCGACGACTGGACTCCTTACAAAGGTGAGAGAGGCTGGATGGGCATGATCTATCCGGGTCAGAGAAGAAGAAGAGGCAGAGAAGGTCTGTATGCTCAGGCTAGAACGATCATGGCTGCAATCCCTGGTGCTGACAATACTGAGTTTATCAGAATCAGAGAAAACGCATTCGATATCTGCGCCGGCCGTGGTACCGACATCGCTTTCCCTGCATTAACTAAGTTTGCTACAGCTCATCGCCTTGACGAAGCTAAGGAATGCGGTATCGAAACAATCGTATCCGCTGATCCTCAGTGCAGAGACGCTTTCAATGCTTACAAGGATCCTAAGGATGGCATCGAAGCGATCGATATCACTGAACTTATCGTTAAAGCACTTTAAGGCATTCTGGAGGTGAAACATAAATGGCAATTTCAAGACAGGCTTACAAAGCACTCGAGAGTGTAACGGGTTCTAAATATATATCCGAAGATCCTGTAATCATGCAGGGATATAAATCCGGTCCTGGCGGTTATGAAGCTGGTCTCGGTTATGAAAGAGTTATGACAGTTCTTCCGGCAGCAGTTATCCTTCCTAAGGATACGGAAGAAGTTCAGAAGATCGTAAAGATCTGCAACAGATATCACATTCCGTATGTACCTTATGCAACAGGTTTCTACGGCCCTAAGACTCACTGCCACGTTGACGATGAGCTGATCATCGACATGAAGCGTATGCAGCAGTTCTCCTGGGATGAAAAGCATATGTATGCTGATATCGGCCCTGGCGTTATCTATTCTTCCTTACAGCAGGAAGCATTCAACAAGGGCTGCTACGGCGTAATCGGCGGCGGCGGTGCACAGTGCTCCGCAATCGCAAACCTGCTGGGCGACGGCTGGTCTCCTCTTTCTCTGAAGATCGGTCTTCCTCACAGACGTATCCTCGGTACAGAGCTCGTACTGCCTGACGGCGAGATCGTAAGAATGGGATCTCTCGCAGGTTCTGACGATCCGTTCTGGGGTGAAGGCCCTGGTCCTGACCTCAGATGCATCCTGAGAGGTTTCACAGGATTAAGAGGCTGCCTGGGTATCGTTACGAGAATGGCTGTTAAGTATCTGCCGTTCATTCAGGAATCTCCGAAGCCTCAGGGCATCGCTCCGAATACGTCCCTCGCACTCGACGAGAAGAGAATCAGATGGATCAACTATCAGGTTCCTACGAAGGACGATCAGGTAAAGGCTATGTACGAGATCGGTGCTGCTGAAATCGGCGGTGCCTGCACAAAGGTACCTGTATTCTGGAGAGCTATCGCAAAAGCAGAAGATAAGGAAGAGTTCTGGGATATCTGGCTTAAGGAAAGTGAAGAATCTCTGAAGAACTTCCACCTCGTAAGAGTCATGCTGATCGGTTATGCGAGCGAAGAGCAGATGGATTACGAACTGGCTGTACTGGATGACATCATGCAGGAATGCCACGGTAAACCTAGACGTACAAAGGCTTCCGATGAATCCTGGCTCAAGAACGCTGACTCTGCCGGCATGTGGCTGATGACTGGTTCTTATGTATCCGTAGAGTTCGTCATCGAATCTCTCAACCAGTCCGTACAGCACGGTGAATCTTTCGCAGCCCTCAAGGCTTCCGAATATACACCTCCTCTCTTCCCGGACTTCGGCGATCCAGGTTGGTTCCAGAACTTCGAATCTGGTCACCAGGGTTACTCCGAATTCCTCATTTACTGGGATCAGGACGAGGATACTTCCGGCGTAGACAGATTCTTCCTGCAGACGTCCAAGATGAATATCGAGAACAACTACTATTCGTCTCACCTCGGCCCTCACCAGCCGCTGTACCTCACAGGTCCTCAGTATGGTCCGAATTACCACCTCTGGCTGCTCAAGGTCAAGAACGAATTCGACCCAGACTGGATCTGCCACCCACCTGTACCTCTCGCACACGATATCTTCGTACAGAGAGCAGAGTGGATGCACGATATGATCGACTGGGAAGTTCCAGAGAAGTTCCCTATGCCAAGTTGGACTGCTACTCTTACAAAAGAAGCGTAGCATAGTCGAATCGATCGGTTCAGTATCTGTTGCTGAATCAGGCTAGTTTTCAAGCTGCACCGGATTTCGATCTGGTGCAGCTTTTTTCTTGAATTTCCGGTTGACAATCGCCTGTCGAAAGGATATCATAGGATTGATAAATATTTAACAACTAAAGCGCTCGAAAAGTGTGAGAAACAGGTATATGGAGGTAACCATATGGGAGATAAAGCTTCAGGCAGGGATTTTGCAGGAGAGCTGGCTGCATTCAGAGAATCGGCAGCCGGCGTTGAAAATGACGTGGAATATACAAAATATCCGGATTTCCAGATTCTCGTGGCAGCGCCGTATTCTCTGATGAAACACAATGATTTTACGTCGATTCAGCTGAAGGATGCGCAGGGAGCAGGCGCTGATCATGAAAAGGTTGAAAATAATCTGCGCGAGAATTTCGGCATTATCGACAGTGAATCTGCGACACAGGTAGTCGGAAGATCGTGCTTCCGCGGCTGTCAGTGGCAGTATACTCAGTTTGAAATGTACGACAGCGGTGAATTCAAGGAAGAAGTGGCGAAGCTCCGCCCGTCCGGACAGGAAAGTTTTCTGAAATGCAAGGAGTTCTCCGATCAGTTTAAGGATCTTCTGGGAGCGCCCGGATATGTGGCATGGGATATGGCTCTCGGCGTCGATCTGCTCAGAGAGTCCGTATTCTGCGATTACTTTAATGAAGTGACAGCGAGAAAAATGATGGACGATCTGATAAAGCCTCTTCTCGGATCTTTCCGGAACTGGGCTGATTTTGCCGTCAGCTTTGTAGCCGGAGGAACATATTCTGCCTATAAGAATTCAAAATTTGATCCTGAGAAGGCGGAAGAGACGTTTGATTCTCTGCTTGAACTGGTCAGAAGACTGTTTGAAGACGGAAATGCGAATGTATGGAAAGCATTTGCATGGTATAAAAAGAAAGACTATTTCCCTACACTCGATAAGGACAATCTGAAGAGACTGGTAAATACGGAGCAGGGTTGTTTCGTATCAGACCGTATCAGCGTTGACGGCGCAAAGCCGTGTTATGTCTACAGAGAGGAGCCGTTTAAAAATTTCCCTGACTCCGGATGGAGATTCTTTGCCGGAGACGAGAGCAAGGAATATACGGCGGATATCAACAATTCTAACATTTTCCCTCTCAACGTTGTGGCTAATTTTGATGAATCGATCATTCCTCTTCTGGATGCGGAAATAAATACGGCCTTTATCAGAAAAGAAGGAGAGGAATTTATCAATTTCAAGACAGTCTCCGACGCGATGAAGGAAAGAAGCAAAGAGAATATGAACTGACCGCGCTGTGTCGGATGGAAATGATAAAAAAGACTGTAATCGTGGAAAAATTTCTCAGTCAGACGAAGATGCCGTACACAGACAGTCAGAGATAAAAGACGGGAAAAGGGATCTCTCCGCAGAGGCGGCGGGATCTCTTTTTTACTGTAAAGAAGAGCCTGCTTCATGGGATATTATTATTGAATACAATCGAAGAAAAAAATACGTGTTTTTTTGTATTTGCAATAAGTTTTTTCCGTATCATTCGGAGCATAATCGGATCCGTGATGTCGTAAAAATAAAAGCAGGAGTCCATGTATAAGTAAATATGTGGCAGTGATTTTTCCGGTTTTAAACGGTAAAAAGGAAAAAACGGCAAAAGAAAGCGGGACGGAAATAGAATATAAAAAAATTTTTCTATTTTTTATGCAGAGAAAAAATCCCTGAAAAGCCTGAAATTTAAAGGATGAAAGCCGTTCGGGCAGAAAAGATCAGAGTACTTACAAAAAAGTAATCAGTTGACTAATTATAAGCATGACAATAAAATATAGACAGATAGTTAGTGAATCTTAATTTCATAGTGACGATGATTTTCCGGAGGATTTCATGAACATGGCGTGTGCGGAATCCGGGTGTGAAAATCATTCCCGGAGAGATCGTGTGAAATCTTTCTCCGGACGGAGAGAAATGAGATCGCTGGGTTTGAGTGAGTGAATATTAGGAGGTTTTCTTGTGGCAAAGATAATTACAGCTGCCGAAGCAGCGGAACTGATCAAAGACAACGACGTTATCGGAGCAGCGACGTTTGGTGCTGCGGGTGTACCGGAGTCTATCATGAAGGCTATCGAAAAGAGATTTCTGGAAACTGGTCATCCTTCAAATCTCACGTACATCCATGCCGCAGGTTCGGGAGACTTTACTCCTGGAACGAGCAGAGGTGAAGACTGCCTGATGCATGAGGGTCTGATGACGAAGTGGATCGCTTCACATGTAGGCTGTTCAAAGAAAACACAGAGATATCTGAGTGAAGGTACGAAGATCGCCGGCTGGAATCTTCCTCTCGGTACGATCCTCCAGATCTTTAAAGAACAGGCGAGAGGGGTTAATTTCTGCCTTTCCAAGATCGGTTTGAATACATTCGTAGATCCGCGTCAGGATGGCGCCAAAGTTACTCAGATGGCGAAAGACAGCGGCGAAGAATGGGTAGAATATATTCCTGATTTCCAGGGTGAAGAATGGCTGCTGTATAAGGGCTGGCCTCTGACTGTAGGATTCATGAGAGGTACATATGCCGATGAAGACGGAAATATTTCGATTGAAAAAGAACATCACAATCTGGAAATGCTGACCGTAGCACAGGCAGTAAGAGCATGCGGCGGCAAGGTATTCGTAGAGGTTCAGAGAATCGTGGAAAAAGGTTCTATCCATCCTAAGATGGTAAAAGTTCCTGGCTTATATGTAGATTATATCGTGGTTATGGATCCGGCTGATATTCCGAATATGGTATGTGCGGTAGGTGGCCCTTATAATCCGTACATGAGCGGCGAACTGCGCGGACCGTCAGATGCACAGGCGAGCGCTCCGTTACCGTTTGACGGTATCAAGGTTATTTGCAGAAGAGCTGCCATGGAATTCAAAGCAGGCATCAAAGCCAATCTCGGTCTGGGAATGCCTCAGAAGGTAGGAAATATTATGGATGAAGAAGGCGTATCGGGTGACATCACACTGATCTCCGAGTCCGGAAGTATCGGCGGTGTTCCCGGCGTAGGCCCTATCTTCGGTTCTCATTATAATATTGAAGCGTCTTCCGACCAGGGCGATCACTTCAACCTGTTCGACGGCGAAGGTCTGGCATGCGTAGGTTTCGGTCTCTCCGAAGTAGATCCTCTGGGTGCAATGAACACAAGCCTGTTGAATGGCACGCTGCTGGGAGTAGGCGGTTTCATGAATATCGCATCCACAGCTAAGAAATCTGTCGTGCTGGGAACATTTACGGCCGGCGGCATCAAGACTGCTGTTAAGGACGGAAAGATGGTTATCGAGCATGAAGGAAAGTTCAAGAAGTTTGTAAACAAGTGTACACAGGTTTCCTTCTCCGCACAGGATACGGTAAAAGACGGCAGAGAAGTTGTCTATATTACGGAACGTGCGGTATTCAAGGCAGTAGAAGGCGGACTGGAACTGATCGAAATCGCACCGGGAATCGATCTCCAGAAGGACGTTCTGGATCATATGGAATTTACTCCGATCATTCCGGAAGGCGGTCCGAAGCTCATGCCTGCTGAAATCTTCCAGGAAGAATGGGGCGGACTGGCGAAGTACTTCTATGCAGAAGAAGAGGAGACTGCTGCAGAGGAAAAGAAGATCGCATAATTCGATTTCAGAGATCAGTGAGCTGATCAGACAAAAATCTGCGTGAAATAAAAAATAAAATATCGAAAGGCTCGCTCGGCGGTCCTTTCGATATTATTTATGATTGTATCGTTGTATCGTTTTGTGGTTGGTTTGAAAGCAAATAAGTCATATCCGGTTTTCGTTCTGAAGACCGACAGTCCCTGATTTTTTCTGCATGAAAAACAGGGAAAAAAGCTCTCATGCAGAAAAATCAGGCGTTTGAGTTTGAGCTGATGTATAAAAACATCTGTATTTTGAGTTTTGTGGCGTGTCTCAAAATACAGATGGGATTATAACAAAGATAAGATGGTAAGTCAACTGTAAATTTCAGCGAAATTATCATTTGTACATATAATTTTGTCTGAAATTATATAAATCCGGAAAGAATAACCGGATACGAAAAAGGCACAGTTGAGGAAAAGCGTGTCCTTATTAACTTATGATCATCGGCTTTTTAAAATTTTTCTATCTTATTTTTATACAGAATATTATCATCTGGCGTATAATCCGGGGCAGATTCAGGTGGCTGACGAATGGGAAAAGAAAGTTATTTTTCTGATTCCTGTCGGTCGGGTTCGGTTTTGTTTTTTATAATTATATGAATCCGAGGGTGTCGGTGCACTGAGAATTTGTATAGTGAGTATTGACAAAGAATATTTCTTAGCGTATATTGTTATGCAGATGAAAGCGGAACGGATTTCCGAGGCGGTTGACTGAAGATATCCGGAGTTTCTTTGTGTGCTTGTATGTCCCGGGTGAGATACCGGCCGGAGATATTCTCCAGAGTTTTCATCCCATGGATTTTTCCAGTATACCAGAATACTGCAGCAGAAAAATTTTCTGCGGATTTTCCGTATTTTTCTGTCTGTTCGGTATATAAAGTTCCCGCTGTGGTTTTCGCAGGGGAATTGTTCTGCGGTGCGGATCGTTCCGGTCTGCATGCGGACAAATCTTAATAATGTATCAGTATATGTTTCATGTTAAGAGTGGATGCTGTCATCTGACGGCGTCAGACAAAAAGGAGAAAAAACAAAATGGCTAAGTTTATTACAGAAGCGGAAGCAGCGGAACTGTTTTTCGATGGATGCTGCGTGGTAGGTGCCTGCTTCGGCAGCGAAGGCTGGCCGGAACTGATCGGTAAGGCTGTAGAAAAGAGATTCCTGGAGACAGGTCACCCGAATAATATGATTGCAATCCATGCGGCAGGTAACCGTGCAGCAAACTGCTGGGCACACGAAGGTCTGCTCGCTCTGGATATTTCCTCTCACGAATCCACGACGCCGAAGATCGCAAAGATGATCGAGGATGACAAACTCCCTGGCTGGTATATGCCTCTGGGCGCGATGCTGCAGATGTATACGGAAATCGGCAGAGGTATGCCTGGCGTTCTCACGAAGTGCGGACTCGGTACTTTCATGGATGCCCGCGTAGACGGCGGTGCTCTGAATCCTAGCGCAAAGGCATATGATGAAGCTCAGAAAGCAAAGGGTGAGAAGCTTTTCGTAGAATATGTTCCTGATTTCATGGGTGAAGAATATCTGTTCTACAGAATTCCGAAGATCGATCTCGGTATCATGAGAGCGACGACTGCTGATGAAAACGGCAATATCACTGCAGAAAACGAGTGCCTGAACCTCGAGCTGAGCGCAGTTGCACGTGCGGCAAAGGCATGCGGCGGTAAGGTTATCGTTGAGGTAGAAAGAGTTGCGGCTGCAGGCTCCCTGAATCCGAAGCTCGTCAAGGTCGGCAGAAACCTCGTCGACTATGTCGTAGTGGGTAACTACACTGAGCCGATTCCTCGTGCGCTGACGAATGCCGGTGACTATGACGCAAACTTCTGGATGGGTCTGAATGGTCAGATGAAGGTTCCTGTAGAGGCGATTCCGGTTATGCCGTTTGACCCTAAGAAGATCATCATCAGAAGAACGGTTATGGAAATCGAAAGAGGCATGATGTGTAACTTCGGTATCGGTCTGCCTACGTTCTGCGGCGGTGTACTGGCAGAAGAAGGTGAAATCGATGCGATCACGATGATTTCCGAGTCCGGTTCTGTCGGCGGTGTACCTGGCGGCGGCCCTCTCTTCGGATGCCACTTCAACAATGAATGGTCCTGCGACCAGAAGGATCACTTCGACTGGTTCGACGGTACGGGTCTTGACTTCGGTGCATTCGGACTCTCCGAAGTACAGGAAGACGGTTCCATCAACGTATCCAGACTGAACGGCGTAACGCTGGGTGTAGGCGGATTCACGAACATCACTGCAGGTGCGAAGAAGGCATGCTTCATCGGTACGTTCACTGCAAAGGGCTTAAAGGAACACATCGAAGACGGCAAGCTCATCATCGATCAGGAAGGTAAGCTCAAGAAGTTCGTCAAGAAGTCCGAGCAGATCGCTTATGACGCTCCTCAGGCTGTAAAGAACGGCAAGCCGGCTCTCTACATCACGGAAAGATGCGTCTTCGAATCCTGCGCAGAAGGTATGAAGCTGATCGAAGTAGCTCCTGGTATCGATGTGGAAAAGGATATCCTCGCGCACATGGAATTCATGCCGATCATTCCGGAAGGCGGTCCGAAGCTCATGCCTGCTGAAATCTTCCAGGAAGAATGGGGCGGTCTCTCCGCTATCTTTGATGCGAAGGAAGCAAAATAAATTTATTCCTGAAACGGGAAAAAACTGAATAAAGCGGTTTCGCCGGCTGGCCGGCGGAACCTGTCGATAACAGCGGCCGTTTATCATACGGCCGTTGTTTTTTATGCACAAAGGCAGAAGAAATTTTATTACTTCCAAAATTGACTTTTTTATACTGTAATGGTAGAATAATTCGTCAGTTAATATTATTCGAAGATACTTCAGAAGGAAAATTCATGATTCCGGGACGATAAAAATGAGAAAAAAATTAACGATTGCAGTTATGATTCTGACGCTGTTCTGCTTTTTTTTCACAGGATGCGGCAGCATCCCCGCTTCTCCGGCGGCGTCTTCCTCATCACAGGAAGAAGATTCTGTGCCGGAAAAGGATAAGATAAGCGTAGTGTGTACGATTTTCCCGCAGTATGATTTCGTGCGTCAGATCGCAGGGGATACGGTAGACCTGAAAATGCTGATCAGGCCCGGAGGAGATGTTCATTATTATGAGCCGACACCGCAGGATATTATCGACATCTGCCGCTGTGATCTCTTTATCTATGTGGGAGGCGAGTCTGATACATGGGCGGATTCCATTCTCGATTCTGTCGACGGCAGAAAGCCGGAGATTCTGTCGCTGATGGACTGTTCCGAGACGATGGCTGAAGAGACGTCAGAGGGAATGTGGCTGCCGTCGCAGCATGAAGAGGACGGGGAAACGGAATACGATGAGCATGTATGGACTTCCGTAAGCAACAGCATACGGATCGTTTCTTCGATCTGCGATACTCTCTGCAGACTGGATCCTGATCATGCTTCCCGATATCGTGAGCGCTCATCCGCTTATATCGAAGAACTCGAATCGCTGAAACGGGACTTTGAGGAAGTTGTGCAAAATGCACAAAGAAACATTATCGTCTTTGGAGACCGTTTTCCTCTTCTGTACTTTGCGGAAGAATTCGGCCTGGATTACAGAGCGGCTTTCAGCGGCTGTTCCTCGAGCACGGAGGCGGGAGCAGAGACCGTAGCTTATCTGATCGATCTTGTCCGTCTGGAGGATATTCCTGTCGTATTCAGACTGGAGCTGAGCCGCGGCAGTATCGCTTCTGCGATCAGCGAGGCGACGGGAGCGGAAATACGTACCTTTTATTCCTGCCATAATCTTTCCAGGCAGGACTTTGAAAACGGTGAAACATATATCAGCATGATGCGGAAAAATGTACAGAGCCTTAAGGAGGCGCTCAACTGATGGCACTGGTAAACTGTGAAAATATTACATTATCCTATGAAGGCAGAAATGTCATTTCCGATCTGACCTTTCATCTCGGGAAAGGAGAATATCTCTGCATCGTGGGAGAGAACGGATCCGGAAAAAGTACTCTGCTCAAAGGAATTCTTGGTTTTGTAAAGCCGTCGGAAGGAACGATTTCCTTCGACGGAATCGCGCAGAACGAGATCGGTTATCTTCCGCAGCAGACGGACAGACAGAAGGACTTTCCGGCTTCTGTGAGTGAAATTGTGATATCCGGATGTCTGAACCGGATGGGATTCAGACCGTTCTATTCCTCGAAGGAAAAAAATCTGGCTGCGCGAAATATGGAGCGTCTGGGTATTTCATCCATGGTTCAGAAGCCTTATAATGAGCTTTCCGGAGGCCAGCAGCAGCGCGTGCTGCTGGCCAGAGCTCTGTGTGCCGCGGAAAGTCTGCTCGTCCTCGATGAGCCGGTGACGGGACTGGACCCCGTTGTGACGGGAGAACTGTATGAGCTGATCAGAAAGCTTCATCAGGAGGGCATGACGATTATCATGGTTTCTCATGATGTGAGCGCTGCTCTGAAATATGCGGACCTCATTCTCCACCTGCATCATAACGGATATTTTTTCGGCACACGCCGGGAATATGAACAGAGTCCGTTCTGTATGATGCTGAAGCCGGGAGGTGACGAAGAGTAATGCATATTTCTGACTTTCTGTCCTATCCGTTTATGGTAAATGCGCTGATCGTCGGACTTCTGGTCTCTGTCTGCTGCGCGCTGCTGGGTGTCAGTCTCGTGCTGAGGCGCTTTTCCATGATAGGAGACGGCCTGTCTCATGTCGGATTCGGAGCACTGGCTATCGCTACCGTAGCCGGAGTCGCACCTCTGACGGTGGCCGTTCCCGTCGTCGTCCTTTCCGCTTTCATTCTTTTGCGGATCAGTGAAAGGGGAAGGATCGGAGGTGATGCGGCGATTGCTCTGATCTCCACAAGCGCGCTGGCGATCGGTGTGATGGCTGTATCGATGAACAGCGGGATTAATACGGATATTTCAAACTATATGTTCGGAAGTATTCTGGCGTTGTCACGTTCGGATGTGATTCTGAGCGTTGTGCTGGCGGTTATTGTTCTTCTGTTTTTCCTGTTCTTTTACCACAGGATTTTTGCCGTTACCTTTGACGAAACCTTTGCGAGAGCTACCGGAGTAAAGGCGGGACTTTACAACACGCTGACCGCTATGTTCACGGCGCTGACCGTGGTGCTGGGCATGAGAATGATGGGAGCGCTTCTCATATCTGCTCTGATCATTTTTCCCCCTCTGACTGCCATGCGGATCTGCAGAACATTCCGGACGGTTACCGTCTGTTCTCTTCTGCTGTCACTTTTCAGCTTTACGGCAGGTCTGTTTCTCTCTTTCCTGTACGGAACACCTGCCGGTGCGGGAATTGTCGTGACGGATCTCGTCTTTTTTCTTCTGTTTTCCATCGCAGGAGCGATACGCAGAAAATGAACAAAATCAAAAAGCGGATAAAAGTCCGGTCTCGGAAAAGAAGAGGCCGGGCTTTCTTTTTTTACCGTCCGCGGAAAAACGGTTATAAAAGGACGAGAGCGTATCATATATTTTCAGAGAGAAAAACGACGGATCAGAAAGCCGGTCCGGCAGAAAGGAACATCAGGTGGATAAATGATGGAAAATCTGGAAATATGGGATGAAGTTCTTCATGATTTCGGAGTAAAGATGCCGAGAGTAATGATCGGAGGGCGTTTTGCCGTCGTGGACAGTGTCAGGAAAATTTATGTTCTTTCTGATGATATCGTCACACTGCAGACGTCGGAAGGGTATGTAAGCATATTCGGGGAGGATATCTCTGTGAAAACGCTCTGTGACGAGAGAATCGAGCTTACGGGCGAATTTTCCGGCGTTGAATTCATACGTCCCGGCCGTACCCACAGGAGGACGGAAAACAGGAAAAACGAAGATGCAGAGGATAACAGGACGGAACGCAGAGAGAAAAAAGAGTCTGAAGACAGTCTGAGGAATGGAAAATGAAAAGAAGGAAACCGGAAGCAGGGATGAAGACAGTCTGTTTTTTTCCGGGATATGCAGAGATCTCCGTGGAAGGCTCGGAGACGGAACGGGCTCTGAACAGGATAGCGGAAGCGGGAATTCCTCTCAGAGATGTCAGAGCAGTGGACAAAATGACGGTCCGTATGACTGTGAGATCTGCGGATCTCGGGAAACTCAGAAATCTGCTGAAATACCGTTATCAGATCGAAGTGCTGAGGTCGGCCGGTTTTGTTCCCATACTCAGACGGCTCTGGAAAAGAAAAGGGATGATCGCAGGAGTATGCTGCTTTATTGCAGTTCTCGTATTTCAGCAGTCTTTTATCGCTGAAATACGCATGGAAGGCAATACCGGAATACCGGAGACAGAGATAGAATCTGTTCTGAAGGAAAACGGTCTTTTTACGGGATGCAGTAAATCCGGCATCGATGAGACAGCCGTTAAAAACAGTCTGTATTCTTCCTTTCCGGAGATTACCTGGGTCGGCATCGAGGTGAAGGGAGCGCTGGCTGTGGTGAAAATGGCAAAGGAGGAAAAAAATCCTGATGTTGCGGATCTGACGTCAAAGGAGCCGTGTGACATTGCAGCGGAAAAAGCCGGATACATCAGAAAAATTATCGTGAGACGCGGAATACCGATGGTCAGTCCCGGCGATTATGTGGAGACGGGCGATATTCTGATTTCCGCGGAAATGAAGGCGGAAAATACGACTTATGATGAATCGCGCGATGATGCGTCCCGTCTCGTACATGCTTCCGGAGATGTGGAGGCTGTCGTCATCTACAGACTGCAGACTCAGTTTGAAAAAGGGAAGCTCTCACAGGAGGAAATGGAAAAATCGGTATGGGATGCGGCGAAGCGATATGTGAGAGAAAATGTTCCGCGGGCGGTGGAAATACTGAAGAAAGATTTGAAGTTTAGTGAAGAAGAAAATATAATAAGATGTGGAATTACACTAGAAATTTCCGAAAATATAGGTTACGAAAAGGAGACGGAATTTGCAGGAACGTGAATCAGACACGAACGAAGTGAGAATGACGATTGAAGATGTTCAGAAAAATGCACTGCTCTTCGGCAGCGGCGACGGAAATCTCAATCGGATACGCGCGGCTTTCGGGGTGGAGATCGTTCAGCGGGGCGATGAACTTATCATCACCGGAGAACAGACACAAAAGGCGAAAGAGGCTATTCTCGATTTTCTCTGGATCCTGGATCGGGACGGAGAACTGGACGGACAAAAAGCGGAATATGTGATATCACTCTGCCGGGACGGCATGTCCTACCGCAGAAGCGGACTGAGCGACGGAGTCATATGTTTTACGCACAGAGGAAAACCGATCAGAGCGAAAACTCTGGGACAGATCGCCTATGCGAAGAGTATACGTGAAAATGATATCGTGTTCGGAATCGGGCCTGCGGGAACCGGAAAGACCTACCTGGCGGTGGCTCTGGCAGTGCATGCTTTTAAAAATAAAGAGGTGGAAAAGATTATTCTGGCACGTCCTGCTGTGGAAGCGGGAGAGAGTCTCGGATTTCTGCCCGGTGATCTGCAGGAAAAAGTGGATCCGTATCTGAGACCTCTGTATGATGCACTTTATGATATTCTCGGAAGAGATTCCGCTCTGCGGCTGAAGGAAAAAGAAGTGATTGAAGTGGTGCCGCTCGCGTACATGAGAGGCAGAACGTTGGATAATTCCTTCATTATTCTGGATGAAGCACAGAATACGACGAGAGAACAGATGAAAATGTTTCTGACACGTCTCGGCTTCGGTTCCAAGGCGGTGATCACGGGTGATATCACTCAGATCGACCTGCCGAAGAAAAAGGCGTCCGGACTGAAGGAGGCGGCAAACGTCCTTCAGGGGCTGAAAGGCATTGAGTTCTGTTATCTGAAACAGTCGGATGTAGTTCGTCATCCGCTTGTCAGGAGAATTATCGACGCTTATGAAAACTATGAAAAGAATTCTGCAGAAGCGGAGGAGTGAAAGAGAGATATGACTATTCTTTTTGGAGAGGAACAGGCCGTAACGGAAAACGTGGCGGAGAAAATGAGAGAGGCTGCGGAAATCTGTGTGACAGAAGAGGGACTCGACTCCGCGCGGTGTGAGATCAGCTTTTCATTTGTTTCTCCGGAAGAAATACGCAGGCTGAATGCCGTCTACCGGCAGAAAGATGCAGTGACAGATGTTCTTTCCTTTCCGCAGTATGATGATGTCACAGATCCGGATAATCCGGAAGCGCTCTGTCTGGGTGATGTGGTGATCTGCGATGAAACAGCGCGCCGTCAGGCACAGGAATACGGACATTCCTACGAACGTGAGCTGGTATATCTTTTTGTACACAGTGTTCTGCATCTGCTCGGATATGATCATATGGATGAGGCGGAAAGGCTGGAGATGAGAGAACGTGAGGAAGAGGTCATGAAGAGGATCGGTCTGGCGAGAGTCTGAAAAAGAGGGACAGGCAGAAGAGAAAGGATCGGAATGAGATGAAATCAGGATTTGCAGGAATTGTCGGCAGGCCGAATGTAGGAAAATCGACGCTGCTCAATGCGATAATCGGGGAAAAAGTGGCAATTACATCGAACAAGGCTCAGACGACCAGAAATGCCATCAGAGGAATTTATACGGATGAGGAATATCAGATTATTTTTATCGATACTCCTGGAATTCACAAACCGAAAAACAAGCTCGGCTCTTATCTCACCAATACGGCTGTTTCGACGCTGGGAGAAGTGGATGTAATTCTGTTTCTCACAGACGGAAGGCTGTCTGAGGGGCCGGGAGACCGCTATATTACGGAGATGCTCAGAAAGATAAAAAAGACACCGAAAATTCTCGTGATCAATAAGATCGACCTTATCGAACCGGATGAATACCGGGAGATTTATGAGGAATATGACAGTACGGGAATTTTCGATCAGATTCTGGGCGTGAGTGCGCTTACAGGTCTGAATACAGACCTGTGTATCGACAAAATACGGCCTTATATAAAGGAAGGCCCGATGTATTTTCCGCGCGAGATGTTCACGGACAATCCGATGCGTTTTCTCGTTTCCGAGATTATCCGCGAAAAGACACTGCTGTATCTCAATGAGGAAGTGCCTCACGGCATTGCGGTGGAAATCGAGCAGTATGAAGAAGAGGAAAAATGCACGAATATCTCTGCTGTGATCTACTGTGAGAAAAATTCTCATAAAGGAATTATCATCGGAGCACACGGAAAGAAACTGAAGGGTATCGGCAAGGCGGCCCGCCTGGAGATCGAACCGCTGGTCGGCTCAAAGGTCTATCTGGAACTCTGGGTGAAGGTCAAGGAAAACTGGAGAGAGAGCGATGCGGCGCTCAGCAATTTCGGATACAGGAATGATACGGTATTATGATTACGCAGACGGACGGAATCATACTCAAACAGATCCGTCTTCCGGATGACCGCAGACTGCTGGTACTCTTTACGAGAAAATTCGGAAAGATCAGTGCGGGTACAGGTATCCGGCTCAACGGAAAAAACAAATCGTCTCTGGCTCTGCGTGTCTTTACGCACGGCCGGTATGAACTGTTTTTCGGAGGAAAAAGCTGCAATATCAATGCGGCGGAGACGATCGACAGTTATTTCGGGATCGGCACAGATATCGACAAGTATATGCTGGCTTCTTATGCGCTGGAATATACGGAGCGCCTGCTTCCGGAAAATGAGCCGCAGGAGAAGCTGTTTGACCTGCTCGTATCATTTCTGCGCCTGATGGAGAAAAGACGCGCAAGACCGGAATCGCTCGTGCTTGTCTATCAGTGGAAGGCGCTCGGCGTCTGCGGCTATATGCCGCATCTGGACAGCTGTGTGAGATGCGGAAAGCCGGCGGAGGAAGGAGCTTTTTCTGTCGCGGACGGCGGAGTCATCTGCGGTGAATGTAAAAAATCAGCCGGTGTCAACAAGCGTTTGCTTTACGATCTCAGATTTGATATAATCAAAATATTAAAATCCATTCGGGATAACCCGATTGGCGCTTTTGAAAAGCTGGCTCTGCACGATGAGATCTTCGAATATTTAAATTTGCTGCTGCGGGATTATATCTCCTATCATCTGGATATAAATAATCTGAAGAGCGAAATTTATTTAAAGAAGACAGAAATAAAAAAAGAATAGGAAGAGGGATATTCCCTCATTTTTCTGAAGATGCAAGAAGGCGGTGTTTATTTTATGGAGATTACACTTGAAAAAATCGAACTGGTGAAAGACCGTACAGGCGTAAGCTATGCAGAGGCGAAAGAAGCGCTGGAAAAAGCGGAAGGCAGTGTGGTGGATGCTATCATCCTGATCGAGGAAAAGATCGATATCACGCCGAAGACAAAAGCCGGAGATCAGGCTTCTCATATTGTGGAGAAGATTAAGGAGCTCGTCAGAAAAGGCAATGTATCAAAGATCATGATCAAAAAGGGCGACGAGATCATCATGAATATTCCGGTAAATATCGGAATTCTCGGTATCGTATTCATTCCGTGGGTTACGATTCTTTCCGTGATCGCGGCGCTGGGTACAAAGTGTTCCATCGAACTGGTCAAAGATAACGGCGATGTAGTCAATCTCAGCGGCAAGGCCGCGGAAACCTTTGAAGGCGTCAGATCGAATTATTCCGTCATAGCCGACGACCTGAAGGAAAAGAGCGGAGATGCCCTGTCTCAGGTGAAGGAAAAGGCGAATTCCGTTATCAGTAAGATGAAAAAAGATATCGAGGAGATCGAGGAGGACGACTACTTCAATTTCGATGACTTCGATGACAGTGCTTTTGACGATGAGCCGATCGATGTTGACCTCGGTGAAAAATTCGGCGGGATCAAAGACGATATCAGAGAGAAATATGACAGCGTGAAGGATGCTGCCGAAGAAAAAGCGGAGCGTGCAGAAGATACTGTGGAAAAGACAGTCGGAGAAGCTGCTGAAAAAGCGGAAGAACTGACAGAACAAGTGAAGGAACATGCAGAGGATGCTGCCGAAGCTATAGAGGACGGCATCTTCGGGGCATCAGACGCTCTGAAGGAAAAGCTTGACGAAGCAGGTGACAAATTCGACGAAACGATCGAAGATTACAGAGAGAAAAAGAACCGCTTCCGTTTCTTTGAGTAGACATCCGGAAATATTTACGGATATTTTGAAAAAAAGTATACAAATATGCAGATATGCAAGTATACTAAATATGAAGACTAAGAGAAGACTGCCATATCGGACACTGTCGGTTTTTGTCTCCTCTCTCTGTCTGCTGCCGCAGAAAAAGAGAGGAACTGAAGCCGGCGCCGTCCGTGTGGTGGTTTATTATATCAATTTTTACTGTTTACTAGGGAGATTTTACAGGAAATGAGCAGCAAGATTCAGCACAGAGAGTATTCCATGGATAAGATCGTTTCTCTGGCAAAATCCAGAGGATTCGTCTTTCCGGGTTCGGAGATCTACGGAGGACTGGCGAATACCTGGGATTACGGTCCTGTGGGAGTAGAACTTAAAAACAATGTCAAAGAAGCGTGGAGAAAGAAATTTATCCAGGAATCGAAATACAATGTGGGCCTGGATTCGGCGATCCTCATGAATCCCAGAACATGGGAGGCTTCCGGCCATGTGGGGAACTTCAACGATCCGCAGGTGGACTGTCGTGTATGTCATGAAAGATTCCGGGCGGACAAACTGATCGAGGATTATTTTGATAAAAACGGCATCGATCAGGTGGCGGACGGATGGACAAACGAACAGATGGAAAATTTCATGGCCGAAAAGGGAATCAAATGCCCGACCTGCGGCAGCATGGATTTTACGCCGATCCGGCAGTTTAATCTGATGTTCAGGACCTTTCAGGGCGTGACGGAAGACAGTACGGCTCAGCTGTATCTGAGACCGGAAACGGCACAGGGGATTTTTGTAAATTTTAAAAACGTTCAGAGAAGTGCACGCAAAAAGCTTCCGTTCGGTATCGCTCAGATCGGAAAATCTTTCCGCAATGAAATTACACCGGGCAATTTTACCTTCCGTACGAGAGAGTTTGAGCAGATGGAACTGGAATTCTTCTGCGCACCGGGAACCGATATGGAATGGTTTGATTACTGGCGGGATTTCTGTCCGAAATTCCTGCGCGATCTCGGAATCAGCGACGAACATATGAGGCTTCGTGATCACAGTCCGGAAGAGCTTTCTCATTACAGTAAGGCTACGACGGATATCGAATATCTCTTCCCGTTCGGCTGGGGTGAACTCTGGGGCATCGCTCACAGATCGGATTACGACCTCAGACAGCATCAGGAATATTCCGGACAGGATATGACATATCAGGATCCGGTGACAAATGAGAAATTTATTCCGTTCTGTATCGAACCTTCTCTGGGTGCCGACCGTGTGACGCTGGCATTTCTCGTGGAGGCCTACGATGAAGAGACTGTCGTAGGGGCAAACGGCAAAGAGGATACGAGAACGGTTCTCCATTTCCATCCGGCTCTGGCGCCTTACAAGGCGGCTGTACTTCCGCTGACGAAGAAGCAGGCGGAAAAAGCAGAGGAACTCAGAGATCAGCTCTCAAAATATTTCAGCGTCGATTACGATCTGCCGGGCAGCATCGGAAAGCGCTACAGAAGACAGGACGAAATCGGTACGCCGTACTGTGTCACCGTCGATCCGGATACTGAAAACGACGGATGTGTCACGGTCAGAGACAGAGATACCATGGAGCAGATCCGGATTCCAGTCGGAGAAGTAAAAGATTACATCGCGGAGAAGCTGATTTTCTGATCAGAAGCCGCGCATGCCGGAAGGAGCATTTTCGTCCGGACGGTGAATAGATCGCGTTCCTGTGCTGCATACTACCTTTACGGAGGTGAGAAATGTATGTACAGTACAGCAGGGGAACGGGAACAGGAAGCGAAAAACAGTATCGATGATTTCGGCAGCATAAAAAACGCGTTTGACTTTCAGTCGGATATTCAGTATCTTACGATCATCGGCAGCATTGAGGGACATAATATCCTGGCGCCGGATGTCAAGACGACAAAGTATGAAAATATGATAC
>CALXIZ010000074.1 GCA_944388495.1 uncultured Clostridia bacterium | reverse complement strand
TGCACCGCAGGTAAATTTTGAGGAAACCCCGGAAAGGGGACGAAAACTACATCCTACTTCCTGCAACGTTTTTGCAACTAAGTACATTTGAAAGGACACCCCGAAAGGGGACGGAAATAATTCATCTGATTGATTTAAATGAGTTTGATATTTTGTGTAAAGTATATTTAAGATCGGATCTGCAAGGAGAGGGAGATAAATGATGAATATATTAAGTCTGATTGTCATGAGCGCAATGATCATAAATCTGTATGAAAACGGAATTCCGGCAGACAGCCGGATGGCCGGCGGCGGGGCATGTGTGATGCGTTGTGGTGAAAAGGATGCCGGAGCGGCCGGCGGTATGGTTCACTGAAGAGAGGAAAGGTGATCGGGATGGCGTATTTGTATATCAATGAGCCGGGAGCAGTTCTGGGATTTGCGGAAAACTGTTTTACCGTCTCTTACCGGAACGGACTGCTGAGAAAAATTCCTTCCGAAACGCTGGAATCAGTCTCTCTGTTCGGTACGGTTCAGGTTACATCGAAGTGTATGGCACAGTGTCTGAAACGCGGCATCGGCATAAATTATTATTCCGGAACGGGTTCGTATTTCGGACGTGTCATGTCTACAAATCATATCAACGTCTTTCGGCACAGGCAGCAGATCCGTCTCACCGAGGACAGGAATTTCCGGATGGAACTGGCGGGAAAGATGATCCGGGCAAAATTGAACAATCAGTCTGTCGTACTGAGGAGATACCAGAAAAGCACGGGAATTTCCGTGAAAAAGGAAATCGGTGAGATCAGTCAGTATGAGAAAAAAGCGGAAAATTGTGTCAGTACAGAGCAGCTGATGGGCTATGAGGGCAGTGCGGCGAAGGCATATTTCAGAGGTCTGTCGGCTCTGGTTGAAAAATCATTCCGATTTCAGGGACGCAGCCGCAGACCGCCGAGAGATCCCTTCAATTCCATGCTCAGTCTGGGCTATTCGATCCTTCTCAACGAGGTTTACGGTGAGATCGAACACAGCGGACTGAATCCGTATTTCGGCTTCCTGCACAGTGACAGGGAAAACCATCCGGCGCTGGCCAGCGATCTGATGGAGGAGTGGCGTCCGGTAGTCGTGGATTCCGTCGTGATGAGCATGACGAACGGCCACGAGGTCTTCCCGTCAAATTTCTTTACCAGAGAGGATCGTCCCGGTTTTTTCCTCGACAGGGAGGGCATGAAAAAATTTGTCACCAGGCTGGAGAAGAAGTTTTCGGCGAAAATGAAATACCTTTCCTATGCGGATTATCCTGTCACTTTCCGCAGAGCGATTGGGATGCAGGCAGGAAGTCTGGCAAAAGCGCTGGAGACGGGCGACGCTTCGCACTATGTTCCTGTCAGGATACGCTGAGAAAGATAAATTTTCCTTGAAAAGACAGAAAGAGGAAAGGAGAAGCTCGTTATGACAGAATATTTTTTCGACAGACTGGAAGAGGAAGCGGAAGGCGGGGAGCGGAAAATTTTTACGCTGATCATCTACGATATCGTGGATAATAAAGTCCGCACGAAATTCGCAAAGCATCTGCAGGGATACGGATTCCGCGTTCAGAGATCTTCGTTTGAGGCTATGCTTCCCCGAAAAAAATATGAAAAACTGCTGAAGGAGATTCCGTTTTTTGTATCAGAAGAGGACAGCGTGCGTGTCTACCGCCTGGCGGGGCAGTGCAATCTGATAAGATACGGGAAAGATGACAGTATGGAAGCAGAAGATGTGATCGTGATCTGAACGGAAGTGTCAGGAGAAGCGGCGGGAAAATCGTCTGCCTGAAGGAGAAAAAGAGCTTTTTTCTGACACGAGCCGGATCCCGGATAAAATCAGTATATATTTGTAATATAATAATATATCATATATACTTATAGATAATATGAAAAAATAATACTTTCTGTAATTGCTGAAGAATAAGGGAAAAAGAAATATGGCTGAAAAATATCTCTTTTCGCCGATCGGCGGCAATGATCCGATCGCAAATAACAGGGACGGTTCCTTTCTGCATATCTGCAGAAATTATCTGCCGGATAAAGTCTATCTTTTCTTTTCGAAGGAGATGTGGGAGCTTCATGAATTAGACGACAGATATCTTTACTGTCTGCGGCAGCTGGGAGAACTGAAGCATCACAGATTCGAATATGAGATCATCGCGGAGGAGGAACTCTCCGAGGTACAGGATTATAATTATTTTTACCGCAGGTTTCACGATATTATCCGGGATATCCGCGCCGGGATGGAGGAGGATGACACTCTCTACGTCAATATCGCTTCCGGAACGCCGGCCATGAAGAGTGCCCTGCAGATCATGGCCGCCGTGACAGAATACCGTTTTATTCCAGTGCAGGTGTCGACGCCGGCAAGGAGGATGAATCCGAAGGCGGAAGATCATATTCAGTATGAGCCGGATATACAGTGGGCGTGTGATCGGGACAACGAGGAAGATGATTCGGAGAATCGCTGTCAGGAAGTGAAGTGCGAAAATCTCATGACACTGCTTAAGATCAGCCAGATCCGCAGATTTGTCGCAGCCTGCGATTACCGGGCGGCAAAGATCGTGGCGGATGAGATACGTGACGAACTGCCGGAAGCGGCGATAAGGCTGATCGATGCGGCGCAGGCCCGCCTGCAGCTGGATCGTTCCGGTACAGACCGAAGTCTGAAAGAAATGCTTTCCGATGTCATTCCGGTGCAGTCCGGAAATCACAGAAATGTCGTAGAATATCTGCTGTCCCTCGAGATTAAAATCAGAAAGAGAGAATACGCAGACTTTCTCAGAGGTATCACGCCTGTAGTAGCGGAACTGTTCGAGATGATCCTGGACAGACAGTGCGGCGTGAAGATCAGCGACTGCTGCACTTTGATGAAAAACGGCCAGAGGCGCTGGGATCCGGAGCTTCAGGATAAAAATCCGAAGATATGGAGCATACTGGACGAAGAGTATGATCATAACTTCAGCGGAAAAGATATCTATTCCGATCATCTCTGGCGTCTGATCCGCAGACTGTCCGACGATGCAGAGCTTCGGAATCTCGTCAGTGATCTGAGAGAGATCGAGATGGCCGTGAGAAATACGACGGCACATGAGATCGTCAGCGTGACGGAGGAATGGATCAGAAACAGGACAAAGAAAAGAGAAGCCGGCACGAGAGGCGCGGACGGTTTTACGCCGAAGCAGATTTTCGGCATCATCCGAAAGCTCTGCTCTTACGCCGGGCTGCCGTCATCAGACCGCGTGTGGAAATCCTATGATCATATGAATGATCTGATTTTTACCGCGCTGGAACAGACGGGAACGCCTGTGCCGTGATATAATATCCGTACAGAAAAACAGCCTGTAAAAAGAGGAGAAAATCAGAGCCGAAGGGGGAAAGCGCCGAGATGAGATATATTATTCTGTACGGAAGCCGTTATGGAAATGCCAGACGCTATGCGGAGACGCTGGCTGAAAAAAGAAGAATACCGATTCTGTCCTGCCGTCAGGTAAAAAATCTGAAAGACTTTGACACGGTTATCTATATCGGCAGTCTTTACGCCGGCCGTGTTACGGGTCTGACGAAGGTGCTGCGCATCAGCGGATGTGAGGAGAAAAGAATCTTTCTGATCACCGTCGGACTGGCGGACGGCGATCTTGAGAAAAATGCGGACCGCATCCGGGAGTCTGTCAGGAAGCAGGTCTCTGCGGATGTCTTTGAGAGAATGGAGATCTTTCATCTGCGGGGCGGAATCGATTACGGGAGACTGAGCTTTATCCACCGGCAGATGATGAAGTTCCTCTGCAGACATCTCAGCAGGATACCGCAGGAGAAGAGGGATGAGGAGACGCAGAAAATGATCGATACATACGGTCAGAAGATCGATATCTTCGAACCGGAAAAGCTGGACAGAATCTGGAAATGTATCGCGGAAGCACGCTGATTCTGAGAGAGGCAGAGACTGCGGAAAAGGAAAGGACGGTTATCCGGACGCTGTTTCTGATTTTTCTTTACATTATATATAGGTATGTACAGATGTATAAAAACATCCGCCCGTCAGTCACGGTCTGTCGTATGACTGACGGGCGGATATTTTTCCGGCTTTTAAAAAATGATCTTTACTGCGGTGAATAAGAGAAGTTGTCGATCAGTCTCGTCGTTCCGATTCTGACCGCGATGGCCACGAGGACAGGAGTGGTGATCTCTCCCTCGATATCCTCGAAGGTGACGGAATCGACGACAGAAACATAGTCGATATCGGACAGCGGCTCAGCGGAAATCTCCTCTGTAATTGTCCGCCGGATAACATCGGCGCTGCGTTCACCGTCTGCGAGGAGCTTTTTCGCGGAGGAGAGAGAACGGCTCAGCACGGTCGCCGCTTTTCTCTCTTCGGGATTCAGATATTTGTTGCGGGAGCTCTTCGCGAGACCGTCCTCTTCACGGACGATCGGGCAGCCGACGATCTCGATATCCATATTGAGGTCCTCTGTCATCCGGCGGATGACGGCCAGCTGCTGTGCGTCCTTTTCTCCGAAATAGGCTCTGTCGGCTTTTGAAATGTGAAACAGTTTGCTGACGACGGTCGTCACGCCCTGAAAATGAGTCGGTCTCGACACGCCGCAGAGCGTTTCTGTGATCTTTTCGACGGCTACATGTGTGGAAAAGTGAGGTCCGTACATGTCTTCCGGCTCCGGGTGGAAGATGATGTCGACGCCCTCCTCTTCGCACAGAGCGCTGTCTGCGTCGAGGTCGCGCGGATAAGTGGCGAGATCTTCAGTCGGTCCGAACTGAATCGGATTGACAAAGATGCTGACGACGACGCGGTCGTTTTCCGCACAGGCTCTGTGAATGAGGCTTCTGTGTCCGTCATGAAGATAACCCATCGTCGGTACAAGACCGACAGACAGACCGGCTTTCTTCCATTCGGAAGCGATCGCCTGAACTTCGGAAGGTTTTGAAAGTATCTTTATCTTTTTTTCTGTCATCATTTTTTTATCTCCTTAATACGGCTTTATTCTAATCTCTTTTCCGCGCCGCGTCAATCGCAGAACGCAGACGGAAGTCTGTTTTCTGAGGAAAAAAGGGCGGATCAAAAGACGAACGACCGGGAGGCAAACGGCCGATTTGACAGGCCGGTAAGCGGACAGTAAAATAGACATGAAACAGGCAGAAGAAACGAAAAAACGGCCAAAAGAGCCGTAATGACAGAAAAAACGGGAGAAGAAAAAACAGTGAAAAAAGAGGAAACGATGCCCTGCGGGCAGAAGACATATTATATCCAGACCTTCGGGTGTCAGATGAATGAGCATGATTCGGAAAAGCTGGCGGGCATGCTGGAGGAAAAAGGGTACCGGCCGTCAGCGGACAGAGAAAATGCCGATATTGTCGTCGTCAATACGTGCAGCGTCAGAGAAAATGCGGATAACCGTTTTTTCGGACAGCTCGGAGTGATCAAAAAGATCAAGGAGCGTCATCCGGATCACATCATCGCGGTCTGCGGATGTATGATGCAGCAGGAACACATCACGGAGACGATCCGCAGGAAATATTCCTGGGTGGACATCATCTTCGGAACGATGAATCTGGAAGAGTTTCCGCAGCTGCTGGAAAAACGCCTGACAGAAAAAGAAAAGATCATGTCGATCTATCAGAATCAGGAAAAGGTGATCGAGGGACTTCCGGTTCACAGGAAATACCGCCACAAATCTTTTGTGGATATTATGAACGGATGCAATAATTTCTGCACTTACTGTATCGTTCCCTACACGCGCGGCAGAGAGCGCAGCCGGGATCCGGAAGCAGTCGTCAGCGAGATCCGTTCTCTGGCGGCAGACGGTGTAAAGGAAGTGACTCTGCTGGGACAGAATGTAAATTCATACGGTCAGGGATCGGACTTCGACTGTGATTTTGCCGGCCTGATCCGCCGCATCAATGAGATTGAAGGAATCGAACGGATCCGTTTCATGACGTCACATCCGAAAGATCTGTCAGACCGTCTGATACAGGCTTTTTGCGACTGTGAAAAACTGTGCCGTCATATCCATCTGCCGGTTCAGTCGGGAAGCACGCGCATTCTTGAGCGTATGAACCGCCGCTATACAAAAGAAGATTATCTGCGTCTGGTGGAGAAGATACGTGAAGCGGTACCGGATATTGCTCTGACGACGGATATCATTGTCGGATTTCCGG
>CALXIZ010000073.1 GCA_944388495.1 uncultured Clostridia bacterium | reverse complement strand
TTCTTCCGGCGGCGGTGGCGGCAGTGTCACCACATATGCCATCACAGTGGAAGACAGTGAAAACGGACAGATAAAGGCGAGCCGTACCAGCGCATCTAAGGGATCTGCTGTTACGCTGACAGTGACGCCGGACGAAGGCTATGAATTATCCTCTCTTACCGTAACGGATGCAGACGGTAACGAGATCGAAGTGACGGAAAATGACGGCAAATATCGTTTCACGATGCCGTCGTCAAAAGTAACCGTAACGGCGGAATTCACCGAATCTTCGGAGACGCCGGGCACGCCGGAGGAACCGGGCACGACGGAACTGCCGTTTACCGATGTGGCCTCCGCAGACTGGTATTACGATGCGGTCGCGTATGCTTATGAAAACGATCTGATGAACGGAATCAGCAGCACGCTGTTCAATCCGAACGGAACGACGACACGCGGCATGTTCGCGACGATTCTGTATCGTCTGGAAGGCGATCCGGAAGCACCGGCCTGCGATTTCACCGACGTGGCGGCAGGCAAATACCATACGGATGCCATCGCCTGGGCGGCGGAAAACAATCTCGTCAACGGATACGGAGACGGAACGTTCGGACCGGACGACAATATCACGAGAGAACAGATGTCCGCTCTGTTGTATCGCTATGCGGAATTTAAGGGATATGATCTGACGGCGCGCGGAGATCTGTCCGGATATACCGATGCGGCTCAGGTTTCCGACTATGCGCTCACAGCGATGCAGTGGGCTGTTGCGGAAGACCTTGTGAACGGCATGGGAGACGGCGCCCTGGCTCCGCAGGGAGACAGCACGCGTGCCCAGATCGCGACGATTCTGATGCGGTTTTCGGAAAATGCCGCTGCTGAATAACAACAGTCTTTTGTGTAAATACAAGACAGAAGCATACGGAAAAAAGTGATGCTGATGAGGAAATATCAATAACAAAATCAGATTGACGGCAGACTGTACAAGAAAGAGGGGGCTGTTGCATTAAGAGAATATGATACAAGATGTGGAAATTTTCGCTCTGAGAATCCCGTATCCTGTTCTTTTCATTCTTAATGCGGCAGCCCCCTTGTTTATATGCTGAAAAATCAGTCCATTATGATGCCGCTCAGTCCATTATAATGCCGCACGGATATCTCGGAGAAGGGTCGAAGGCGGCGTTTCCGGAGATCTGCATATACAGGCGGAAACCGCCGGCCAGGTTATAGCAGTCAAAGCCATGGGCTGAGAGGATGCGGCACGCGATGTAGCTGCGGAGGCCGGAATGGCAGTTGACATATATTTTTTTCCCCGGATCGAGACGGTCCAGATTTTCGCGAAGCGCATCCACCGGAATATGAAGCGTCGTCTGCGGAAGGCGGCCGTCTCTGGCATATTCTTCATCCGTGCGGACGTCGAGGAAGACGGCATCTTCTCCGGCGGCGATCTCTTCGATGTCGTGCCAGTGGAACTGTTTTACCAGACCGGAGCGGACATTTTCGATGACATAGCCCGCCATATTGACAGGATCCTTGGCCGAAGAGTACGGAGGAGCGTAGGCGAGATCGAGCTCCTCCAGACCGGCTGCCGTCATGCCGGCACGGATGGCTGTGGCGAGAACGTCGATGCGCTTGTCCACGCCTTCAAAGCCGACGATCTGTGCGCCGAGGATTTTACCGGTGTCCGGACAGAAGAGCGTCTTGACGGACATATTTGTCGCACCGGGATAGTAGGTCGCGTGAGAGGCGGAAAAAGTATATACTTTATCGAAAGCGATGCCGGCGGCCTTTGCTGTCTTTTCGTTGAGACCGGTGGAAGCTGCCGTCATACCGAAAAGCTTGATGACGGAGGAACCCTGTGAGCCTGTAAATGTGCTCGGAATGCCGCAGATATTGTCGGCGGCGATGCGCCCCTGCTTATTGGCCGGGCCTGCCAGAGAAATCAGAGCTTCGCGGCCGGAGACAAAGTTTCTGACACACACGGCGTCTCCGACGGCATAGATGTTGTCATCGGAAGTTTTCATATGATCATCGGTGAGGATCGATTTTTTCATTCCGAGATCGAGGCCTGCTTCTTCGGCCAGATGTGTCTCAGGTACGACGCCTGCGGACAGAATGACAAAATCGGCTTCGAGCGGCTCGTTTTCCTTCAGCAGAATGCGGACGCCGCCGTCTTCGGAAGGCTCATATCCGGTGACAGACTGTTTTACGCGCAGGTCGATGCCGTTCATGCGCAGATAGGAATGGATCTCGCAGGCCATATCGTAATCCATCGGAGGCAGCACCTGTTCACTGCGCTGCAGCAGAGTGACGCTGATACCGTCATGTATCAGGTTTTCCGCCATTTCAAGGCCGATAAACCCTCCTCCGACGACGACAGCGCGCTTCGGACGGGTATTTTCGATGAATTCACGGATGCGAAAGGTATCTTCGACGGTGCGCAGAGTAAAGATTTTTTCGCCATGAACGCCGGGAACGTCCGGAACGGCGGCGTTTGCTCCGGGTGAGAGGATGAGTCTGTCATAGCTTTCCGTATAGACGGAATCATCTGTGTGACGGCGGATCGTGACGGTTCTGCTCTGAGGATCGATTTTTTCGGCTTCTTCATTTACACGGACGTCGATCCGGAAACGGCTGCGGAAGCTTTCGGGAGTCTGCAGCATCAGAGCGCCGCGGTCTCTGATCGTGCCGCCGATGTAGTAGGGAAGGCCGCAGTTCGCATAGGATACAAAACCGCTGCGTTCGATGATGATGATTTCCGCATTTTCGTCGAGTCTTCTGAGGCGGGCCGCTGCGGTAGCGCCTCCGGCTACGCCGCCGATGATCAGTACTTTCATCTGTTTTCTCCTTTGGTATAAGATACGGCGGACCGCCCGGCGAGGGCGCCGCCGCCTGTGTGCACGCAGAATTTCACCGTGGTTTCCGGAACACCGGGACCGGAACGGGCGGAGATCTTCTGTATTGAGACGAATACATTATTTTACCCGAAGGGCGGAAGAACTAACCGTCTTCAGGAAAAAACGACCGGAAAATGAGGAAATATATTCCGATACTTTCCGGGAGATGCGGGTTATGAGAGAGGAAAAAAGTGACGGGTAATTTCCGGAGGTGGTATAATAGACGGACGCGCGAAAGCGATGTTGCGGATCTGATATAAAAGACGGAAGTGCGCGACGGCATATATCTGTATATCGGAAGGTATGACATGTTAAAGGAGGAAAAGCAGGATGAGGAGAAAGGACAGAGAAAGAGATGAACAGTTTGCGCTCGGCGTGGCGGATAAATGCGAATACGCAGTGATGTCGATGGTACTCGGCGACGGGACACCTTACTGTATTCCGCTGTCGGTCGCAAGAGACGGAGGATGCTTCTATTTCCACTGCGCTCCTGAGGGACAGAAAACGGATGCTCTGAGAAAAAATCCGCGGGTGTGTCTGTCGTGTGTCGGCGATACACAGCGTATGAAGGATTCCTTTACCACAGCATATGAATCGGCCGTGATTTTCGGAAGGGCGGAAGAGGTTACCGATGAGACGGAAAAAATACATGCACTGCGCCTGATCTGCGAAAGACACACGCCGGAGAATATGGAAAATTTTGATGAAGCGATCGGCAGGAGTCTGAAAAGGACGGCTGTCTGGCGCATATCGGCTGAAAAAATCACGGGAAAGGCGAAAGAAATCCGGCATGAATGACCGGAAAAATCCCCGGACGGACAGGCAGATCCGAAAAGAGCGATCTGTAGTCTGCCGGGGATTTCTGACATTATGTGAGAGATTTCCAGTACAGCTCCGTGTAAACGAGGCGTCCTCCGATGCGTTCCGATTTCATCAGGGAAAATCCGCCGACGTTCATCTCTTTTTCCGGAACGTGCAGCCGGATTTTGTGATGATCCTGCACCGGCACGACCCGGCGGGCGATCGTGATGTGCGGACGGAATTTTTTTTCTTCGATGAAAAATCCTTCTTCCCTCAGATACTTTTTCAGCGTATCGGCGAGGCGGATGAGAGGCCGGCTTTCTTCGGCGCCGATCCACCACAGATCGCCGAAATGACCGGCCTTTCCGCCGACGCGGAGCGTAAAAGAAGGAAGAGATATCTTTTCCATCGCCCGTACGGCCCGGGCGGGTTCTTCCGTCTCTCCGAGAAATGCGAGCGTCAGATGAAGGTTTTCCGCTGCGGTCATGCCGGCCGAGCGGATCTGTGATTGAAGCTGCTGCTGACAGTCCCGAAGCATGTCGAGAATTTCGTCGCTGAAATCGACGGCGATAAACAGTCTCATGATGGCTCCTTTCCGATGATCTCTGTCCGGTAAATAAAAAAATTCTTTACAGCCGGGCGAAGCCCTTTTTACAGACAGATATTTTATCAGAATTTTACTTTCTTTACGGATATTTGATAAAAATCTAATGTTATATCGATAGTTTCCGTCTCTGTTTCGTACTATCATACTAAATGTTCGGAAAAAAACAATGTAAAAAATGAAAAGACAGAGGTGATTTTTCATGCTGGAACTGAAAAACATCAGCAAATCCTTTGACGGCACACCTGTGCTGAAAAATATTTCCATTTCGGCTGACGACGGAGAGATCGTTTCGATTCTCGGCCCGTCAGGCTGCGGAAAGACGACACTGCTCAATATCATACTGGGGATCCTCGATACGGACGAGGGTCAGATTCTTTACAACGGTGAGGATATGACGGGGGTGCCGATGGAAAAGAGAGGATTCAATATCGTATTTCAGGATTATGCTCTCTTTCCGAATCTGAATGTATACCGCAATATCACTTACGGATTGAGGAATAAACCGGACGTATCCTCGCCGCAGGAAGTGCAGGAGCTCATCCGTCTGCTCGGACTGCAGGAACACCTGGAAAAACGCATCGATCAGCTGTCCGGAGGGCAGAAGCAGAGAGTTGCTCTGGCCAGGACTCTGGTGATGAAACCGCGCATTCTGCTTCTGGACGAGCCGCTTTCCGCTCTGGACGGCGTCATCAAGGAATCGATCAAGGAAAAGATCAGAACAATCTCAAGGGAATATCAGCTGACGACGATCATCGTCACTCATGATCCCGAGGAGGCGCTGACTCTGTCAGACCGTGTTCTCATCATCGACAGCGGCACGATCTCACAGTATGCGGAACCGGATGAGATCATCCACAGACCGGACAATGAATTTGTGAAAAAATTTATTCTCAATCAGCTCGAGATCAAGCGCAGCAATATCTACGCTCTCTTTGACACTCCGGCACAGAAGGCGGCATCGATGTAGCCGGAAGATGAGGGGAGAGTCATGAAACAGAAAAATCGTGAACTGAAAGGGATTTTTTTCTTCATCGCCGCTTTATTCGCTGTATTTCTTCTCTTTCCGCTGATAAGACTTTTCATCAAGTCTTTCTGGGAGGGAGGACTGACCGGAGAGTTCTACAGTACAGTACTCGGCCGGGAAGGGTTCGGAACGGTCATCTTAAACAGTTTTGCCGTTTCCGGAGCTTCGGCGTGCGCGGCGGTGGTCATCGCTTTCGTCATGGCCTATGCCATACATTATACGGATCTGCCGTCAGCCGTAAAGAAAATATTCCGCGCGGCCGCGACGCTGCCCATGTTTCTGCCGACCATCACCTACGGATTCGCAATCATTTATTCTTTCGGCAAACAGGGACTCATCACGCGCCTGCTGGGATTTCAGATTTTTGATATCTACGGTTTCTGGGGGCTGATGATCGGTTATATGATCTATACGGTGCCGGTCGCATTTCTGCTCATCGACAATACGATGGGATACATAGATAAAAAAATGTCTGTCGTGTCGGGACTGATGGGCGACGGAATTCTGTCAAACTTCTGGATTTCTGTCTTCCGTCCTCTGCTGGGAACTCTGGCGGGAGCTTTTATACAGGCTTTCGCACTGTCTTTTACCGATTTCGGAATACCGGCCTCGGTGGGAGGACGATATGACGTTATCGCCACTGTACTTTACAATCAGATGCTGGGAAGTATCCCGGACTTCAACAAAGGAGCCGTCGTGGCGGTAATCATGCTGATTCCCTCTGTGGTCAGCATATGTATTCTTCAGCTTATTGAAAAATACAATATACGGTACAGCAGCATCAGCCGGGCCGAGCTGCGCGCAAATGCGCTGCGTGACGGAGTCTGGGGCGTATCCGGCAGTGTGCTTTCCATCGTCATCGTCTCCATTTTCGCTGTCATCTTCGTCGTGCCGCTGGTGCAGGAATGGCCGTATAATGTGAGCTTTACAGCGGAGCATGTGATCAGCGTCTTCCGGGACAACGAACTGGTCACCGTATACAGGAATTCCGTCTTTATGGCGCTGATTACGGCTGTCGCGGGAACAGTGATCGTATACGGCGCCGCTCTGATCACGGCCAGGAGTACGCTTCCGGGCCCGTTTAAGAAGATCATCGAATTTATCTCGCTGATTACCAATACAATCCCCGGTATGGTTCTCGGTCTGGCATTTCTGTTCGTATTTTCGGGAACGCCGCTTCAGAATACGTTTCTGCTGATGATCATCTGTAATATCATACACTATTTCTCGACGCCGTATCTGATGATGAAAAATTCGCTTTCGAAGATGAACGCCGGATGGGAGACGACGGGAAAACTGATGGGGGACAGCTGGCTGAAAACGGTTCTTCGCGTCGTGACGCCGAATGCCTCTTCAAGTCTGATGGAAGTGTTCAGCTACTATTTCATCAATTCGATGATCACCATCAGCGCGCTGATCTTTATCGCGGGCGCGAGAACGATGGTGCTGACGACGAAGATCAAGCAGCTACAGTATGTAAACCAATATAATGAAGTTTTCGTACTCAGCCTTCTGATTCTGTTTACCAATCTGGCTGCCAAACTGATTTTCATGTGGCTGGCAAAGCGCAGTGCCGCCGGGAAAAATCGGGTGAAGCCGGATGATAAGAATAAATAGATAAATCATCTTCTGTACGGAAAACAGATTTCATTCCGCAGAGCGGGCGGCTCTGTTTTTCGTCGGACAAAGAAATGAGAAAGGAAGCAAGCACGTTATGAAAAAGAAAATTATCTCAGTCATACTTTCACTGACTCTGTGTACGGGAATCTGCGGCGCTTTTGCGGGATGCGGTTCGGGCGGAGCATCCGGAGAGGAGCAGGTGATTATCTACTCCAATGCGGATGAGGAGGCGATCACGGCGATGCAGAATGCGCTGGACAATAACGGATACGAGGGACAGTATATCTTCCAGACCTTCGGAACGAGCGAGCTGGGCGGAAAGCTGCTGGCTGAAGGTACGGATCTGGAAGCGGATCTCGTGACGATGAGCACTTTCTATTCGGAGAGTGCACAGGCGGAGAACAATATGTTTCTTCCGCTGGAGTTCGATGTGAACACGATCGATGAATTCCCTGACTACTGTGCGCCGATCACCAGCCAGGAAGGAGCAATCATTCTCAACACGGAAATGATGGAGGAATATGATCTGCCGGTACCGGCATCACTGAAGGATCTGGCCGATCCGGTGTATAAGGACATGATCTCTGTCACCGACATTCAGTCCTCCTCCACGGCATGGCTTCTGATTCAGGCTCTGATTTCCGCTTACGGAGAGGACGGAGCGAAGGAGGTGCTCACGGGCATTTATGAAAATGCGGGAAGTCATCTCGAAACATCCGGCTCCGGCCCTCTGAAACTGTGCCGCGCGGGTGAAGTGGCGATCGGATTCGGACTCCGCCAGCAGGCTGTAGCGGATAAGGAAGAGGGACTGCCGATCGATTATGTCGATCCGGAAGAAGGCAACTTCTCTCTCACAGAGAGCATTTCCGTCGTGGATAAAGGAGAAAATACGAATCCGAAGGCGATGGAAATGGCTCAGTGCATCATCGAAAATGGCAGAGAGGAGCTGCAGCAGTATTATCCGAACGCACTGTATGAGGGTGAGAGCACCGATGCGGCAAACAAATCGGCAAAGCCGATGGTATTCTCCGAGCCTCTGACGGTCGATCTCCTTCAGAAACATCAGGAGCTGAGCGAAAGCTGCAAATAAGCAGGAAAGGAACGAAAAAGAAAATGAAAAGCTACAAGTTATTGACACCTGGCCCTCTGACGACGACAGACAGTGTAAAGGAAAAAATGTTGTTTGATCACTGTACCTGGGACGAAGACTATAAGCGGATTACACAGAAAATACGCGCGGAGCTGCTCAGACTGGCTCACGTTCAGGAGCCTGAGTATACCGTTGTACTCATGCAGGGCAGCGGAACGTTCGGGGTGGAATCCGTACTCACCAGCGTCGTGGGACCGGAAGACAGGCTTCTGATCGTGGCAAACGGAGCATATGGCCTGCGCATGGAGAATATCGCGCAGCATGCCGCAATACCTTATCTTTTATACGAGAAGAAAGACAGCGAACGTCCGGAAGCGTCGGAGATCGCCGAAATTCTCTCGAAGAATCCGGACATCACGCATGTATCCATGGTTCACAGCGAAACGACCAGCGGAATTCTCAATGATATCCGTTCGGTGGGAGAAGAAGTGAAGAAGGCGGGCTGTACCTTCATCGTCGACGCGATGTCCAGCTTCGGCGGCGTCGACATTCCGGCGGCGGAATGGGGCATCGATTTTATGATCAGCAGCGCTAATAAATGTATTCAGGGTGTGCCGGGCTTTTCTTTCATCATCGCCGACACGAAAAAGCTGGAGGAGAGCGCCGGAAAGGCGCGCAGTCTGTCACTGGATCTTTACGATCAGTGGAAATCGATGAACAGGGACGGAAAATGGCGCTTTACCAGCCCTACACATGTCGTTCTGGCTTTCGAACAGGCTCTGGAAGAGATGGAGCGGGAAGGCGGAATCGAAGCGAGAGGGCGCCGTTATGCGGAAAACAATCGTCTGCTGATTCAGAAAATGAAAGAGCTCGGATTCCGCCCGTATCTTGCGGAGGAGATACAGGGACCGGTCATCACGACCTTCTATTATCCGGAAAACTGTCATTTTACTTTCGATGAGATGTATCAGTACATCAAAGAGAGAGGATACGTTCTGTACCCGGGAAAGACAGTGGAGGCGGAAACCTTCCGCGTCGGAAATATCGGTGAAATCTACAGAGAGGATATCGAAAAGGTAGCCGCGATCATGAGAGAGTTTTTGGAGGACAGACAGAGATGAGAGAAATTCAGCTGGTAATTTTCGACTGGGCAGGAACAACAGTGGATTACGGATGTTTTGCGCCGGTCAATGCATTTGAGAAAGCTTTTAACGCATTTGACATCTATCCTACGATGGAGGAGATACGCGAGCCGATGGGTCTTCTGAAGATCGATCATATCCGGACGATGCTGAATATGCAGAGAATCCATGATCAGTGGACGGAAAAATACGGAAGAGAGCCGGAAGAGGAAGATGTGAACGGTATTTACCGTGTGTTCGAAGAGAAGCTGATGGAAAGCCTCGCCGAATATGCGGATCTGAAGCCGGGCGTAGCGGACACTGTCAGAGAGATCAGAAATATGGGCGTCCGGATCGGATCCACTACGGGTTATACCGATGAGATGATGGCGGTAGTGACAGAAAAGGCGGCGGAGAACGGATATTCTCCGGATACCTGCTTTACGCCGGACAGCACAGGAGGATTCGGCCGCCCGTATCCGTATATGATTTTCAGTAATATGAAGGCTTTTGCTATTCAGGATGTGAGAAACGTCGTCAAGGTCGGCGATACGGTTTCCGATATAAAGGAAGGAAAAAATGCGGGCGTATACAGTCTCGGAATCATCGAGGGTAGCAGTATGCTCGGCCTGACGCAGCAGGAGTATGAAGCTCTTTCTCAGGAAGAAAAAGACGAAAAATTCGGTGATGCACGCCGCCGTTATCTGGAAGCAGGCGCTGACGGCGTTCTGGACAGCATCAGAGATCTGCCGGAGTGGATCAGAAAAAAACAAAAAGAACAGGAATAAAAAGCCAAAAGAGAAAAAAGAGTGCAGGCAGAAATCGCGGATTTTCTGTCTGCATCTTTTTTTCTGAAGAATCCGGAACGTCCGGCCGCGCCGCCGGCGGATGAAGGAAATCAAAAGTTTTATTGAAAAATCAACGATATTCTGTTATAATCAAAAAGACAGTACGGAAGTCTGCCCGCCGTCCGGCGGTTCGGATTTCCGGAAAATATTTCAGCCGAAAAAGGCTGTTTTTTCTTTTACCCTCCGTTCCGCGAGGGAGTGATTTCTGTTGGAGTCTTTTGAAACATCGAGTTTCTTTATCAGAATATTACATTTACATACGCGGCTGAAAAGAGAAAGGGGCGGAAATTTTACATGAAATAGTGGCAGAAGCTGCTGCAGGAAAGCTGCAGAAATATTTCAGATCTGAAAGAATTTTTAAATCTCACCGGAAAGGAAGCCGAAGCGCTGCAGTCGATCGCGGAAAAATATCCGATCTGTATACCTTCTTATTATCTGAATCTGATCGACAGGAATAATCCAAAAGATCCGATCCGGAAAATGTGCGTTCCGGACCGGATGGAATTTTCGGAGGGCGGCAGAAAGGATACGAGCGGCGAAGCGGAAAATACCGTGGTTCAGGGCATGCAGCACAAATATCGTCAGACCGCGCTTATTCTGTCGACGAATCAGTGCAGCATGTACTGCAGACACTGTTTTCGCAAGAGGATGGTAGGACTTTCCTCCGAAGAGACGGCATCTTATCTTCCGGCGATGGCAGAGTATGTCCGGAATCATCCGGAGATCGACAATATCCTCGTCTCCGGAGGAGATGCATTTTTAAATTCCGATCGTCTGATCGGAGAATATCTGAAATACTTCAGTGAAATTCCTCATATCCGCTTTATCCGTTTCGGGACGAGGACGCCGGTCACGCTGCCTCAGCGCATCACACAGGATGACGGGGAACTGACGGATCTGCTGGCCGGATACGGGAAAAAGAAGCAGATCATGATCGTCACACAGTTTAATCATCCGCGTGAACTGACGGAGCAATCTGTTGCCGCAGTCAGAATGCTGCAAGAGTCCGGATGTATTGTGCGCAATCAGACTGTGCTTCTCAGAGGCGTAAACGACGGAGCGGACGTGCTCGCAGAGCTGATGAACAGTCTGACAGCCTGCGGGATTATGCCGTATTATCTGTTTCAGTGCAGACCGGTCGAGGGCGTGAAAAATCAGTTTCAGGTTCCTTTTCTGCAGGCGGTCCGCATTGTGGACGCGGCAAAAGCGAGGATGAACGGATCAGCGAAGGGATTTCGCTATGTCCTGTCGCATCCGACCGGCAAGATCGAAGTCATCGGCGCGGCCGGAGACGAAGAAGTGATCTTCAAATACCATCAGGCGAAATCCGACAGCGACCAGGCGCGGATTTTCGTCGAAAAAACCGGGCCTGATCAGTGCTGGCTGGACGAAATCAGTATCTCTTCACGATGAGAAGATTTCGGCGTCTGATATTTCATTTTTCCGGACTGTTTCCGCCGCTTTCGCTGCTTTTCTTTCCGTCTTCATCGGAGATCACCGCTTCGGCGGAACCGTCTTCGGAAACGTTCAGCTCCGTATTAAGCCCGCCGCTGTCCTGCGATACGGAGGCCCGGACGGAAGAGGCTTCCTCTCCGCCGTTTTCCGCTTCGACGTCAGCCGTATCGCCTTCCTTAAGATGGATCGTGTAGCTTCCGTCGTCATTTCGGGTGACGCTGTCTTTATCATATGTTCCGTATTCTTCGCCGTTGATAAAGATACGAAGCGCTCTGACCGGATTGGCGGTGGCGCCGTCGGTGGCGGCCCAGGCGATTCCGGATGTGGCTCCCAGAAGAAGCGCCGCGGATACGCATACGGCGATCAGACGGCTGCACCGGAATCTGCTCTTTGCGTTTTTCATGTTTTCTTCCTCCATGATGACTGTCTCTGAAGCGCGCAGCTTCGAAAAGACTTCCTTATATAACTCTTTATTACTCTTCATTCCAGACATCTGACAATCTCTCCTTCAGTAATTTTCTCGCGCGCAGGAGTCTCGTACGTACGGTGGCCTCTTTCAGCTTCAGCATATCTGCGATTTCACGCGTGCTGTAGTCTTCATAGTAGAAAAGATGGACGGCGATACGGTATTTTTTCGGCAGATTCATGACGGCGAAAAAGAGATCGCTCTTTTCCGGCGTCTCGTAACGCAGCGACTCCGCATATGTCTCCAGCGGCATGTTCTTCCGGAACCACGAAGAGACGGAAACTTTTTTACACTGATTTACAGCGACGCGCAGAAGCCAGTTTCTGACGTGATCGTCGCTCTCAAATTCTCTGTCGGCGCGGTAAAGCTTCAAAAGAACATCCTGGACGATATCGTCGGCGTCCGCCTGATTTCTGAAATAATTAAACGCGACGGCATAGATATGATCTTTGTATTTTTCCGCCGCTTCCTCAAAAGCCTGTCCCCGCAAAACTGTCCTTCCTTTCTGTCTGCATAAAGATCTTTCCGGACCGGTCCGGATCCGCGGCCTCTGTCCGCGGCCGGATTCTGAAATTCTTCCGTTTTGAAATGCATTTCAACTATTATACCTTTCAGAGGGCGGAAATGTTTCACCGGCCGGGAAAAAACGGATGAAGGAAAAAAGAAAATACAGAAAATACAGAAAGGCCCGGGGGCGGATCCAAAGAGAGGATCCGCCCTCCGGGCCTTCTGCGGACTTTTATACGGCGCAGTCTCATATCATATTTTCATGGCAGTGTTTTTTCACTTCTTTCCGGTCTTTGCGGCGGTCGGTCAGTCCGGCGGAGAAAAAAAGTGCGGTGATCAGGCCGGCGATGCCGAGGAGAATCGCGGCGGCAACCAGAATCATGATGAGAATGAAAATCGCTCTCCAGCTGAAAAACTGGACGACTATGCCGGAGATACTCGGACCGAAAGCGAGTCCGAGCGTGATGCCGCAGACGCACAGTGCCATGGCTGTTCCTGTCTTTTCCTTCGGCGCGACGAGCAGAACGGTGTTCATCATGATCGGAATCATCATGCCGGTTCCGACGGCCTGTATCATACGGAAAGCGAGAAGCGCCGGAAAGCTGAGAGAAAAAAAGCAGCCCGCTGTACCGGCAAGAATGATCAGCATGGCGCCGGTATACAGCTTTTTCGTCGGAATACTCTGATAGAGGAATGCGGTGACGGGTACCATGACGGCTGTCACCAGCATATATCCCGTGATGAGCCACTGTACGGCGGCGGTGCTGACATTCATATCCTCTGCGATGGGAAGCAGAGCGACGTTGAGTGACGTTTCATTAAAAGTGGCTGCGAGCGCGCTGAAGACGAGGACTCCTACGCTGAGCCACGGATTTCTTTTTCTTTGTTCAGTCATTTTTTTCCTCCTGTTTTTATTTCAGAGGTATTGTAGCACCGCCCGGGTTGATTGTGAAATTCAAATATCGTATTATTAATAACAGAAAGGAATGAAAGAAGAAAATGAATTCGACACAGCTGGCCTGCTTTATCGAAGTGGCGCAGCATCTCAATTTTGCAAAGGCGGCGCAGAATCTGCATCTGTCGCAGCCGACGGTGAGCAAACAGATACAGTCGCTGGAAAATGAACTGGGCGTCCATCTTTTTGAACGGAGTACGCGCAGTGTGTCTCTGACGTACGCCGGGCGGCGTTTTTTACCGGATGCCAGAGGAATTCTGATTCAGGAACAGAAAGCCGTGAAAAATCTGCGCGATATGGAGCGCTGCGCCGATCAGCCGCTGATCATAGGCAGCTACGGCATGGAGCTTTTTTCG
>CALXIZ010000072.1 GCA_944388495.1 uncultured Clostridia bacterium | reverse complement strand
AGGATATCGTGCAGCTTCTGCACCGCCGCCTCAAAGTCTCCGTAAATATCCGTAAGTGCGGCAAGAAAGAGATTTCCCATATTCTGCCCCTTCAGCCTTCCCTCCCGGAAACGGTACTGCAGCAGCTTTTCCATGATATCCTCTTCATCGGCCAGAGCGAGAATACAGTTGCGCACATCTCCCGGAGGAATCATGCCCAGATCATCCCGCAGCATGCCGGAGCCTCCCCCGTCATCCGCCACCGTCACGATGGCGGAAATGTGGTTGTCACCGCTCTCTTTCAGACCGCGCAGAAGGACAGAAAGGCCGGTTCCGCCTCCGATGACGACGATCCTCGGTCCTTCTCCTTCATTTCTGACAGAAGGAGGGTGATAGTAAGCCATAAGATTTTCCCTCCTAACGCTTTAAAATATCCCGGTGAACTTTTGATACTTTTCTTCCCTGTCTTTCAAAAATTTCCGAAAATTCGTTGGCCATGGCCACAGAGCGGTGCTGACCGCCTGTGCATCCGAAAGCGATGACGAGATTTCTTTTTCCCTGTTTTATAAAGTAAGGGATGAGTCCTTCTGTCAGCTCTGTCACCCGCGTCACAAAGTCCTGCGTCTCGGGAAATTTCATGACATATTCCCTTACTCTTCTGTTGTTTCCCGTCAGCTGCTTCATGCTCCTGAGATAATAAGGGTTCGGTATGAAGCGCACGTCAAATACCATATCCGCGTCCATGGACATGCCGTGTTTGTAGCCGAAGGACTGGACCGTTATGGAAAAAGTATCCTCATCCTCTCCTTCGGACAGCATGTTCAGCAGCAGGTTCTGCAGATCCGCCGGTTTAAGTCCCGTCGTGTCGATAATATAATCCGCATTTTTCCTGACAGGACTCATCAGCTTCCTCTCGCGGCGTATCGCTTCCGTATTTGTTCCTCCGTCGCCCGTCAGAGGATGCATTCTCCTCGTCTCTTTGAATCTGCGCACGATCGCTTCGTCGGCAGCCTCCAGAAAGAGAACTTTCACCTTTCTGCCGGAATCCTTCAGTTCCTCCAGCACTCTTACCAGATCGCTGAAAAATTCTCTTCCGCGTATATCCATGACAAAAGCAGCTTTGTCCATATTGATGCGGTTCTGTTTTTCCAGCGTGAGAAAAGATTCCAGAAGTGCGGGAGGCATATTATCGATACAGTAATACCCCATATCCTCCAGATAATTCATGGCATTACTCTTTCCTGCACCTGAAAGTCCCGTTACGATTATTGCTTCCATAAATTTCACCATCCTGACCAGAGCCCGGTAACGCTACAGCGTCACACTCAGATTGACCACTCTTGCCGGATCCAGCCCGGCATCCGCGACACGCGCCGCGGCATTTTCACATGTGCCGACCCGGTCCGGCACATGCGCATCGCTTCCTATGATAAATTTCACGCCGTACTTCGATGCGAGCTTTATTTCCCCGACGGTGAGCTGGCGGTGGCGATTGCTGATCTCCATATAGACATCATGCTCTGCGCATGCCTCCGCCACCTCATCCAGAAAAACGGCCCCCTTGTCGCCCGGATGAGTCAGAACCCGTATTCTGTTTTTCTCCAGAGCCCGGAGTACGAGATCCGTGTTCTTTCTCATCAGCCCTTCAGAATACTGCTTCCGGCGCGCCGAGGCCAGATTGCGGCCGTGCAGAGCCAGCGACGCAAACGGATTTGCTCCCAGCGTTCCGAAATGATAGCCTGCAATGACAAAATCATACAGTTCAAACTCCTCCGGCTTCACATCCAGTTCTCCTGAAGAATTTATAATATTCGCCTCTACCGACATGTAAACTCTGATATCATCGTATCTGCGGTTGATCGCATCGATCTCCGCTCTCATGTACGGAATCCGGCTGCGCCGGAATCCGTATCCGATATGCCCCGGACCGTGATCCGTAATGGCGACAGATGTCAGCCCCTTTCTGCGGGCTTCCTTCACATTATCTTCTATCGTTCCCTTTCCGTGAGAATACACGGTATGTGTATGCCAGTCAAACGTCAGTTTCTGTTCCATCTTCTGTTTTCCGTCATCTCCGATCTGTTTTTTCTTACCGTTTTTTCTCTCCGATGATCCGGACCTCCGGTTCCAGTTCCACGCCGGAATAATCCTTCACTGTCATACGAACCAGATCGATCAGCGTCGTCACATCCTCTGCGGACGCTTTCTCTTCATTGACGACAAAACCCGCATGCTTCGGGGAAACACGTGCTCCTCCCACCGCAAGTCCGCGGCATCCGGATTCTTCGATCAGTTTCCCCGCAAAATATCCTTCCGGACGTTTAAAGGTGCTTCCCGCACTCGGAAGATTCAGAGGCTGTTTCGCGGCTCTCCGGGCCGCCAGCTCTTTCATGAGAGCGGCGATTTTCTCCCGGTCTGCCTGTGCCAGCTGCAGCGTACAGGACAGGATGATTCCTCTGTTTTCTTCAAAAATGCTGTGCCGGTAGCCTAGCTCCATCTCCTCTTTTGAAAAATCCCGCACGGTTCCGTCGGGCAGAAGCGCGCGGCACGAGACGAGAATCCGGCTCATCTCTCCTCCATAAGCTCCGGCATTCATAAATACGGCTCCTCCCACGCTTCCGGGGATGCCTGCCGCGAATTCCATTCCGCCGAGTCCGGCTTCCGCAGCCGCAGAAGCTGCAGCGGAAAGAAGAGCCCCCGCCTCCGCCGTCAGTCTGTCGCCGGAAACCCGGATCCGCGCCATATCTCTGCCGATGCGGATCACAACACCCCGGATGCCTCCGTCAAGCACCAGGACATTTGAACCGTTGCCGAGTACGGTATACGGGATGCCGTTTTCTTTCAGATAAGAAAGAATGCCCGCCGCTTCCTCCTCCGAAGCGGGACGGACGAGAAAATCAGCCGGCCCGCCGATGCGGAATGTCGTATATTCTCTCATATCGGCATCCCTCAGAACGCGTGAACCGTCGGATACCAGATCTTTCAGATCTCCGTAAATTTTCTCAAGCTCCATTTTCTACTCCTTCCGCCCGCAAGAGCTCATCTATAATACCTTTTTCTCCGCCTTCATCCTGCCGAGTTCTTCTCCGTCGGAGAGTCTCTTCAGAATAAAGAGCCCGTTTTCCAGCGTCATATAGGAGTTCACCGTTCCGCCCTTCGGAATCGATGTGGAACCCGGATTGACATAATAATACTCGCCCGTATCCTGCATGGCGGAAATATGTGTATGTCCGTTCAGCATGACGTCAAAGCGGACGAAGGGCGGCGGAGAGGACGGACCGTATACATGTCCGTGTGTGGCGAACAGCAGCAGCCCGTCCGCCTCGATCATTTCGTAGGTATTCATCAGCGGAAAGGAAAGCACCATCTGATCCACTTCGGAATCACAGTTTCCCCGGACTGCCGTGATCCGGTCCCTGAGCGAATTGAGAATTTCCATCGTCCGCTTTGTATCATAATCCTGCGGAAGGCTGTTGCGCGGGCCGTGATAGAGCAGATCGCCCAGAAGAAGCAGTCTTTCGGCTTTTTCTCTCTTCCAGGCCTCCAGAAGCTGTCCGCAGTGCTCCGCAGAGCCGTGTATGTCTGAAGCTATGAGTAATTTCATCTTTTTTTCCTTTCACATCTCATGCGCCGCCGCACTGGCTCAGAAGATTTTCAATCACTTCTCCGCACAGATGTACGGAGCTGCCGCTGTGAACAAAATCCGAAGAAAGCTTCAGATGTTCGATATCGCTGATATCGAGCACCGGCAGCGGATAGCCCGCGGCAAACAGCTCATAGCTCATGGCCGCGTAGGCTACTTCCCCGTTTCTTTCCTCAAAAGGCCAGATCGACAGGATCATATCGTGTGTGCTGACTGCTCCCCGTACCCGGTCTTCATAATGTTCCTCCGATGCGATTTGCCGTCCGGCGGCTTTCATAAGCCGCGGAATCTCGGATCCTTCCGGCGTCCGGTATTCCATTTCCCTGACTGTACAGCTTTCGGAACGATAGCCGGAAAATTTTTTTCCGCTCAGGATTTCGTAAATCCGTATGATATATTTTTCATCCAGGCTGATCGAGAAATCCGCCATATGGCGGAAATTGCCGTAAAGCTCTGTGCAGGCCCGCAGATAGCGATATTCTCCTACTGTCGCTTCCGGTACATTATCGCCGTCCAGCATGGCTCCGATGCGCGCCTTTGAGAGCAGAGAACCGGAAATCCTCATCATCGAGCAGAGCCAGAGAAACAGATTCGTTCCCTTCATGGCAGAGGCCTCTTCCGCGCTCAGCGACATCAGGCACGATACCGCCTCATCCAGCCTTCTCTTACGTTCCTCATTTTTGCGCTGTGTTCTTTCCGTCCGATGATACAGCAATCCCGATCTCCTCCTTTCATCTGTCTCCGCCTCCTGCAGGAGGATTATTTCTCCTCTTCCGCTTCCTGCAGACTCTCCAGATAAGACGCCGCATCTTTCAGCATCTTATCCACGCTCTCAAAGGATGTGGAGCCTTCCGATTTTTTGGCCTTGACACAGGCGCGGAGATCTATCTTCTCATAGATATCCGGACCGAATTCCGGTGAAAAATCGCGGAGCTGATCCAGCGACAGTTCTTCGATCGCTTTTCCGTGCGAGATGCAGTAAAGAACGATCTCTCCGATGATCTCATGACATTCCCGGAACGGAACGCCCTTCGACACGAGATAATCCGCCGCATCCGTCGCATTCATATATCCGTATTTCGCGGCTTTTTCCATAGTATCGGTCTTTATCTTCATCGTGTCAAGCATATCCGCAAAAATATTGAGACAGGCGGACAGTGTTTCCGCCGTATCGAATACAGGCGGTTTATCCTCCTGCATATCCTTATTATATGCCAGAGGCAGGCCCTTCATCAGCGTCAGCAGTGTGATCAGACTGCCGTAGACACGACCTGTTTTGCCGCGGATCAGCTCTGCCATGTCCGGATTTTTCTTCTGCGGCATGATACTCGAACCGGTGCTGTAAGCATCGTCGATTTCGATAAAACCGAATTCCGTACTGCTCCACAGAATCAGCTCCTCGCAGAAGCGGCTCAGATGCATCATACAGATCGAAGCATCCGAAAGAAATTCCAGAGCAAAATCTCTGTCGCTGACGCCGTCCATGCCATTTTCACAGACCTTCGCAAAGCCCAGCCGTTCCGCCAGGAAACGGCGATCCGTCTCATACGTGGTGCCGGCCAGAGCGCCGGATCCCAGCGGCATGACATCCATGCGCTCCAGGCAGTCGCCGAAGCGGCCGTAATCCCGCCTGAACATCTGGAAATATGCCATAAAATGATACGCCGGCGTTACCGGCTGTGCTCTCTGAAGGTGTGTGTAACCCGGCATGATCGCATTTTTATTCTTTTCCGCGACAGCGAGAACGGAAGAGAGCAGACGTTTCAGGTCATCCATCAGCGATACGATCGCCTCCTTCGTCCAGAGACGGAAATCCACCGCTACCTGATCGTTTCTGCTGCGGGCCGTATGCAGACGTTTTCCCGGCTCGCCGATGCGCTCGGTGAGAATGCTCTCGATATTCATATGAATATCTTCGTTATCTATCGTAAATTCGATCTTTCCGGCTTCGATATCCTCAAGAATCTGCACGAGACCTTTATCGATCGCTTCCGCGTCGGCCTCCGTGATGATTCCCTGCTTTGCGAGCATCGCAGCGTGCGCTCTGCTGCCGGCGATATCCTGACGGTACATTTTCCGGTCGAAACCGATCGATGCGTTAAACTCCGCCGCCGACTGACTCTCCGCTTTTGTAAAACGACCTCCCCATAATTTCTTTGACATGTTTTTTCTCCTCTGTATGATTTGTTTTCTTGCTTTTTTCGCCTGCCGGCTCTTTTTCCCGGTTTCTGCGTCCGTCTTTTCAGACCTTTTTTCACAGCCGCACAGTGTTTTTCAGGCATCCGCAAGCTGCCGGATAATTCCGCACGCTTTGTAATGCACCAGGGGATAATATTCCACCGGTACGTTCTTCTCTTCGGCCAACCGGATCAGATGATTCAGCGATCTGTCCTTTTCCGAACGGCTGTCGATCAGAATCTTCCACGGTACTCTGCGCAGCAGCACTCTGGTCGCTTCGCCGATACCCGGTTTTATGAGATTGATATCCGTAATATGAAAGCGGCGCGCGATTTCTTTCACTTCATCGATCCCGTACCGCAGACTGCCGGAAAAAGGCATTTCATCCTCCGCCGGTTCCCCGCACAGCCCGTCTGTCCGCGGCAGTGAAAAGTGTTTTTCGATATGGCGGATGAAATCATAGGAAAGATCCGCTTCCTTCATTTCTCCGTAATATACGGCGCCGTGAAAATCATCTCTGCCGATGATATCATCTCTGAGAAAGGTCCGGCTGATCAGACCCGAAACAGTACAGTTCAGACAGGAACTTGGAATGAGGAGATCCCGGTGCGTCCCGCACAGCTCTGTGATTCCCGCCGGATCGGCCAGCACGGCAAGCTCCGGAGACAGGCCCTCATAGGGTTTCACGCTCTCTGTCAGTTCTTTCTGTATCGCTCCCTTGCCGATCCACCCGTCCACGAAAAGCAGATTTTCCGCCGCATAGCGTTTCAGCAGATATTTCACCGCATTGTCATCGATGCCTCTGCCCCGTATGACGGAGATCGAATAATGCGGAACGTCCAGACCGTATCCGGCCCGGAAATAGTGCTTCAGAAGTATTCCGACCGGAATTCCCGCCCGCGCCAGCGAAACCAGGACGACGCTTTTTCCCCTTTTCCGCAGGATCTTTTCCGCCAGCCTTCCTGTCGCTTCGGCCGTAGGTGCGGAAAAATGCTCAAGAGCGCTGCGGTAGGCTTCCATATATTTTTCGCTGGGAACATATTCGAGAGGCAGCATTTCCGAGTAATGTCTTCCGGACTGAATCTGACGCTCCCGCTCCTGCGTACTCTGAGGCTGTACCATACCGGTGATATCCTTCAGCAGCAGGATGACATCTTCCCGGCTGTATGAGCTTCTCATCTTCTCCACCTCACTAAATAAAGACTGTCATTTCCGCTGCGATACAGCGCATGGACCAGAGAATTCACTCCTTCCCGTGATACGGGATCGGCGTCCGTGATGACAAGGACGCGGTCATATCGCTCTAAATCATACAGAAATGTCTTTCTAGCCCTGTCATACACGCTGGCCAGCCGATACCTGCAGTGCAGCGGATAATGCTGTTCACTGCTGACTGTGATGGGACTGCGTGTCGTGGCATGACTCCTCACGATACATCCCTTTTCCTCCAGTACCATTCCGGTAAAAAGAGCCGGATACATGAATTCTTCCGTTCCGAGAACGAGAATCTTTTCTCCCGTTTGAAAGGAAATTTTTTCCATTATATTTTTTGCGAGCATACGGCAGCTTTCCCGGTACGAAGAAGCATCCGTCAGCCTGCGGGAATCGATACGGCCCGGCACGGAAATCTCCCCGATCCGGACCGGAGGCTCCGTCAGTACGGCATCGACGTACTCCCCGTCCGCACGGCAGGAAGCCGCCTCTCCGGCATAACGGCGGTGATCGCTCTTTATCAGATAATGAAGTCCTATGCCGTTTTCCGCATAAGTACGCAGAGCCGTCTCATCCATACCGTTTAAAACCGATATCACGGAAAAGCGCATGCCGCGGATTTCTTCGCCGAGCTCCGTGCGAATCGCGCGGATTGCCGCCAGAACGGTATTCCCCGTAGTCAGCTCATCCTCGACGAAAACGATCCGGTCCGACCGGCCGGCGGCGTCCCTCAGATCGCCGAGAGCCAGCTTCTGTTCCGGTGCATGGCTGTGCGACTCCGAAAAATACAGGCAATCGATCCCCTTCAGATCTTCCCGCGTCGTCTGCATGTACAGAGTATTCCGCTCTGCAGCCAGAAAAGCCCCTATCGCCGTAGCTGTCTCTGCGAAGCCGATCAGAAGCAGCCTCTCTCTCTGATACACGTCCCTGAGTTCATCCGCAAGGCGTCTGTACAGATCAAACGCTTCTCCCGGACTGACGGGAACGTGTTTTCCCTGCTTTCTGTTTACCGCCAGATAAGAGCGCCTGGGATTATTCTCCCTTGCGGCGCCCGCGATCATTCCCTCATATCCTTTCTGTATTCTCATTTTCCCCTCTCTGCAGCGATTTCCGCCACACGTTGCAGCAGATAATCAGAAAATACACCGCCCTCTCCCGTCCGGAATATCTCTGTGCGGCCTCTGTCCTGTGCAGCAGCAAGAGTATCCGGAGCGAAAAAGAGATCCGCCTCCTCCGCCATCGAAAGATCAAACTCACTGTCTCCCGCCGCGATGACATAATCCGCACCGGACAGAACGCCGGAAGACGGTTGCACCGCTTTGTCCTGCCCCGCCAGCCTTCTTTTCAGCCTTCCGACAGCACAGCCCTTGTTCAGAGCCGACGGCAGAGCATAGACTTTGACGCCGGTGCGAAAAACGCTCATCTTCGACGGATCGAGAATCTCTGTCAGAGCCTCAGCCGTCTTCTGCGGATTTTCGCTCTTTGTAAACACGAACAGATTCCTGATATTGCGGACTTCAAAGCTTCTGTCTCTGTCCCGCTGCAGATATTCCTCCGCGCGCGCAAGCTCCCCGCGGCATTCTCCGATCATCTCCAGAGACTCTTCATACCATTCCTTTACTTCTGTTCCGTCTTTGAGGAGAACGCCTCCGTTGCATACGAGAGCCAGACGCGGCGTTCCGATGCCGAAATCGATTCTCGCATACTGTTCCTCCGTCCTCGTCGTGGTGGGAATAAATAATGTCCGGCGGCTGATCTCCTTCAGCCGCCGGAAGGATTCCGGTGTCATGTAGGACACCGTTCTTCCCTCATAGATTTCGACACCCTTTTTTTCGCTTCCGATATTCCTTTTATAAGAGTAAATCAGTGTATTATCCAGATCCGCGTGAAACAGTATCATCTTTTTTCTGATCCTCTCCCGGCACGCTCCGTTCCCTGAACGCAGCATGCTTTTTTCTGTTTTCCCGTCCCTTTCAGGATTTTTTTCCCGGCCGGGCATATTCTTTTCAGGCTGCCTTCGCCGAACCTGTCACCGCCTTGCGCACAAGATCCACAGGGATCATCGTCACCGCCAGCAGAATTACAGCGATCCAGCCCTGCACGCCGAACGGCACGCAGCTGAACATCTGGCTGATCCATTCAAACGGAGCCAGCGGTATGAGCGCAGCATTGACGATACAGAACTGCACGATAATGATGGCAAAGAATACCTGCAGGAAGCCTTTGTTCTCGTTGAGTCCCCGGAAAATCGCATAGCCTTCATCTCTGACATTAAATCCGTTGAAGAGGGCGCTGACGATAAAGAGGACGAAATAAGCCGCCAGATGCTGCTCCTGATTTTCAAAGAGATTGACGAAGAACGGCAGCTTCAGATAGACAAAACTTACGATCGTAAGCCAGAATCCCATCGTCAGAATCTGCGTCATCATCTTCCGGCTGACGATATTCTCGTCTCTGCGTCTCGGAGGCTCTTTCATATAGATCTCCTTGGCCGGTTCGTTTCCGAGCATGATCGCGCCCAGACCGTCCATGACCAGGTTGACAAACAGCAGATGCGTAACCTTGAGCGGCTCTTCCACACCGAAGAACGGTGCGATGGCGCTGACCACGACGGCCGCCACGTTGATCACCAGCTGGAATTTGCAGAATTTGAGAATATTGTGATAAATCGTACGTCCGTACCAGATCGCGTCCTTGATGGAACGGAAGTTGTCATCGAGGATGACGATTTTTCCTGCTTCTTTTGCCGCTTCGGTACCGCTTCCCATGGCAAAGCCCACGTCGGCTCTCTTCAGTGCAGGAGAATCGTTGACACCGTCGCCCGTCATTCCCACGACGAGATTCATCTCCTGACAGACTCTTACCATTCTCGACTTATCCGTCGGCAGCGCCCTGGCGATGACACGGATATCGCGGATGATCGCCTTGACCTCATCGTCGCTCATATTATTGAGTTCCGCGGAGGTGATGGCACGGTCATTTTCCGAGGAGATCAGGCCCGAATCCTTTGCGATAGCCACTGCTGTCTCCAGACGGTCTCCGGTGATCATGACGACCTGAATACCCGCCTGCTGTACCTCACGGATCGCGTCTTTCGCTTCCGGACGTACATCATCTCTGATCGCTACCAGTCCGATCAGGACGAGGTCATCATTGATTTGGTTTTCCGTCAGACTCTTCTGCGAATAGCCGAATGCCAGAACTCTCATGGCACGTTCCGCCAGCTCGTTGATCTTCTGATCCAGCTTCGCCTGATCCAGAGCGACTTCTTCTCCGCCGGCATTCAGCGCTTTTTTCGCGGACGCCAGCAGTTTTTCCGGAGCTCCCTTGTAGAATGTCTTGCCGAGAGAATCGATTCTGACCTGGCTGAATTTATTCGCCGAATTGAATCCCTGAGATTCCGTGATCTCGCAGTCCGGATTTTCCGACAGAACGCGGAACGTTTCTTCTCCGAGGAAACGCATCAGCGCCTGATCCGTCGCGTTGCCTCCGATCACACGGTGTTCGCCGTCGAACATCGCAGCCGTATTTCTGCCGATCGCCATGTCGAGCAGAGATTTGATACCGCTGTGCTCCTTCAGTTTTTCCAGAGGGATTGTCTCTCCCTGTGCCGTGAAGAATTCGACGACCTCCAGTTCGCCCTTGGTGATCGTTCCCGTCTTATCGCTGAACAGAATATTCAGAGAACCGGCTGTCTCGATACCTTCCGCCTTGCGGACGAGAACATTGTGATCGAGCATCTTGCTCGTATTCTGCATCAGAACCAGAGAGATCATAAGCGGCAGGCCTTCCGGAACGGCACAGACGATGATGACGATTGCCAGGGTGACCGCTTCCACTATATCCTGGAAAATATACGGCCAGCCGGAATCCAGATATTCAGCCGGGCCGCCGGCCTGAAGGATAAAGAACGCCATATACAGAACAGCGATGACGATCGCGCCGATATAGCCGAAGGTGGAAATCTGATGCGCCAGCTTTCCGAGTTTGACCTTCAGAGGGGAATCCGGCTCATCCTCCTGCATTTCTTCCGCCATACGGCCCATCATCGTCTTCAGTCCGACGCGCTGAACGGCTAAAACACCTTCCCCGTCGAACACGACTGCGCCGCGGAAGAGCGAATGGCTGTCCACGAAAGTGTCTCCCGTGATGTCCTCCGGCAGAACAGCGTCTTCAGAGGCGGCCGTCTTCTTGCATTCCTCGGCCTCTCCGTTGAGCGCGGAATTATCCACTCTCAGATCGCCGTCCACGAGAATGCCGTCCGCCGGTATTTTGTCTCCCGACTGAAGAAGAACGGCGTCTCCCACGACGACATCATCCACGTCGATCACTGTGATCAGACCGTTCCTGTATACCTTACAGGTATCCTTCTTTGTACTGTCCTTCAGCTGCCGGTATTTCGTGTCACTCGTCACTCCTGTCTTCGCTGTGACGAGAGCGACAATCAGCACGGCGACTATCGTTCCCACGGGTTCGTAAATTTCCGCATAGCCGAGTGCGAACATGACGATCATGATAGCCGCGATGACCAGCAGGATCCTGATCATCGGATCTTTAAAAGTTTCTTTAAATTCTTTCCAGAATGTCGTAGGCTCCGAGTCCGGAATGACATTGGAGCCGTATTTTTCCCGCGAAGCGGTGATTTCCTTATCCGATAGCCCTTTATACTTCATATGTGATTTCCGTTTCCTTCCTTTCTCTTTTCCGCCGGATCACCCGTTTTCATGATCCGGACAACGCTGTAACGCTCCTGCGGCATTTTCCCGCCGAAAGCGGAATATCTGCCGGCCGATAATTCTTCACAAAGATCCTTCTCTCACAAAAATATACTGTATCCCCGCACGATACAGAACCTTCCCCGTCTGAAACGGAAACGCAGGCCGCGCCTGCGGTATTCTGTCTGCAGACAGAATACCTGCGGACGCGGCCGTATCTCAGCTGCCGGAAATAACTCTAAATATATCTCTGAACGAGTTCTCCGATTCCCGGATCCGTCGTGCCCTGACCGATGGCATTGAATTTCCATTCACCGTTATGACGGTAAACTTCACCGAAAATCATCGCCGTCATGCCGGAATAATCATCTGTCAGATTATACCGGCACATTTCGCTGTTTTTCGAAGCATCCACCAGACGGATAAAGGCATTGCGGATCATGCCGAAATGCTGCCCTCTTCTCTGGGCCTGATAGATATTGACGACAAACACAATTCTGTCATAATCCTGCGGGATGGAGGACAGATCGATGATAATCTGTTCATCGTCTCCTTCTCCCGCGCCCGTGAGATTATCTCCCATATGAGTGACCGTTCCGGAAAAATGTCTCAGATTTCCGAAATATACCAGATCTCTCTTGTCGACAAATTTTCCGCCTCTGAGCAGAATCGCCGACGCATCACAGTCGATCGCCTGCGGTTTCGGTGCAAACAGGCCCTTTCTCTGGCGTTCCGCCTCGTCCCAGCCGAGTCCTACCACAACCCGGGCAAGATGAGCGTTATCTTTTGTGAGACTTACTTTCTGTCCCTTCTGTAAACTTACTGACATTTTATTTCTCCTATTTACGGCCGGCCGTCCATCTCAGGCCCCAGTGAAACGCTTCATCCGGACCGCTTCCCGTACCTTTCTTCAGATTGACTTTCCGGCCTTTCTGCAGGCTGATTGCCATACTTTTCTCTTCGCTTTCCGCGAGTCACTTATTCCACATCGACGCCGTAATTTGCACACAGTGCGGCGAGTCCGCCCTGATAGCCG
>CALXIZ010000071.1 GCA_944388495.1 uncultured Clostridia bacterium | reverse complement strand
TTCCGGACCGGCCCGGACCGTGTGTTCCGAACCGTTCTCGCCGTGAAGCGTTTGTTTTCGTTTTCATCAGCGAACTTGTTTAGTTTAACACAGCTTCAGAAGCTTGTCAACCACTTTTTTATTTTTTACCGGATTTTTACCGGCGCTTTGCACTTGCGTGCGTCAGCTTTTGTATATTACCAATTCAGATGCGATCTGTCAACACTTTTTTCAAAAAAGTTTTTTTCTTTTTATGAAAACGGGCACAGACTGCCTTCCGGCCGCCTTCTCACAGAAGACAATGTTCCGACAGAAAGCGGCAGAACTTCTCCCATCCGACGCTCTCCGCTGTGAGAATTATATTTTCCGGACGGCTTCCGATCTTCAGAATCAGAACTCCGGCCTTTTTTCTGACTTCACGTATCTGAGCTGTCGTATAACGGCGCCATCTGTTTTCCGAAAAGCCGAAAATGCATATTTCTGCCGCAGAATATTCGACAATACCGCATTTTTTTCCTGAAAGAATCATCAGAGACGTTTCTGCGAGCATCAGAATGCCAAAAAGTATACCCGATTTTATAAAAAGAGAGCGCGCGCCTGTCAGTGCAAAGACCGGCAGACAGAAAAAAGCCGCTGTTCCTGTCAGAATCAGCAGACAGCGCATCTTATACCGGTAAGCAAACCCGCAGATGACGAAGCTTTTCTCTTCCCGGCCCATTCTGCCGGCATGTCTCTTTCCCGATAAGGACGTCTCTTTTTGCCTGTTTTCTTCCGCTTCGCATTTTTCCGAAATTCTCTTTCTGTACTTTTCCGCACTGATCTCTGCCCGCCGTTTCAGAAAGCCCGCTGCCAGATCCGAAATAAAAGGAATAAACATCATTTTTCCGCCTGCCTTTCCGCAGATATACCTGCATCAGTCTTTTCAGAATGCGCAATCAGCGGGACTGCGGAATTTTACAGTAATTTACCACATCTTCATATTGCAGACTGCCGCCGAACAGATCCAGAGCACTTCCCACAGTGACATCCAGCCTTCCTGCTCCGGCCTGATACAGACGTTTCAGATCATCCACAGTCCGCACTCCGCCGGCATAAGTGACAGGTATTCCCTTCCAGGATCCGATCAGATCCGCCAGCTGCTCATCAATACCCGCAGATTTGCCCTCTACATCTACTGCGTGGATCAGAAATTCGTCGCAGTGAGCGGCAAGCTCGTCAAGAGTGGCATGGCTGACAGCGGTGTCAGTGAATTTCTGCCATCTGTCCGTAACGATAAAATAACTGTCATTCTTTTTCCGGCAGCTCAGATCCAGTACGATGTGATCTTTTCCGGCTGCCTTTTCCAGCTGTTTCAGATTTTCATAATCGATTTTTCCGCCGCGGAAGACATATGACGTCACGATAACATGAGAGGCTCCCATATTCAGAAATTTCCCGGCATTTCCGGCGGTTACGCCTCCCCCTATCTGAAGTCCGCCCGGGTAGGCTGCAAGAGCTTTTTCAGCCTGTCTGCAGTCCGCTTCGTAATATTCCGAATCCGAAGAGTTCAGAAGGATAACATGGCCTCCCTTCAGCCCGTCTTTGCGGTATAACTCCGCATAATAAGCGGCATCCTGCCCGGAGACAAAATTATCAACCGCGCTGTTATCGGTGTCACACAGGCTGCTGCCCACGATCTGCTTTACTTTTCCGTTATGAATATCGATGCAGGGTCTGAATCTCATATGATATTTTTTCTCCTCACTGTCACAGCGCGCCCGTCCGTACAGGGCGCCGCGCTTGATTTGACGTTTTTTTTATTTTATTATTACTTTATGAAAAATTATACCATCCACGTTGACAGAGAGGAAGTTCTCACCTGGATTACAGGAAAAAAACGGAGCGGACAGCCCGGCAGCGAAGCGGAAAAGGAATTTCTGCCGCAGATTGAGCGGATGGCAGCGACGGTGGAATCCGCCGCTCTTCCACGGTATCTGTACGCCGTCTTTTCACTGCGCCGGGAACCGGAAGCAGAGAAAATATATCTGCCCGGAACATCCTTAACGCTTGCCGGCAGAGATATCTGTTCGCTCCTGCACAGCTGTTCCGGCTGTATTCTTCTGGCTGTAACTCTCGGTGCACCTCTCGACCGTGCTCTGAAAAGAGCTCAGATCTCTGATATGGCAGATGCGTTTCTGCTCGATCTTTGTGCGAGCAGCGCCGCGGAAAACCTGTGCGATACAGTAAATGAGGAACTTGAAGCGGAATACGAACAGAAGGGATACTTTCTTACCGACCGTTTCAGTCCCGGATACGGCGACTTTCCCGTCAGCCTTCAGAACGGAATCTGCCGTATTCTGCAGACAGAAAAAAGAATCGGCCTGACCGTCAATTCAAGCGATATGCTGATTCCGTCAAAATCCATCACCGCAGTCATCGGTATTGCGGATCATCCTCAGCCGAAAAAAATCAGCGGCTGCCGATATTGCAGAATGAAAGAAACTTGTAATTTCAGAAAGGCGGGTAAAACCTGTGAATAAATCTATTCTTCAAGATATTTCCGGAAACGAAATTCTTTTTCTCGACGGCGCCATGGGTACCATGCTGCAGAACAGCGGACTCAGACTCGGAGAGCGTCCTGAAATTCTCTCCCTGACTGATCCCGATGTGATCCGGAGCATCCACCGTAAATATATCCGCAGCGGAAGCCGGATTATCTATGCGAATACCTTCGGTGCCAATTCGCGCAAGCTTCGCGGAAGCGGATATGAAACAGCAGAAATCATAGAAGCTGCCGTAAGAACAGCGAAAGAAGCCGTATCTGATGTATCCTCATTTCCGCCGTCTTTAAAGAGAGCAGAGGATAACACTTCTGATGATATTTCCGCGCCGGTTTATGTCGCGCTGGACATCGGACCCATCGGTGAACTTCTCGAGCCCTACGGCACGCTCAGCTTTGAATCCGCTTATGATATTTTCCGGGAAATGATTATCGCCGGCGAAAATGCCGGCGCCGATCTCATCGTTTTTGAAACGATGACCGATCTTTATGAAGTCAAAGCCGGCGTACTCGCAGCGAAGGAAAATTCCTCCCTGCCCGTATTTGTCACCATGACTTTTGAGCAGAATCACAGAACTTTTACCGGATGTAGCGTGGAAGCGATGGCCTGTACGCTGGAGGGACTCGGCGCCGACGCTCTCGGTATCAACTGTTCGCTCGGTCCGGACGAAATCTATCCTATCGCAGAAAAACTGTCAGAATGTACGGATCTGCCGCTCATCATCAAGGCCAATGCCGGTCTTCCCGATCCTGAGACCGGAATATATGATATCACGCCGGATCGTTTTGCCGAATCCATGAAACGCTATGCTGATATCGGAATTAAATTTGTCGGAGGCTGCTGCGGTACGACCCCGGAATACATTTCCCGTCTCCGTTCGGCATTTGCCGGACTGAACGTGAAAACGAGAAGCATACAGCATAAGAGCAGGGTCTGCACTCCCACCTCTGTCGTCTGCGTCGACGGCGTCCGGGTAATCGGAGAGCGGATCAATCCTACCGGAAAAAAACGCTTTCAGCAGGCTCTGCGTGAACAGGATATGGACTTCATCATCACACAGGGAATGCAACAGACTGAGGCCGGTGCGGATATACTCGACGTCAATGTCGGTCTGCCCGATATCGACGAACCTGCCATGATGGTAAAAACCGTAAAAAGCCTCCAGTCTGTCATCGACATTCCTCTGCAGCTCGATTCTTCCGATCCGCAGGCTGTCGAAGCCGGTCTGCGCGTATATAACGGTAAACCGATCGTAAATTCCGTCAACGGCGAAACAGATGTCATGGAACGCATATTCCCTCTGATCAGAAAATACGGCGCCGCCGTAGTCGGTCTCACACTCGATAAGAACGGTATTCCATCAAAAGCGGAGGAACGCTTTCTGATCGCGGAAAAAATTGTAAATACCGCGCTGTCTTACGGCATAAAAAAAGAAGATATCTTTATAGACTGTCTTACCCTTACCGTATCGGCTCAGCAGGATGAAGCGGCGGAAACGCTGAAGGCTGTCAGGATGGTCAAAGAACGTCTCGGAGTCCGTACTGTTCTCGGAGTATCTAACATTTCATTCGGACTGCCTTACCGGGATCTGATCAATCATTCCTTCCTCATGCTCGCCATGGGAAACGGACTCGATCTGCCCATCATCAATCCGAATGCGGAATCCATGATGAATGCCGTCATGGCATTTAACGTTCTGAGCGGACGGGACAGAGACAGCTCCGCATACATCGCAAAATTTGCCGGCTATACCCCGTCTGTATCCGCTTCCCCGACCGGCGGACAGAAAAAAAATACCTCTTCGGACAGCGAACTGAAGTCCGCTGCAGCCGGCTCCGCAGACGAACGGATCTTTCATGCTGTCGAAAAGGGACTGAAAGAGGAAACGGTGCGCACCGTAGAGGAACTCCTGAAAACAGAAGATGAGATGGCCGTCATCAATCGCTGTCTCATTCCCGCGCTCGACCGGGTGGGAGTTCTCTTTGAAAGAGGAACTCTTTTCCTTCCGCAGCTTCTCAACGCGGCGTCTGCAGCCAGCGAAGCTTTTGAAGTCATCAAAAAGAGGCTCTCTTCTTCCGGATCCGGCGATGTTTCCAGAGGAAAAATCATCCTCGCAACGGTAAAGGGAGACATTCACGATATCGGAAAAAATATCGTCAAAGTCATTCTGGAAAATTACGGATACCAGATCATCGATCTCGGCCGGGATGTACCTCCGGAGGAAATAGTGCAGACGGCAGTCCGCGAAAATGTAAAGCTCGTAGGTCTCTCCGCTCTGATGACGACGACGCTTAAGAGTATGGAAGAGACGATCCTCGCTCTGCGTGACAGCGGCCACGACTGCCGGATCATGGTCGGCGGAGCCGTTCTGACACCTGATTACGCACAGAAAATCGGAGCTGATTTCTACGCAAAAGATGCCAAGGAATCAGCCGACATCGCAAAGAAAGTTCTGGACTGACCCCTCCGAAAACAGAAAAAAAGGACGAAGGAAGAAATTACTGTCTGTACATGCCGCACCGGGCGGTGCGGCGCTCCGGACTAAGTAAAAAAAACCGGCCTCCCGATCGTCAGATTTCCGATCTGACTTTCGGGAGGCCGGTTTATTCCGTAGGAAACCCGGTATCTTTCAGCCCGGTATTTTTTAATGTATAAACGGCTGACTTTCGGACGAAGCCATTATGCGCTTACGCCTCCGCCTTCCACAGACCGTGCAGGTTGCAGTATTCATAAGCCGCGATCAGCTCGTCACCGTCTGTAAGCATGAATTCTGCTTTCGGTGCTTTGCCCGGTGTAAGAATCTTGCGCTGGTTGCCTTCTTTTGTTTCGATGGAAATCCACTGAATATAGTGTTCTTCCAGCATCGGATGTTCCACTTCGCCGACGATGACAGTGACCTTATTGCCTTCCTTCTGAATGACAGGAACGTGCTTTTCCTGTGCGGCGTCCGTAGTACCCGGAATGAGTTCCTGCATTTTTTCTCCGCAGCACATAACCGGCACACCGGAATTTTCAACGAATGCGATGATATTGCCGCAGTGTGCGCATCTGAAAAATCTCTGAGTCATTTTTTTCCTCCCTTTTATCCCCGTTTTTTAATAGTTTTCCGCTTTGATCTGAAAATATGCCTTCGGATGTGCGCAGACCGGACAGACTTCCGGAGCCTTTTTGCCGATCACGACATGTCCGCAGTTTGAACACTGCCAGATCATATCCTCATCGCGTGAAAATACGATGCCGTTTTTCACATTTTCCAGAAGCTTCAGATAACGTTCCTCATGCTCTTTTTCGATCGCCGCTACCTTCTCAAACAGAAAAGCGATATTCTGGAAGCCTTCCTCTCTCGCTTCTTCTGCAAATTTCGCGTACATATCGGTCCATTCGTAATGCTCACCTGCTGCTGCGTCGACAAGATTGGAAACAGTGTCCGGAATATCTCCGTCGTGGAGAAGCTTAAACCAGATCTTCGCATGCTCCTTTTCATTGGCTGCCGTCTCTTCAAACAGAGCGGCGATCTGAACATAGCCGTCTTTTTTCGCTTTGGAAGCATAATAAGTGTACTTATTTCTCGCTTCCGATTCTCCTGCAAATGCGGTCTTCAGATTTACCTCGGTCTTCGATCCTTTCAGTTCCATAATTTCTACTCCTTTTTATATACCCGATGCCGAAGCTCCGGCATCTTCGGGCAGCAGCCGATTCCGGCCATGCAGTGCGCGGAAGATTGTCGCATAGGACCTGCCGCGATTTTTCGTGAGAAAGGAACCGGTCTTTCGCCGGCTGATACCATTCTCTCTGTACACAATATGACGCATTTTTCCAAATGTCAATACGCAAACCGAAATATCACAGAGCAAGCCGGCCGCAGAAGAGGAAAAATACCATTCCGCACCGTCCGGGGGAGCCGTCTATTTGTCAAACCAGCCGTACACCGTTTCCGTATCGTCGATTGTGGCTCCGCATCCGAAATAGTCGCACCGCAGACAGCGCGATGCTTCCTGAGCCGCCTCCGCCAGACTCATCGGCTTTTCGACGTGTTCAAAGTCATTTTTACGTACTCTCGCTTCTCTCTCCGTGATGTTGACACGGCCGACCGGCTCTCTGCTGTTCGGGAAGAGAGCAGGACGTTCCGCTTCGCAGGCAGGAGTATGTCCGTATCCGAGATAACGGTCGATCTGGCGTGCCGCCACTTTTCCGGCTGCAATGGCTTTGATTACCGTAGCAGGGCCTGTGACGCAGTCCCCGCCCGAATAGACGCCGTCCATGCCCTTCACCGCACAGGTATCGTCAGCCAGGAAGCGGTTTTTGTCGACAGGCATGCCGAACTCTTCAAACGGAGCACTCTCGATATCCTGTCCCACAGCGATCAGAACGATATCGCATTCGAGCAGAACAGGTTCTTCTCCGTTATCCTGAGGAGCGGGTCTTCCGGAACGGTAAGGACCTATCATCTGCGGACGCATCCACAGACCTCTGCAGTTTCCTTCCGCATCCTTTTCGATATGATCCGGCGCCATGAGCGTCATCAGTTCGACGCCCTCCATCACAGCGCCTTCGATTTCCGTATCGAGAGCCGTCATGTCATCTTTTCTGCGGCGATATACGATCGTAACCTCATCTGCTCCGGCGCGGACAGCCGTTCTCGCACAGTCCATCGCCACATTTCCGCCTCCGACGACGGCAACTTTGTGACCGGAATAGTCAGGTACCGTACCTTCCCCGATCTTTTCCAGCATTTCCACTGCGGAGAACACTCCTTTTGCATCGACTCCGTCGAGCCTGAGTTTCTTGCCGATCTGCGCTCCGATCGCCACATATACCGCATCGAAATCCTTTCTGAGATCCTCCATCGCGATATCCCGTCCGATCTTCGTATTGCGTCTGACTTCGATATTGCCGACGGAAAGGACAGCATGTATGTCCTCATCGAGACGGTCCTTCGGGAAGCGGTAATTCGGTATACCGTACCGGAGCATGCCTCCCAGTTTTTCTCTGCCTTCAAACACGACGACGCTGTGTCCCATCAGAGCCAGAAAATATGCTGCCGTCAGACCGCTCGGGCCGCCTCCGATAACCGCTACAGACTTTCCCGTATCTTCGGCGCGCGGAGGTACCTTCACTCTGTCGGCAGGAATCTGATCCACTGCGAATTTCTTGATACCGCGGATATTTACCGGACTGTCGATCAGATTTCTCCGGCAGCGCTCTTCGCACGGATGCTCGCAGATCATCGCACAGGCCGTCGGGAAAGGATTGTCCCTGCGGATGAGATTGATGGCATCCTCGTATTTTCCCTCTGCAGTCAGTGCGATATATCCCGGGATATCCACATGAGCCGGACACAGCTCGACGCACGGAATCTTCTGGCTGATCGCATCGGTACACCGTTTTTCACGGATATGGCTGTCATATTCCTCTTTATACCGCTGCGTACCTTCGAGAAGCGCATTTGCCGCTTCATACCCGATCGCACAATCTGCCGTATCCCGGATCTGCTCCGCATACTTTATCATGGTCTGATACGTCTCTTCATCCGCCTGACATGTCACGATCTGATAGAGAAGCTTTTCCAGCTGAGGAAGACCGTCTCTGCACGGAACACATTTGCCGCAGGTCTGATATCTTGAGAGCTGCAGCAGTACCAGCTCAACGGTCAGAGGACAGGCGCCCGGCGGGACAGACGCCGCGCGCCGCCTGATTTTTTCCATCGTGTCGCGAACCATGCTGTCACTGTTGTTTGCTGCGGTCAGTCGATATCTGCTCATAATTTTCGCTCCTTTCAAATACATCTCACCACCTTCAGGGGCATCAGGATTCCCGTCTGGCCGATTAAATTGTTTTTATCATATTTTTGTACTGTCAAACATATTATATCACACTCTTCTGCATCTTTAAGAGAGAATCAGCGAGATTCCTTTTTGTATACAACATACTTTTTCCGTTTAACGAAAATACGGCGGTATGACGGAATCATCATACTGCCGTATTTTTATTTTTTCTTTCAGTGTCTATTTTTATTTATTGTCTACAGAATGCATATATTCGGCGAGTTCGAGAATCTTTTTGGAATAGCCGTATTCATTATCATACCAGGCGATAATCTTTACGAGACGGTCTCCGATCATCGTGCCGCCGTTTGCATCGAACACCGATGTGCACGGTTCGCCTACAAAGTCAGCGGAAACGACTTCATCCTCCGTATAGCCGAGAATGCCTTTCAGTTCGCCTTCCGACGCCTCTTTCATGGCCTGGCAGATCTCACTGTATGTAGCCGGTTTTTCCAGTTCGACGTTCAGGTCGACCAGAGAAACATCTGCCGACGGGATGCGGTAAGCGATGCCCGTCAGTTTTCCTTCCAGCTCCGGAATGACGAGAGCCACGGCTTTTGCCGCTCCGGTCGTCGTCGGAATGATATTTCCGAATGCGGAACGTCCTCTTCTCCAGTCGCTCATGGAACGCATATCCACAACCTTCTGCTTTGCAGTCGCCGCATGAATCGTCGACATCAGTCCCTGTCTGATGCCGAATCTGTCCTGAAGAACCTTGGCAACAGGTGCGAGGCAGTTTGTCGTACACGAAGCGTTGGAGACGATGTCCATATCACTCGTATAATCGCTGTTGTTAACGCCCATTACAAACGTAGGAGTAATTTTGTCTTTTGCCGGCGCGGTGATGATGACTTTCTTCGCGCCTCCTTTCAGATGATCCTGTGCTTTTTCCGTCGTAGTGTATCTGCCCGTTCCCTCTATGATGTAATCCGCGCCGTATTTTCCCCACGGAATCGGCTCCATGCCGGACAGGACAGGTACTTTTCTTCCGTTGATGACGAGACCCGTCTCATCTCCGTCCTCGTACTTGTCGAGTGTACCGTTAAAGCGGCCGAAAACCGTATCATACTTCAGCATATAAATCATATAGTCGAGATCCACATCTCTGTAATTGATTGCTGCGATCTCGAACTTTTCCGGCTCTGCAGCAGCGATTCTGATGATGACTCTGCTGATCCGTCCATATCCGTTGATACCAATTCTAATAGACATTTTTTTCTCCTTGTTACCTCTGACTTTTAACAGCTCCGCCTTTTGCCTCAATCTGCATCAGGTAAAAAGCTCGATAAGTATGTGTTAATTCTATCACATAAAAAGTTTTCCGTCCATTTCATCAGGATAAATTAAAATATTAACAAAATCGCGCATCTCCGCGCACCGTCATTCTGCGGAAATCCGCAAAAAACAGGACAGAGCCGCCGGTAAAACGGCGGCTCTTATTCTTACAGCATCTCTGTGAGAAGCCCGTGCTTCTCATAGGATGTAACCTTCGTGATTTTATTTTCTCCGTCCGTGAGAACGACCTTCGGACGGTGTGATTTTGCTTCTTCCGGCGTCATGGATGCATAAGCCATGATAATGATGAGATCGCCCACACTGACGCAGCGGGCAGCCGCGCCGTTCAGGCAGATCATGCCGCTTCCGCGCTCCCCTGCGATCGTATAGGTTTCGAAGCGGTTTCCGTTATCGATATCCACGATCTGCACTTTTTCGTATTCCAGAATGCCGGCAGCATCCATCAGATCCTCATCTATGGTGATACTTCCTACATAATCCAGCTCCGCCTGCTTTACTTTTACACGGTGGATCTTTCCCTTGAGCATTGTAACTTCCATGATGTCTCCTTTTTTTCTGTATCCGGATGATCCGCGCCGCGGCATATCCGTCCCTGATGTACAATTTGCCCTTCAGACAATCTTGTCACAGCAATCTTATCAGCTATCTATATTAGCATCCGAAAATACAGCTGTAAAGCAGTTTTCGGGAATTTTCTCATTTTATTTTTATTTCATTTTTTTTAAAAAAGCCTCGATCCTTTCCAGCGCCGCCTGTATGCTTTCGACAGAATAGGCGTAGGAGCAGCGGATAAAGCCCTCTCCCGAACGTCCGAATGCCGTGCCGGGAACGACAGCTGTTTTGTTTTCGTACAGGAGCCTCTCGCAGAACTCCTCACTGGAAAGTCCGGTACTCCGGATCGAAGGAAAAACATAGAAAGCTCCCTGCGGTTCGAAGCAGCTGAGACCCATAGCGCGGAACCCGTCCACCATCACGCGCCGGCGTTCGTCATATGCATCCCGCATCAGCGCCAGCTCATCTTCGCGCCGCTCATTTTTCAGCGCCTCAAGTCCGGCATACTGGCTCATCGTCGGCGCACACATGATGACGTACTGATGAATCTTAAGCATTTCCTCCAGAAAAAGCAGCGGAGCTGCCACGTATCCCAGACGCCATCCGGTCATCGCAAAAGCCTTTGAAAAGCCGTTGAGAAGAATCGTCCGCTCCCTCATTCCGGGCAGAGAGGCAATCGATACATGAGGAATCCCGCCGTAAGTCAGCTCCGCATAAATTTCGTCGCTGATGACGATCAGATCATTTTCTATAATGACGGGAGCGATCTCCTCCAGATGCTCGCGCCTCATAATTCCGCCCGTCGGATTATTCGGATACGGCAGGATAATCGCTTTTGTCTTCTCTGTAACAGCGCCGCGTATCTCATCCGCCGTCACACGGAATTCATTTTCCGCCTTCGTATCGATTACGGCCGGAACTCCTCCCGCCATAGTGACGCACGGCTTGTAGGAAACATAGGACGGTTCCGGTACCAGAACCTCATCTCCCGGATTGAGAATGGCGCGCAGCGCCAGATCGATGCCTTCACTCGCTCCCACGGTAACGATGATCTCTTCCGGTCCGTAGGAGACATCGAATTTTTCCCGCAGATAATCGCAGACCGCTTCTCTGAGTTCCGGCATTCCCTGATTCGAGGTATACGACGTCTGACCTCTTTCGATCGATAAAACAGCCGCCTCGCCGGCATGCCACGGCGTATTGAAGTCAGGCTCTCCCACGCCCAGAGAAACGACGTCTTCCATCGTATTGGCGACGTCGAAGAATTTACGGATGCCGGACGTCGGCATGCTTCTGACGCTCTCCGACAGGTACTTTCTGCTCTCGCTCTCTTTCATATTAAAATCGACATCCTCTCCATTTCATCTTTCTGATCATCCATGATGATTCCGTGATCCTTGTAATTTTTCAGTACAAAATGAGTCGCCGTGGAAATCACGTCGTTGATCCTGGCCAGCTTCTCTGAAACGAACAGGGAAACCTCCCGGATATCCTTTCCTTCCACCATGACGCAGAGATCATAACCGCCCGACATGAGAAATACCGCTCTCACCTCTTCGTTCCGGTAAATACGGCGTGCAATCTTATCGAACCCGTCGCCTCTCTGCGGCGTCACCTTCACTTCAATCAGAGCCGTGACTGTCGTCTTGTCCGCTTTATCCCAGTTGATGATCGCACTGCTTCCGCAGATAATGCCCTCTTCCTTCATACTCTCTATTTCCGAAACGACCTCATCCGCCGCAAGTCCGGTCTTTTCCGCAATCGTCTCCGGCGAAACATCTGCGTTGGCTTCCAGCATCTTCAATATTTCTCTTCTCATTCGACCCTCCGTCTCTCTGTCCTGCGATGCGCTGTTCCTTTCCGCTGCTTCGGAAAGGCGTCCGGCGCTTCCGTTTCCTTCAGAATTTCAGTTATTATAGCACTTTCCCCCGCCGAAAACAATATCCGGCGGAAGCGTAGCCGCTGATCTGTGACATATCGTCACATCCGCTCAGATCCGCCGCGGAGGAAGAAGCATATCCCTTCCACTGCGTGTAGCGGTGCAGAATTGTCGCCATCTTCTCTCTCGTCATCGGATCATCCGGAGCAAAC